>NZ_JAFREF010000004.1:0-263400 GCF_017377665.1 Faecalibacterium sp. Marseille-P9590
GAAACGGCTTGTGAAAATAGGTAGCCGCCGACTTGATCAAAACGCTCTAAGAGAAGTCTTGGAGCGTTTTCTTTTTGCTTTTTTCATCCAAAGCTCTTGCATCTGGTCGGCGGGTGCGGTATGCTTAACCAATAGGACGCTTGGGAGAGGGAGGGCAGAGACATGGACAGAGAAGAGATCCGCTATCTGCTGGGCAGCACGATTTATGCACGGGCCAAGGCATATGAGAACAGGGTGCAGGATCTGGAATGTGAGACGGCGGAGAACGGCGTGCGCCATCTGAGCGCCGATGTGCGGGGCAGCGGCCGGAACCTCTACCGGACCCAGGCGTGGCTGCGCCAGAACGGCAGTTTCGTCAGCGCCAGCTGTACCTGCCCTTTCAATGAAAACGGCGAAGGTCCCTGCTGCAAGCACATCGGTGCGCTGCTGCTGCATGAGGTGGATGAGCCGGAAGAAAAGATGGAACCAAAGCCAGAGAAAAAGGCACTGCTGGACATCCCGGGCGTGCAGCGTGGGACAGAATTTGCTAAAGAAGCCGCAGCCCGGAAGGATAGCTACGTCTCCGGTCTCGAGATGCTGTTCGGCAGGAAATGGCGAGGCGATGAACCTGTCTCGGATGTGCAGGCGCAGGAACTTCTTCGAGCTTATCAGGAGGACGCGCTGGCCGAGGTGGAGAGTCTGACGGCCTCGGACGGCCAGCAGCGAGGCTTCGCGGAACTGGAACCGGAGCTCATCCTGGACTACTCCGGACAGCCGCCGCTGCTGCGCCTCCGCATTTCGGACGGCGGGCGGCAGTATGTCGTCAAAAGCATCCCGGAACTGCTGACGGCCATCGAGAAAGAGCGGAGCGTCAGCTACGGCAAAACGCTGGCCTTTGTCCACCGCTGGGACGCCTTTACCACCGAGGCACAGAAAATTCTGACGCTGCTCCGCCGCCAGCAGGACACGGTAAAGAGCGTGGAAGCCGCCACAGGCCGCCCGACCCGCAGCATCGCAAATGGCCCCGCTGGAAGTGTGCCGCTGTCGGGTGAGCTGCTGGATGAACTGGTGGCTTTATATGAGCCGAGGGGCGAGGTGGGCGGTTACGCCTTGCGAAAGGGTCTGCCCGCGCTGACGCTGCGGGTCGAGAAGAAGAGGGGCGGCGTACACATCGTGGTGGAGCCCAGTCTGTACACATTGCAGGGCCTTGACTACAGCTACCTTTATAATGAAGACACCATCTGGAAGCTGGAACGAGCCGAAGCGGCCCGTCTGCTGCCTGCGTTGAACGCCCTCTGTGGCAGCGGACTCTTTTTCACCAGCAAGGATGCCGTGTCGTTTTGCAGCTTCGTGCTGCCGGAGCTGGGCCGGAAGATCACCATCGACGACCCTGACCGGCTGCTTTTGAATCAGATACCGCTGGAGCCGGTGGTGCAGTTTTATCTGGATGCGCCCCACATGGGGGCCGTCCGCGCCCACCCGGAATTTTTGTATGGGGAAGACCGGGTGACGCCTTTTGCGGCCCCGACCGATTTATTGAGGGACGCCCGCGCAGAGCGTCGGGCCGGGCGGCTGCTCCAAACTTATCTGACCCAGCAGACCGACACCAGCCCCGCCGAATATGGCACAGACGACGAGGATACCCTTGTTACTTTCCTTGAAGAGGGTGTGCCTGCCCTGCTGGCGGAGGGCGAAGTCTACCTCAGCGATGCATTCCGCGACTTGCAGGCTGCGCCGCCGAAGATCTCAGTGGGTGTGTCGGTACAGGGCAGTGTGCTTGATTTGGAGGTGGACACCGGCGAATTCCCGGTGAGCGAGCTGAAAGCTCTGCTCAAGTCGCTCCATCAGAAAAAGCGCTACCACCGCCTGCGGGATGGCCGATTGCTGCGGCTGGATGACTCGCTGGAAGTGCTGGACGAACTGAACGAAACGCTGGAACTCTCCGGCGCAAAGCTGGGCCAGAATCATGCGCAGCTTCCGCTTTACCGTGCGCCCAGCCTCGACTGGGCGCTGTCGGGCCAGACCGGTGTGCGCTTCAACCGGGATGACGCCTTCCGGCGCATCAGCCGGAGCTTCCACGCCGTCAAGGACAGCGAGTATGCCCCGCCTGTCTCCCTGCAAAAGACCCTGCGCAAATATCAACGGGACGGCTACCGCTGGCTGCGGACGCTGGACGGTTACGGCATGGGCGGCATCCTCGCCGACGATATGGGCCTGGGCAAGACGGTGCAGGTGCTGAGCTACCTGCTGGCCATGAAGCAGAACGGCCAGACTCTGCCCAGCCTTATCGTCTGCCCGGCCTCGCTGGTGCTGAACTGGGCCGAGGAGTGTCAGAAATTCACGCCCGAACTCTCCTGCGTGGTGGTGGATGGCGACGCCGCCCACCGCGCCGAGCTGGCTGAGAGCTGGCCCGCCGCCGACCTCGTGGTGACCAGCTACGATTTGCTGCGGCGTGACGAGGCGCTTTACGAGGGGCAGGAGTTTTACGCCTGCATCCTCGACGAGGCGCAGGCCATCAAGAACCACACCACCCAGAAATACAAGGCCGTCTGCAAAGTGCGCAGCCGGGTGCGGTTCGCCCTCACCGGTACGCCGGTGGAGAACCGGCTGGGTGAGCTGTGGAGCATCTTCTCCTTCCTGATGCCGGGCTATCTGCCGCCCTACAAGAGCTTTTGCAGCCGGTTCGAGAAGCCCATCGTGCAGGAGGAAGACCAGACCGCCGTGCGGCGTCTCAATCAGCTGACCGGCCCCTTCATCCTCCGCCGCATGAAGTCGGATGTGCTCAAGGAGCTGCCGCCCAAGACCGAGAATGTTTACCGCATCGAGCTGGAAGAGGAGCAGCGCAAGCTCTATCTGGCCGCTGTGGTGGACGCCCGGGAGAAGCTGCAGGCCGCAAAGCCCGAGGACAAGATGGCGGTGTTCGCCGTCCTCATGCGGCTGCGGGAGATCTGCTGCGACCCGCGCCTTATCGCAGACAACTGGGAGGGCGGTAGCGCCAAGCTGGACGCCTGCGTGGAGCTGGTCTCCAGCGCCGTGGAGGGCGGCCACCGCATCCTGCTGTTCAGCCAGTTCACCTCGATGCTCGAGCTGCTGGCAAAGCGTCTGGACGCCGAGGGCATCAGCCACTTTACGCTGCAGGGCTCGACGCCGAAGCCCGTCCGGGCGGAGCTGGTCCGGCGGTTCAACGGGGGAGAGGTGAGCGTTTTCCTCATCTCGTTGCGGGCCGGCGGCACCGGCCTTAACCTGACGGCGGCGGACATCGTCATCCACTACGACCCGTGGTGGAACGTCGCCGCCCAGAATCAGGCCACCGACCGCGCCTACCGCATCGGCCAACAGAACCCGGTGCAGGTGTATAAGCTCATTGCACAGGATACCATTGAAGAAAAAATCGTGGAATTGCAGCAGGCCAAGCAGTCGCTGGCCGACACCGTGACCGGCACCGCCGATGGTGCCATCCTCTCGATGCGGCCGGATGAGCTGCTGCAGCTGCTGGAAGGGAGCGAACCATGAAATACGCATTGTTTTCGGTGCCGGTAGGCACCATTTACGACCTGCCCCAGACCATCAAAGAGAGCGAGGCGGGTCTTGTCTCCACCATCGGAGATGAGGGCCTGTATGGGCAGGCCTGTCAGGTGCGGACTGCACCCGGCGGCGTGACCGCTGCGGGCGTCCAGCTTCCGCCCGATGTGGCCGAAGTGGTCAGCTTTTACGGTTACCATGGCTATGTGAATCAGCGGGAATTGCAGTTTGTCCGCGAGGAGGAGCTGTGGGAGTATCTGGGGGCAGACCTCGTTCTCGTGGGCCGCGCTACGGATGTCCTCAGCCTGCCCAAGGTGCAGGGCGTCCGGATGATGGAATTGGAGCGGGGAGGCGTTCTCCGCCGCCAGCCTGAGACCGCCGAAGAGGTCGAGGCCCACAAGGGCTGGGCGAAAGTTCTGCTGACGGATGGCCGGACGGGCTATGTCCGGGATGTGGCGCTGGAGCCGGTGAAATATGAGATGACGGCGGTCTTCTCCCAGAGAGAGGGCCTTGCCTTCAATGACGCGCTGGCCGAGACGCTGGACACGACGGCAGACAAGCTCGTGCCGGAAGCTGTAGCACGCTGGTACGGCGGCAGCGAAGAAGCCTTCCGCGCCGCTGTCTGTGAGCAGGCGAAGAGGTATATGGGTACCGAGTACCGCTGGGGCGGCAAGTCGGGCCGGGGCATCGACTGCTCGGGCCTCGTCAGCAGCGCCTATATGCAGTGCGGTGTGCTCATCTACCGCGACGCAAAGATCATCGAGGGCTGGCCGATGCATGAGGTGGCCTTCGAGAACAAAAAGCCCGGCGATGCGCTCTTCTTCCCCGGCCATGTGGCGCTTTATCTGGGCGAAGGACGGTATATCCACTCCACCGGTGCCGCCGCCAGCGGCGGTGTGGTCATCAACAGCCTTGAGCCGAGCGACCCGCTGTATCGGGAGGATCTGGTGAAGTGTTTGTATGCGGTGGGGAGTATTTTCTAAAAGGAGATAACCATGAAAGTCTTTGATCTACATTGTGACACCCTGAGTGAGCTGCGCTACGCCGAAAAGGCGGGTACGCCCAAGAGCTTTGCGCAGAATGATCTGCACATCGACTTGCAGAAACTGAAAAAGGGCGACTATATGCTGCAGTGCTTCGCCGCCTTTGTCAATCTGGGCGACAAGACCCCCGGGGCCGACCCGCTGGTGACGGCGCTGGAAGAAATCGACGTCTTCAAACGCATCATGGAAAAATACCCGGAGGATATTGCACCGGTATATCAACCCTCTGACATCCGCAAGAACGCCGCCGAGGGAAAGATCAGCGGAATGCTCACCATCGAAGAGGGCGGCTGCTGCAAGGGCAGCATCGGCGTGCTGCGCCGGATGTACGAGCTGGGCGTCCGCATGATGACTCTGACCTGGAACCACGAGAACGAGCTTGCCAGCCCCAACGTCGTCCCCGGCGGGGGCCACAATATCTGGCCCTGCGCCCCCAACACCGAGACGGGCTTGAAAGAAAAGGGCTTCGAGTTCCTGGCTGAGATGGAGCGTCTGCACATCATCGCAGACGTGAGCCACCTGTCCGACAAGGGCTTCTGGGACATTGTGGAGCACTCCACCCGCCCCTTTGCGGCCAGCCACTCCAACTGCCGCGCCCTCGCACCCCACTGCCGCAACCTCACCGACGAGATGATCCGCGCCCTCGCCAACAAGGGCGGCCTCGTGGGTCTGAACTACTGCAGCGGCTTCCTCGACAACCAGCCCGAAGAAAAGCTCTGCCGCAGCACCACGGCCCTGATGGCAAAGCACGCGGCCCACTTCAAGCAGGTGGGCGGCATTGAGATCATCGGTCTGGGCAGTGACTTCGACGGCATCGGCGGCAAGCTGGAAATGGACGACTGTTCCAAGCTCCCGCTGCTGGCCGACGCACTCCGCCGCGAGGGCTTCACCGAGGACGAGGTGGAGGCCATCTTCTACCGCAACGCCCGGCGGTTCTTCGAAGAAAACCTCTAAATAATGTATAAAACGACAGGGAGATTCCAAAATGGATAAAAACATGACGCTGGAAAAGCGTATTGCCGCCGAGCTGTATTCCTATCAGGGCAAGATGAGCGTCTTTGTGGACGACCTGCACGGCCACACGGTCGAAATCGGCGCTGACGAGGAATTTGAGACGGCTTCCACCATCAAGGCATATATCCTCGCAGCCCTGTATCTGCAGGCCAGCCGGGGCAAAGCCGGCCTCGAGGAAAAAATCACCTACAAGCCCGAGCACTTTGTGGACGGTTCCGGTATGCTCCGGGCGCTGGGCGTGGGCGCAAGTCTGAAAGTTAAAGACGCCGCCACCATGATGATCATCTGCTCCGACAACATCGCCACCAACATGGTCATCGACTATCTGGGGCTGGACACCATCAACGCCTGTATCCGGGAGATGGGCTTTGCCCACACCGTCCTGCACAACCCGCTCCACTTTGATATTTACAACGACCTCGGCACCACGACGCCCCGGGACTACGCCTCGCTGTTTGCGCAGGTGGCAAAGGGAACGCTCGTCAGCGCTGAGGCCAGCGCTGAGATGCTGGCCATCTTCCGTCAGCAGCACTACAATACCATGCTGACCCACGACTTCCCTCAGTTCTATCTCGACTGCGAGGAGACCGGCGAGCCGGAACTCATCTGGGTGGCCAGCAAGAGCGGCAGCATGAACGCCTGCCGCAATGACGGCGGCATCGTCCACACCCCCTACGGCGAGTATGTCATCGTCCTGATGAACAAGGACTTCCACGACATCATCGAGTACAATGACCATCCCTCCATGGTCTACGGCGCCCGGGTGTCCCGGATGATACTCGACCAGATTTTGGCCTGCGAGGGTGAGCTGTACAAGTAAAATCGTGGAAAAAATAGGAATATTAAGGGGAATCATAACAATGGGTATTCAAATCAGCCTGCCGATGATGGCATTTCTGGTGTTCATGACCGGCTTTGCGGGCTTTGTCGATTCGGCAGCGGGCGGCGGCGGACTCATCAGTCTGCCGGCCTATCTCTTCGCGGGCCTGCCGCCTCACTATACTTACGCCACCAACAAATTCAGCGCCGCCTGCGGCACGACGTTCGCCACGGCCAGTTTCTTCAAGAACGGTGCGATGAACCTCAAGGTCGGCATCCTCGCCGCCATCGGAAGCTTTGCGGGCAGTGCCTTGGGCGCACACATCGTCCTGATGCTCAGTGATGAGGTGCTGCAGATGATGATGTTCATCATCCTGCCCATCGCGGCAGTCGTCATCCTGTGGCGTCGCAATCTCCCGGACGAGAACCGGGACGACGGCACCCTGAATTTGAAAAAGGCCCTGCTGGCCCTGGGTATCGGCCTCGGCATCGGTCTGTACGACGGCATGATGGGGCCTGGCACCGGGACCTTTGCCATCATCGCTTTCACCAGCCTGATGGGCTTTGACCTGCGCACCGCCAACGGCAACGCCAAGGTGCTCAACCTCGCCAGCAACTACGCCAGCCTCTTCACCTATTTGAGCAGCGGGCTGGTGGTCTTTCCGGTGGGCATCCCCTGCGCCATCAGCAACATCGTCGGCAACATCATCGGCTCCCACTTCGCCCTGAGAAAGGGCGCAAAGTTCATCCGCCCCATGATGCTCGTGGTGCTGGTGCTTTTGCTGGGCAAGCTCATCACGGATATGCTGTAAGTAAAAACGAAAAGAGGCTGCCGTGCAGATGCACAGCAGCCTCTTCCTATATACTCTTAGTCGATGACCAGCCCGTTATCGAAGAAGGCCAGACCAAATGCACCGGGACCGGCGTGGGTGCCGATGACGCAGCCGATCTGGCGCACCAGCGGCTCGGGAAGGCCGAGATTGTCCACCAGATAGGTCTGGATAGGGTTCACCTCGCGGGTGCTGATGGTGTAACCGGCCAGAGAGGGGAAACGGGGATTGACGCCGCCCAGCTCCTCTATCTTCTTGAAGAGGGCGACGTATGCGCCGGGCAGACCCCGGGCCTTGCCGGCCATGGCGACTTTGCCCTCCTTGATGGTGATGAGGGGCTTGATGCCCAGCATCCCGCCGGCCACGGCGACGGCGGCGGGCAGACGGCCGCCCTTGCGCAGATACTTCAGGTCGTCGATGGCGGCGACGAGGTGCAGGTGCTCCTTGGCGTGCTCGAGAGTGGCGGCGATCTGGACGGCAGACTTGCCTTCATCCCGCAGGTGTGCGGCCAGACGCACCAGCAGACCCTCGCCGAGGCAGACATTGGTGCTGTCCACGAAGAGGACGTTGTCCACATTGGCCAGGTCTGCGGCCAGCTTCGCACACTGATAGGTGCCGGACAGCTCGTGGGACAGGAAGATGCCCACGACCTCGTCTCCGGCGGCAGCGGCCTCGGCGTAGAACTTTTCGAACAGCTCAGGGCTGGGCTGGCTGGTGGTGGGCAGCTTTTTGCAGCCGGCCATGTGCTCGTAGTACTCGCTGGGAGTCAGGTCCACACCGTCCCGGATGACGGTGCCGTCCTCGAGGGTGACGTTGAGGGGGATGACGTCCACACCCAGCTGCGCGGCCTCGGCGGGCAGGATGTCGGATGCGGAATCGGTAAGAATGCGTATCATATAGCTCGTACCTCCATGGGTGCGTTCATCGTGTGTCTTTGGTAAAACGACAAATCTATAAAAAAGTCGTACAAAGTATACCAGAACGCCGGGCGGAATGTCAATCTTTTGAGTGAAATTTCTTCGAATGAACGAAGAACTGCTTGCAAAACGGGGCGGCAGTATGGTACAATGTCCGCCGACAGGAGGGTGCGCCGTGAAAAGACTGATAAGGGAACCGGAAAAGCCGTCTTTTCCGGCTCAGTGCCGGGTCCTGGCCGAGGCGGCAGTGCTCTGGGCGCTGCTGGCGGCGGGAGCACAGCTGCTGCTCCCGGCGGAAAAGACGGCTCTGCCCGAGGGCGCGGCCCTCGCGTGGGCTGCGCTGCGCATCTGCCTTGTGACCCCTCTGGCAGAAGAGCTTGCCTTCCGGGGCGGGGCGCTCTATCTTTTGCAGCCGCTGGGCGGCGCGGGGGCTGTGGTAGTGCAGGCGGTGATTTTTGCGGCTCTGCACGGCAGCTGGACGGCCCGGGCCTATGCGCTGGGCATGGGGCTCATCTTCGGCTGGGCTGCCCAGAAAGCGAAGAGCGTGTGGCCCGGCAGCGCGTTACATATTATAAATAACTGCCTCGTGTTTGCCGCACGGCTGGCAGAAAGGGGAATGGGATGACCGATTTTGAGCTGATGGGTGCGGCGCTGGAAGAGGCCCGAAAGGCCGCTGCGCTGGGCGAAGTGCCGGTGGGCGCGGTAGTGGCGAAGGACGGAGAGATCATCTCTGCCGCCCACAACACCCGCGAGACGGAGAAAAACGCCCTCCACCACGCTGAGCTGCTGGCCATCGACGCGGCCTGCAAAAAGCTGGGCGGCTGGCGGCTGTGGCAGTGTGAGCTGTTCGTGACGCTGGAACCCTGCCCCATGTGCAGCGGCGCCATCATCAACAGCCGCATCAAGCGGGTGGTGTACGGTGCCGCCGACGTCAAGGCGGGCTGCTGCGGCTCGGTGACAGACCTCTTCGCCCAGCCCTTCAACCATCACCCCGTCATCGAGAAGGGACTGCGGGCCGATGAGGCACAGCAGCTTTTGCAGGAATTTTTCGTTTCACTGCGGGCCAGGCGGGCCGCAAAGCCCCGCTGGAAGCCGCCCGTGAACCCCTGAATCTGTGAAAAAAGTGGGAACTGCGTGAAAAAATCACCGGTGACCACTTTATTTTTTCGCCCGATTGTGCTATATTATTCAATGGAAACTTGTCGAAACCACACAAATGCCGCCGGGCGCGCCGCAGAGCCGGCCTAGACCGGAAAAAGTGAGCAGAGCGCAGCTCCGGCGGGGTGGGGAAGTTGTTTCCTTTCCCGCCGCAGAGGCTTTGACACGAAGAGGCGCTGCGGCCGAAAATAGTGGACAGGAGGGTTTGACTCTTGTACAACGACGAATTTGAGCTGACATTTGACCTTGCAGACGCCGGGCCGAAGAAAGAACAGCGCAGGCCGACCCTGCCCGAGCCGGAAGAAGCGGCTGTGGCCGCACCGCCGGTGCAGGAAACGAGGGAAACGCCGGTCAGCGCTGCGCCGGAGAACACGCCGGCATCGGAGCCGGAACGCGAGCCGGAACCTGCGGCAGAGCCCCAGAGCACTGCCCCGGCGGCGAAGGACCGCACCGTCCTCATCTCGGGCGGTGACCGGGGCATCGGCGCAGCAGCAGCCCGCGCATTCTATGCGGCGGGCTACCGGGTGGCAGTGTTCTACCACACCAACGCCGAGGCCGCCGCAGCCCTGCAAAAAGAGCTGCCGGGCGTACTGGCCGTCCAGTGTGACGTGGCCAGCCGGGCCAGCTGTGAGCTGGCCTTCCGCGCCGCCGAGCAGGCGCTGGGCCGGGTGGATGTGCTGGTGAGCAACGCGGGTATCGCCCAGCAGAAGCTGTTCACCGACATCACGCCGGAAGAGTGGCAGCGGATGCTGGACGTCAACCTGACCGGTGCGTTCAACCTCTGCCAGCTGGCCCTGCCCGGGATGATACGCCGCAAAGCGGGCCGTATCCTCACCGTGAGCAGCATGTGGGGCCAGACCGGCGGCAGCTGCGAGGTACACTATTCCGCCGCCAAAGCGGGCCTCATCGGCCTGACCAAGGCACTGGCAAAAGAAGAAGGTCCCAGCGGCATCACCGTGAACTGCGTGGCCCCCGGCGTCATCGACACCGATATGATGGCCTCGTTCACTGCTGAGGACAAAGCGGCATTGGCCGAAGAGACCCCTGTGGGCCGTCTCGGCACCGCCGAAGAGGTGGCAAAGCTTCTGCTGTACCTCGCCGGAGAAGACGCCGGCTACATCACCGGCCAGGTGTTCGGCGTCAACGGAGGTCTTGTGATTTAAGAAGCAAGGCCGAAACTATGAGACAAGTTCACTTGCGGGGCGCTTCCCCCGCAGTGAGAAGGAGAGAGCGAAATGGGCATGACTTTGAAGGAACTGTTGACGAAAGGCGAAGGCACCCTGTCGGCACAGGAGGCCAAAACTTTGGCTGCACAGTGCAGGATGGATGTGGAAACGCTCTATACGCTCCTTGAAGAGCGCGGCATCAAGATCATCGAGGATGAGGCCGACGCCGATGTGAATCTGGACGTGGACAGCATCATCGCCGAGGTGGAGAACGCCGAGAACAACAGCGACGAGCTGGGTCTGGGCGGCGACGACGAGGAAGAGGCCGCCGAGGAGAACCCTGCCGACCTGAAGGCTGCGATGGATGAGCTGCTGGACGACCCCGTCAAGAACTACCTCAAGCAGATCGGTCAGATCCCTCTGCTGAGCGCGGAACAGGAAGTTGATCTGAGCAAGCGCATCCACGCCGGTGCCGAGGCTGCCCACATCCTGCAGGCCGACCGCCAGAAGTACGGTGCGACCGAGTACATCAAGAAGAACAGCGCCCGCTTCTCGTTCGAGGAGGATGAGAACAGCCGCAGCTACACCGAGGACATCGACGAAGAGGGCAGTGAGAAGCCCAGCGAGGACGCCGAGGAAAAGGCTGCTGAGGAAGAGGCCATGGAGGCTGTGGAGAACGGCCCCCTGACCGAGGAGCGCCGTCAGGAGCTGCTGAAGATCCGCCGCGACGGCCTGAACGCCCGCCGCAGCCTGAGCGAAGCGAACCTCCGTCTGGTGGTCTCCATCGCCAAGAAGCATGTGGGCCACAATCTGGCCTTCCTCGACCTCATCCAGGAGGGCAACATCGGCCTCATCAAGGCGGCTGAGAAGTTCGACTGCGACCGCGGCTTCCGCTTCTCCACCTATGCGACCTGGTGGATCCGTCAGGCCATCACCCGCGCCATCGCCGACCAGGCCCGTACCATCCGTATCCCGGTGCATATGGTCGAGACCATCAACCGGATGCGTCAGGCCACCAACCAGCTGGTCTACCAGAACGGCCACGAGCCCACCCCGGAAGAGCTGGCAAAGGCCATGGACATGAGCGTCGAGCGTGTGCGTGAGATCCAGCGCATGGCACAGGAGCCCGCCAGCCTTGAGAGCCCCGTGGGCGAGGAAGAGGATTCCTCTCTGGGCGATTTCGTTGCCGACGAGAACGCCGAGGCTCCCGGCAAGGCTGCTGACCGTGCCATGGTGGCCCAGCAGATCAATCAGGCTCTCAAGAGCCTGACTCCCCGTGAAGAGAAGGTCATCCGTCTCCGCTTTGGTCTGGACGATGGCCGTCCCCGCACGCTGGAAGAGGTGGGCCGCGACTTCGGAGTCACCCGTGAGCGCGTCCGCCAGATCGAGGCAAAGGCCATCCGCAAGCTGCACAGCCGCAAGTGTCTGGCCCTGCTGAACGGCCTTATCGAGTGATATTTTCAACAATGCAGACGGCTGCCGTGGAAAACGGCAGCCGTTTTTCTGCATCCGGGCAGAAAAAATGCAAAATGCCAGATTTTTTTGCAAAAAACTCTTGCAATGCGGCAGAGTTTATGGTATTATAATTGAGCTGTGATTGTGCTGCTATAGCTCAGTTGGTAGAGCGCATCCTTGGTAAGGATGAGGTCTCCAGTTCGAATCTGGATAGCAGCTCCAGCTCAGAACACCTTGAGGTTGAAAAACTTCAGGGTGTTTTTTTGTTGTAATTTGTGATTTTGCCTACCTGGGTTGATTTTTTGCGCTGAATGAAGTATACTATCTCTATAATCCAGACGGGATTTAACCAATTATTATTTACGAGAACTATTTCCTCCAATAGATAAACCGCGCCGCAGGTTCGAACATTACCTGCGGCGCGGTTTTTGTTAGTATTTGTTGAATTACTTTTGCGTCTCTGTTATACGATAGCAGTTTGCGGTTTTAATGCACAGGCAACATCCGCAAACTGCATATCGCAAATATGCAGTTTTGATAGGCACTATTTTTGAAAATTGCGATAAATAACGAGAGCACTGTCCATATGGTCTGGCGGTCCGTCATCTTCTGCTATGTGCGGGGGAGGCGAGTTTTCTATTTGCAACTGTCGATGCAAACAAAAAAACCACCTGAATCTCAAGGATTCAAGTGGTTTTCTCTCGATGGAGCTGCTATCCAGATTCGAACTGGAGACCTCATCCTTACCAAGGATGCGCTCTACCAACTGAGCTATAGCAGCAAATGGCGACCCGGATCGGGCTCGAACCGACGACCCCCAGCGTGACAGGCTGGTGCTCTAACCAACTGAGCTACCGGGCCATGATCGCTCAAGTGCATCGTTTCTGGCGGTTGACCGCCGGAACGTGTGTTATTATACCTGAGAAACGCGCTGTTGTCAAGCATGAATTTCAGAAAATGTCAAAAAAGTTTGGGAAAGTCCGACATTCAGGGAAAAATACAAAAACAAAACGCACAGAGTACTCTCTGTGCGCTTGTGGCAGGGGTAGTAAGTCTCGAACTCACGGCACGCGGTTTTGGAGACCGCTGCTCTACCAACTGAGCTATACCCCTATCTATCTGTCGCATTCGCTGAATGCTTGATTATTATATAAGATTCTGTGCGGAATGTCAAGCATGAATTTCGCCTTTTTTGCAAAAAGCGGGAGACAGGGAAAGCTTTTTCGCAAAACGACGCCGAAAACAGGTGGAACTTCGGCTTTCCACCTTGAAGGAAAGAGGGAAATAGTGTATTATAAGGGGTATCAAAAGTGTAATTCCGGGCTTGCTATGCCCTGACAGGGGGAACGCCACTATGGCAGATAAAAACTTTTTGACTGAGATCATTGACGCCGACCTCGCCGAAGGCAAAATCAGCGAGATCCATACCCGCTTCCCGCCGGAGCCCAATGGCTACCTGCACATCGGCAGCGCCAAGGCAATCTATATCAACTGGTCCATCGCAAACCAGTACGGCGGCAAGTTCAACCTCCGCCTCGACGACACCAACCCCGCCCGTGAAGGTGAGGAGTATGTCAACAGCATCATCGAGGACCTGCACTGGCTGGGTGCCGACCCCAACGGCGGCATCTTCTACGGCAGCGACTACTTCGACAAGTGCTATGAGTACGCCGAAAAGCTCATCCTCGAGGGCAAGGCATATGTCGATGACCTGACCCGCGACGAGATGCGCGAGTACCGCGGCAGCGACGCAGGCAAGCCCTCCCGTCCCTCTCCGTGGCGCGACCGCACCCCGGAAGAGAACCTCGACCTCTTCCGCCGGATGCGTGCAGGCGAGTTCAAGGAGGGCGAAAAGACCCTCCGCGCTAAAATCGACCTCGCCAGCCCCAACATGAATATGCGTGACCCGGCCATCTACCGTATCAAGTACGCCGAGCATCACCGTCAGGGCAATAAGTGGTGCATCTACCCGATGTACGACTTTGCCCACCCCATCCAGGACGCCATCGAGGGCATCACCCACAGCATGTGCAGCCTCGAGTTCGAGAACCACCGCCCGCTGTACAACTGGGTCATCGAGAACATTTTTGGCACCGAGTTCCCCAAGCAGCGTGAGTTCGCCCGCCTGAACATGACCAACACCGTCATGAGCAAGCGCTATCTGCGTGAGCTGGTGGAGATGGGCATCGTGGACGGCTGGGATGACCCCCGTATGCCCACCCTGTGCGGCCTGCGCCGCCGCGGCTACACCGCTTCCTCCATCTTCACCTTCGTGCGTGAGGCCGGCATCTCCAAGTCCGACAACCTCATTGATATGCGCCAGCTGGAAGCCTGCATCCGCAGCGAGCTGGACCTGACCGCACAGCGCCGCATCGCCGTGCTGGACCCCGTCAAGCTGGTGGTGGACAACTACCCCGCCGACAAGACCGAGTATTTCGACATCGCCAACAACCCCAACCGTGAAGCCAACGACACCACTACCCGCAAGGTCGCCTTCACCAAGGAGCTGTGGATCGAGAATGAGGACTTCGCCGAGGTGCCGCCTCCGAAGTTCAAGCGCCTGACTGTCGGCGGCGAAGTCCGTCTGATGGGCGGCTATATCGTCAAGTGCGAGAGCGTCGAGAAGAACCCCGACGGCAGCATCGCTGTCATCCACTGCACCGCCGACCTCGAGACCGGCAACGGCAACCCTGCCGATGGCCGCAAGGTCAAGGGTACCATCCACTGGGTGAGCGCCGCCCACGCCGTGGATGCCGAGGTACGCCTGTACGACAAGCTCTTCACCGAGGCGAACATGAATGCCATCCCCGAGGGCAGCGACTACAAGGATTATCTGAATCCCGACAGCGTTGTCGTCCGCAAGGGCTGCAAGCTGGAAGAGGCTCTGGCCGACGCAAAGCCCGGCGATAAGTTCCAGTTCGTGCGCACCGGTTTCTTCACTCCCGACTCGAAGAACCCCGGCGTGTACAATCGTGTCGTGACCCTGCGCGACAGCTTCAAGCCCGCAAAGTAACGAGCGGACCCCAAACATCGCAAAAGGAGCACTTCACAGACCATGAAAAAACACATGACCCGCAACATTATCCTCATGCTGGTGCTGGACGTCATCCTCGGCATCGTGCTGGCCCTTTATATCTCGAGCACCGGCACCGTGCCTGCTGCCGATAACGCCGACACCTACACCGACGGCACCTACACCGCCAGTGCGCAGGGCTGTCTGAGCGAGGTGGGCGTTACCGTGACCATCACCGGCGGCAAGGTGACGAATGTTGTGATAGACGCTTCCGGCGAGACGCCGGAGCTGGGCGGCAAGGCGGCAGAGACGCTGTCGGCCTCCCTGCTGGCGGCTGGCTCGACCGTCGGAGTGGATGCTGTCTCCGGCAGCACCATGACCAGCGACGCGGTATTTGCGGCAATGAACGATTGCCTTGCACAGGCCGCACAGTGATGAAGTTTTGAACGGAGCTGCTGCACGGCGTGTCTGTGCGGCAGCTTTTTTGTGAGCGAGGTTCTTATGATACTGGATATTCTGCCGCTGGCGGGCGGCACGGCCCGCCTTGTGCGGGTGTACGGCGGCGAGCCCTGCGTAAAGCTGCCCGGGGCTGTTCCTGCGCCGGAAGGGGAGGGCCAGTGGCCCATCACCGAACTGGGAGATTACTGCTTTTCCGAAAAGCCCCGGGGTCTGCCCGGACCGGAAAAGATCTGCCGCTATGAGCTGGCCGAGGACGGCAAGCTCTGTCTGACCCGTGCTTTTGGCCGGGATGTGAGCGGCAAAGAGCGGTACAGCTTCGACTTCGACGCCCCCGCCGCCCCGGCGCAGGACGACGAGCTCCACCCCATCTGCGGGAACTTCCTCGAAGAAGTCACCCTGCCGGATAGTCTGCGGGTCATCGGCAGCTGCACATTCTACAACTGCCGCAGGCTGCGCCGCCTGACTGCCGGGACAGGAGAGCTGACCATGGGCAGCGATGTCTTCCTCAACTGCTTTGCGCTGGAAGACCTCATCATCCGCGCCACGCCCGAGCAGGCCACCGGCCTGTTCGCCCTCGTGGGCAGCATCACCGAGGCCGTGCGGGCGCTGTTCTGGCCGGTGGGGGAGGCCGCACCCCGGGCGGGGCTGTGGTATCCCGCCTACTGGGAGGACATCGAGGAGACGCCCGCCCACATCCTGCTCCACACCTTTTCGGGGCAGGGCTACCACTACCGGCAGTGCTTTCTCGAAAATAAGCTTCTCCCGGCGGAGTACGACGCCATCTTCCCGCAGGGCCACGACGCCGACGACGCTTCCGTGATGGCGATGCTCTGCTTCGACCGCCTGCGCTGGCCGTGGCAGCTGAGCGATGCCGCCCGGGATGCATACCGGGACTTCCTCAAGACCAACACCGGGCGGGTGCTGACCCGTCTGCTCAAGGCGCAGGACACCGAGGGCATCAAAGCCCTGCTGGCGCTGGATGTGATGGATACGGATGCCTTTGCCGAGGGTGCTGCCCTCGCGGCCAAGGCCGACAATGCCGAAGCTGCCGCCCTGCTGGCCGACGCAGAGCACAAAAAGCGTGCCGCTGCGCCCCAAAAGAAGAGGTATGATTTTGATTTCTGAGAAGGAAAAGTTTTTTGACCCCCGCAAGCCCTTCCAGTCGGCCCGGCCCGAGACTCACGAAGAGTGGCAGGCCCGGATGGGCGGCGAGGTGCTGGCCGTGGTGCGCAGCGGGCTGTATCTGGATTTCCGCTTTTTAGACCAGGCCCTCTCGGCCCTGACGCCCACCGCCGACGAGCGGTGCGGTGTGCTGGCGACGGATGGAACCATCCTTTGCTACCAGCCCAGCGCTCTGCTGCGGCTCTACCAGAAGAACCCCAAATATCTCAACCGGCTCTACCTCCACACGGTGTTCCACTGCATCTTCCGCCATCTCTGGCTGCGCGGCAAGCGGGACAAACGCCTGTGGGACCTTGCGTGTGACATTGCGGTGGAGAACGTCATCGACGGTCTTGGCCGCAAGAGCGTCCAGCGCCCCCTGACGTGGGTGCGCCAACACGCCTATGAGGAGATCATCGCGCAGGAAAAAGTGGCTGCTGCAGCTCCCATCTACCGCTGGCTGGTGCGGCAGACTCCCGGCGTTCTCCGCCAGCTGGAAAAAGAATTCTACACCGACGACCACCGCCTCTGGCCCAAAGATGCCCCCGAACAGCCCCAGCAGATGCCTGCGCCGCTGCCCCAGAAGACGTGGCAAAAAATCGGCGAGCGGATGCAGACAGAGCTGGAACTCCGGGACAAAGAGGCCGGTGAGGGCGCGGATGCCATGCGGGAGCAGATCAAAGCCGCAAACCGCAGCCGCCGCAGCTACGGCGACTTCCTGCGCCGGTTCTGTGTCACCCGGGAGGAAGTCCACCTCGACCCGGACGAGTTCGATTTGAACTTTTACACCTATGGCCTGTCGGTCTACGGCAACCTGCCCCTCATCGAGCCGCTGGAGACCCGGGAGAGCAAGAAGATAGAAGAGCTGGCCCTCGTCATCGACACCAGCTACTCCACCTCGGGTGAGCTGGTGCGGGCTTTTCTGGCCGAGACGTACACTCTGCTGAAGGGCAGGGAGAATTTCTTCCATCGGATGAATCTCCACCTCATCCAGGCCGACAACGCGGTGCGGCAGGATATTCCCGTCAAAAACGAAGACGACCTCATCCGTGCCATGAACCATTTCGAGCTGCGGGGCGGCGGCGGCACCGATTTCCGGCCCGCCTTCGAGTACGTCAGCCAGCTCTGCGCCGAGAAGAAGTTCTCGAACCTCCGGGGTCTGCTCTATTTTACCGACGGTATGGGTACTTACCCGGCCCGACGCCCGGCTTACGACACGGCATTTCTATTTCTGGGCGACCGCTTCGACGACGCCAATGTGCCGCCCTGGGCGATGAAAGTAGTGCTGGACGAAGAAGAATTTACCGGTGAGGCAGCCCGCAGCGCCTCGGCCCTGTCCGAAGCGCTGGCGGAGGAAGACGACCTCTACCGTGACCTCAACAATTCGTGATAACGAGGGAAAGAATATGAACATCAAACGAGCCAAAGAAGAGATCGAGCATACCGTCAAAGCGTACCTCGCCAAAGATGCTCTGGGCGAATACGCCATCCCGGCCATCCGCCAGCGCCCTATCCTGCTGATGGGGCCTCCGGGCATCGGCAAGACCCAGGTCATGGAGCAGGCGGCGCGGGAGTGCGGCGTGGCGCTGGTGGCCTATACCATCACCCATCACACCCGCCAGAGCGCCGTGGGCCTGCCCTTCATCCGTCAGCGCAACTACGGCGGCCGGGACGTCTCTGTGACGGAGTACACCATGAGCGAGATCATCGCCAGTGTCTACGCCAAGATGGAGGCCACCGGCCTGAAAGAGGGCATCCTCTTCATCGACGAGATCAACTGTGTCTCCGAGACGCTGGCCCCCACCATGCTGCAGTTTTTGCAGTGCAAGACCTTCGGCAATCAGGCCGTGCCTGCGGGCTGGGTCATCGTGGCGGCAGGCAACCCGCCGGAGTACAATAAATCTGTCCGCGATTTCGATATTGTCACCCTCGACCGCGTCCGCCGGATGGACATTGAGCCGGATCTGCCGGTCTGGAAGGACTACGCCCGTGCAGCCCACATCCACAGTGCTATCCTGAGCTATCTCGAACTGCACCCCCAGAACTTCTACCAGATAAACGCCGACGTGGACGGCACCCAGTTCGTCACCGCCCGCGGTTGGGAAGACCTCTCCAACCTGCTCAATACCTATGAGTCGCTGGGCCTGCAGGCCGATGAAGAGCTCATCCGCCAGTATATCCAGCACCAGAAGATCGCCGAGGACTTCTCGGCCTACCTCGACCTCTACTACAAGTACCGTGACGACTACGGCGTGGAGGACATTCTGGCCGGTCAGGCCAAGCCTGCCGCTTTTGCGCGGCTGCTGCAGGCCCCCTTCGACGAGAAGCTGAGCCTCGTGAACCTTATCCTGTCCGGCCTCGAGACGCGCTTCTCTGCCTCCCGGCGGGCAGACGCTGTGGCCGACAGCTGCTATGCCTTCCTGCGGGAGACGAAGAAAGCCTTTGCCGAGATGCCCGCAGAGCTGGCACAGGAGCCGAACTGCTGGGCGCAGCTCTTTGACCAGATGACCGCCGACTACGAGGCTGAGACCCAGAAAAAGCGCACCGCCGGTCTGCTGGATAAGCCCACGCTGGAAGCCCGCTTGCAGACTGCCAAGACCCTGCGCAGCTGGGAGAAAGAGCTTCTGCGCGCCGCCGCGCCGGACGCGGACGCCGCCTTCAAGGTGCTGCGCACCCAGTTCGGCACCCTGTCGGATGCCCGGGACACTGCCCAGCAGGCGGCCAGCGCCGCGCTGGAAGCGGCCTTCGACTTTATGGAGCAGGCATTCGCCGAAAGTCAGGAGATGGTGGTCTTCGTCACCGAACTGACCCTCTCGCCCGCCGCCCATGCGTTCATTGCCGAAAACGGCTGTGAGCGGTATTTCCAGTACAACAAAGACCTCCTGCTCGACCACCGCAAGGCGGCCCTGAATCAGGAGCTGGAAGCCGAACAGCGTCGGCACGGGATGCTGTAAAAGATATAAACGCAAACGAGAGGCCGCACAGCTGTGCGGTCTCTCGTTTTGTGTGCAAAAAAGAAAAAGCATCTTGATAAAATCAAGATGCTTGGTGGTTGCGGGGGCCGGATTTGAACCAACGACCTTCGGGTTATGAGCCCGACGAGCTACCAGACTGCTCCACCCCGCGATATTTACTTTTTGCTGTCGGCCTCTCGCTGACTGCTCAAGTATAATACCACAAGGCGGGGGACTTGTCAAGCGTTTTTTCAAAAAGAATATGACTTTTTCGAAAAGGCCGATGCCGGAAACAAAAAGCGCCCCATTCCGGGGCGCTTCGACAGAGCGAATATCACTTGCGGGTGCGGCGGCGCACGAAGCGGACGACGAGGGCGGCTGCGGCCAGAACGACCAGCACGGGCCAGACGCCCACGACCCAGACCGTCAGCTGCTGGATGCCGGAGACGAAGCCCGTCCAGCCATTGCGGAGGGCGCTGGACAACTGGGAGAGGTAGGATTCCTCGGTGGGGGTGTATTCCTTCACCTCGTCCAGCGAGAGGTAGACCGTGGAGCAGGACACCTGCTGGCTGTACCAGTCCAGCTGCGACTGCCAGCTCTCGATCTGGTACTGGACGTCGCTGAGGGAAGATTCGATCTCCAGCAGGTCGGCGAGGTTTTCGGCGCTGGCCTGAAGCTCCTGCAAACGTGTGCGCTGGGCCGTCAGGTTGGAGAGCCGGGCCTCGATGTCCATATACTGGGTGGTGACGTCCTGCACCTGCTCGCTCTTGTCCACGAGGTTGCCCGCCTGCGCGGCGGCTTCGAGGAAGCTCGCGTAGTTGTCCTGCGGGACGCGGATGGTGAGGGAGAGGGTGCGGCTCGAGCCGGTGTAAGAGGATTCGTTGCTGGATTCCAGATAGCCCCCGGCGGCGCTCACGGCGTCGGTGAGGGCGGTGCGGGCGGCGTCAAAGTCCTTGCTCTCGATGGTGAGGTTGGCCGTGTAGATGAGCTTTGTGCTCGTCTGCGCGGCCTCGGCGCTGAGGGTGCCGGTGCCGCCTGCATCGCGGTCACTCATGGCATCGGCGCTTCCACCGGCCGGGACGGCCATCTTGGGTGCGGCAAGGGCGCTGTTCACGTCGTCCATCGAGTAGGCGGCGGCGTAGGAGGCCGTCTCAGGGGCAGAGCTGAGGGCCGCGCCGCCCGCAGGCAGCAGGCTGAAGGGGGAGTGGACTGCCGCATACAGACCAACGCCGCAGAGCAGGCCGCAGGCGGCGATGCTCAGAGTCTTGCGGGGAAAGTGGATGGCTTTTTTCGGTTTCTTGGCGGGTTTCGGTGCCTCTTCTGCCGGCTGCATGGCGAGGAGCTTTGCTTTCAGGTCGTCCGAAGCGTGAAGGTCGTCTACCTCCATCTTGTACTCATACCACCTCATCTTCGATCTCCTCCTTCAGCATCGTATGTAACTGTGCGCGGGCGCGGCGAAGCCAGCTGAGCACCGTGTTGGTGGGTGCGCCCAGCATCCGGCCCACCTCGGCGGCGGTGTACCCCTCGTAGTAGTGGAGGTAGACCGCGTTGCGGTAGTTCTCGGGCAGGGCGCGCACGGCATCCAGTACACTGCCGTCTTCCATCTGGTCCGGAGCAGGAAGATTCTCGTCCAGCTCGGTGTCCTTCTGGCGGGCGGCGCGGGTCAGGTCGTGGCAGCGGTTGATGGTCACACGCAGCAGCCAGGCTTTCAGGTGTTCCTCGCTCTCGAAGCGGCCATTGTAGCACAGCAGCTTTTCGAAAACATCCTGCACCACATCTTCCGCATCGGCGGTGCAGCTGCAGTTGTGCATGGCAGCTCGGAACACCGTGTCACTGTATCGCTGCACGGCCAGCGCAAAAATCTCGTTTTTGGTCAGCTGTCCCATAGTTCTATGCTCCTTTGATGTCCTGTGTACAGCAGGACCCGGTGGAAAAATTATCTTTTATTGGGGACATTCACCCTGTATACGGATGAGCGGCCCCGATTATTGCAGTTTATGGTGCAGAGCGGAAAAATCTTCCGCCCGGCATCGCACAAGGTACCCAAAGTATAACATGAATACGCCAAAAACAAAAGGGCCATTTGCCGCCATGTTTTGGCAAATGACCCTGAGAGCTTCTGTTCAGTTATCGGTAGAGCCGCTGGAAGAGGGCTACCCGCTCGGAGAGATAGGTCTCGGCCCGGGGGTGGTGGAGCCAGCGCTTGCCCGCCTTGTCGCAGGCGAGACGGTGGCCCAGCGCGGCGGGGCAGGCGTCTATCTCTTCCACGTCCCGCATGGTGAGGGTGAGGCTCAGCGCCGCCGGAGCGTCCGGCAGGGGCGGGAGCGGGTCTTCCCAGACGAAGGGCGGCAGCAGCTGGACAGCGTATACCGTCCGGGTGCATTCTTCGGTGAGCAGCAGCGCGGCGGGCGCACCATCCGGCATGACATGCAGAGAGGAATAGAGCAGCTGCAGCTGCGCCGGAGCCAGCAGACGGGCAGAACCTGCCTCTTCGTCGGGGGAGAGGGTGAGAAAATCCGCCGCCTCGTCGGCGTAGATGCGCCGGGCCGGAGCGCGGAACTGCGCATACAGCGCGGGCAGGGCAAACACGCCCTCCCGGTCTAAGGCTCGCTGCAACAGGCAGTAAAACTCCGTCAGCGGGTGGGCCGGGTCAGGCTGCGGCATCCCGAAATCGGGGCGCGAAACGTGTCCTCCGCCCATCAGCCGTTATAGCCCAGCGTGGCCGCCATGACGGCCTTGATGGTGTGCATCCGATTCTCGGCCTCGTCGAAGACGATGCTCTGGGGGCCTTCGAAGACTTCGTCGGTGACCTCCATCGCGTCGCGGCCAAAGCGCTCGCCCATCTCCCTGCCCACGGTGGTCTTGTGGTCGTGGTAGGCGGGCAGGCAGTGCATGAACACGGCCTTGGGGCCGGCAATGTCCATCAGGTCCTGGTTGATTTGATATGCGGCCAGGTCGTTGATGCGCTCGGCCCAGACCTCGACCGGCTCGCCCATGGACACCCAGACGTCGGTGTAGAGGACGTCTGCGCCCTTTGCGGCTTTGGCGGGGTCTTCCTCGAAGGAGATGGCCGCACCCGTCTCGGCGGCGATGGCCTTGCACTGCTCCACCAGTGCAGCGTTCGGCTGGTACTTCTTGGGGGCGCAGGCGGTGAAGTTGAGGCCCATCTTGGCGCAGCCCACCATCAGGCTGTTGCCCATGTTGTAGCGGGCGTCGCCGAAGTAAACGAAGTTGATGCCCTTGAGGTGGCCGAAGTGCTCCCGGATGGTGAGGAAGTCGGCGAGGATCTGAGTGGGGTGAAACTCGTTGGTCAGGCCGTTCCACACCGGCACACCGGCGTAGTGGGCCAGATCTTCCACGATGCTCTGGCCGTAGCCGCGGTACTCGATGCCATCGAACATCCGGCCCAGCACCCGGGCGGTGTCGGCGATGGACTCCTTCTTGCCGATCTGGCTGCCCGACGGGTCGAGGTAGGTGACTTCCATGCCCAGGTCGTGGGCGGCGACCTCGAAGCTGCAACGGGTGCGGGTGGAGGTCTTTTCGAAGATAAGGGCAATATTCTTGCCGCGCAGAGCATCGTGGCGGATGCCGGCCTTTTTCTTTGCCTTCAGGTCGGCGGCGAGGTCAAGCAGACCTTCGATCTCTTCGGGAGTGTAATCGAGAAGCTTCAAAAAGCTGTGGTTCGTAAGATTCATTGTATATATTCCTCTCTATGCGCCAAAATTTGAATATTTATACTTTCACAGACCCTATTATAATACAGAGCAAAGATGGGGTCAAGAGGAAGCACTTGACGCACCTGTCAAAATTGCGATCCAATGCAAAAATCAAGGCGCTATGAAAAAATTTAACATCTTACAACTCCAGCTCCATCTTCCGCCCGGTGGGCTGATAGGGGGTGAGCCGGACGCCGGCCTTTTTGAACATGAACCGCGCAGCTACGCTGGAATCGGTGTCGTGGTACTTGTCGCTGTAGTAGACGACCTCGGCGATGCCGGACTGGATGATGGCCTTGGTACACTCGTTGCAGGGGAAGAGGGTGACGTACACCCGCGCGCCCTTGAGGTTGTTGTGGGCGCTGTTGAGGATGGCGTTCAGCTCGGCGTGGCAGACGTACATATATTTCGTATTCAGCGGCTCACCCTCCCGCTCCCACGGCATGGCGTCGTCGTCGCAGCCGATGGGCATACCGTTGTAGCCCAGAGAGAGGATCTTGTTTTCCGGGCTGACGATGCAGGCGCCCACCTGACTGCTGGGGTCCTTGGAGCGCATGGCCGTGAGCAGGGCAATGCCCATGAAGTATTCGTCCCAGTTGATGTAATCCGTGCGTTTCATCGTGTGGTGCTCCTTGTTCTGCATAAAAATTGGGTTCGGTGGCCCTATTATAGCGTGCTACGGCAGCTTTTACAATAAAATATTTGCCCTCAAGGCAAAATGCACAAAACAAAGCCGGGAAGTTTGGCAGGGTAAAAGCCGGAAATTTCAAATGAAATATTCAAAAAACGTTTGAAGTGTGGTATTATCTTTGTAAAATATGCCACAAAAACAGAGAGAATGCTCTGTGCGGCGGAAATGAGGGAAAAACCGATATGAAATACGCAAGCAACAACATCCGTAATATCTTGATCGCAGGCCATGCCGGCAGCGGCAAAACGACGCTGACCGAGGCATTGGTCTATTTTTCGGGCGCTGCCGAGCGTATGGGCCGGGTCGAGGACGGCACCACGATTTCGGACTTTGACCCCGAGGAAGCAAAGCGGAAGGCCAGTCTGTCGGCATCGGTCGTGCCGGTGGAGTATGAGGGCATCAAGTACAACCTCATCGACGCTCCGGGCCTGTTCGACTTTGAGGCAGGCGAGTACGAGGGCATCCGGGCGGCCGAGAGTGTGCTGGTGTGCGTGTCGGGCCGCAGCGGCGTGACCGTCGGTGCGGAAAAAGCGTTCCAGCTGGCCCGCAAGAACGGCAAGGCAACGATGGTCTTCGTCTCGAAGTGCGATTTGGAGAACGCGAACTACTTCAAGATCCTCGAGGACATGAAGATCAAGTTCGGCTCCACTGTCTGCCCCTGCGTCGTCCCGGCGAAGCTCGACGACGGCACCCCCGTGTACATCAATCTGTTCAGCCAGAAGGCCTTCAAGTATGAGGGCGGCAAGCAGGTGCAGGTCGATCTGCCCGACATCGGCCACCGCTTCCAGGGCCTGATCGAGGCTATGAGCGAGGCCATCGCCGAGACCGACGACGAGCTGATGGAGAAGTTCTTCGGCGGCGAGGCATTCACCACCGAAGAGATCGTCGATGGTATGCGCAAGGGCGTCAAGGATGGCCTCATCACCCCTGTGTTCTGCGGCAGCGCTGTCAACCAGCAGGCTCTGGATATGCTGCTGTACAATATGCATAAGCTGCTGCCCAGCCCGGAGCACAACAGCGTTCTGGCTGAGGATGCCAACGGCGAACCCGTCGAGCTGACCTGTGCAGAGAGCGAGCCTACCGCTGCCTACGTCTTCAAGACTGTGGCCGACCCCTTCGTGGGCAAGCTGAGCTATCTGCGCGTCGTCAGCGGCAAGATCACCGCAGGCGCTTCTCTCATCAACGCCCGCACCGGTGAGACCGAGAAGATGGGCAAGCCCCTCACTGTTATGGGCAAGAAGCAGACTGAGGCCGAGAGCATCGGTGCCGGTGACATCGGCGCTGTGGCAAAGCTGGTCAGCGCAAAGACCGGCGACACCCTCTGCGACGCTTCCCGCGTGGTCAAGCTGCCCGCACCCGTCTTCCCGAAGCCCAGCCTGTTCATGGCTGTCACCGTCGCCAAGAAGGGCGACGAGGGCAAGATCAGCAGCGCTTTGGCCCGTCTGATGGAAGAAGACCCCACCCTGAGCTACGTCAACAACGCCGAGACCCATCAGCAGATCATCGGCGGTCTGGGCGAGCAGCACCTCGACGTGGTCAAGGCCAAGCTGAAGAATAAGTTCGGCGTGGAAATTGGCCTCGAGGCTCCGCGTATCGCTTACCGCGAGTCCATCCGCAAGGCCTGCCAGAAGCAGGGCCGTCATAAGAAGCAGACCGGCGGCCACGGCCAGTTCGGCGATGTCGTCATCAACTTCGAGCCCTGCGACAGCGAGCAGGTCGTCTTCGAAGAGAAGGTGTTCGGCGGCAGCGTGCCGAAGAACTTCTTCCCGGCTGTTGAAAAGGGCGTCCGCCTTGCCGCTGAGAAGGGCGTGCTGGCCGGCTATCCTGTGGTCGGCCTGAAAGCCACCCTGCTGGACGGCAGCTACCACCCCGTGGACAGCTCCGAAATGGCCTTTATCATGGCTGCAAAGCTGGCTTATAAGGCCGCAATGCCCGAGGCCGGCCCTGTCATCCTCGAGCCTATCCACACCCTGAAAGCTCATGTTCCCAACGACAATACCGGCGACATCATGGGCGACGTCACCAAGCGCCGCGGCCGCGTGTTGGGCATGGAGCCCGACGAGGACGGCCTGCAGACCATCATCGCCGAAGTGCCTCTGGCTGAGCTGGCCAACTTCACCACCTTCATCCGTCAGACCACCCAGGGCCGCGGCTGGTTCACTACCGAGTTCGCCCGCTACGAGATCCTGCCTGAGATGCTGGTTCCCGCCGTGGTCGAACAGGCCAGGAAGCTGGGCAATCTGGATGAGTCCGCAGACGACTAAATAAGACATTTTCCAAGCCCTGTCGGCACTTCCCTCTGTCGGCGGGGCTTTTTTGCGGCCTTTTTGGCCCGCAGGGCGGCAGTTTTTATTGACAAGGCCGCGGCTTACTATTATAATGAATAAGTCAAAATGGCATTCGTGTGCGGTTTTATGTTTTATGACACTCTGCCGTACCCCAAAAAATAGATAAGGAGATTTCCAAATGGCACAAGAGATCAAGATGTCCGCTGCTGGCCTGAAGGCAATGCAGGAGGAACTGGAATACCTGAAGACTGTCCGCCGCAAGGAGCTGGCAGAAGAGATCAAGGAAGCCCGCAGCCACGGCGACCTGTCCGAGAACAGCGAGTACGATGAGGCCAAGAACACCCAGGGTCTGGTCGAGAACCGCATCACCGAGCTGGAGCAGATGGTCAAGAACGCTGTCGTCATCGACGAGAGCGAACTGAGCGTTGAGAACGTCTCTGTCGGTACCCACGTCACCATCCAGATGGAGGGTGAGGACGAGGTCGAGGAGTACGACATCGTGGGCCGCACCGAGGCTGACCCCCTGAACGGCAAGATCAGCGACGAGAGCCCCGTGGGCCACGCCCTGCTGGAGAAGGCTGTCGGCGACACCGCCGAAGTCCTGCTGCCCACCGGCCATACCGTCAACTACAAGGTGCTGGGCATCACCCACTCTGCAAACTGAGCCAAGCGGGAGGAAATTATGGAAGAACAGAAGAAGAACCCCGCACAGGGCCTGTCTGAGAGCGAGCAGGTGCAGGTGCGCCGCCAGAAGCTGGCAGACCTGCAGGCTGCAGGCCGCGACCCCTTTACCCTGACCAAGTTCCCTCAGGATGCGTACTCTGCTGACCTGAAGGAAGAGTTCAAGGATCTGCCCAACGAGACCGACAGCGGTAAGAAGGTCGCACTGGCCGGCCGTCTGATGTCCAAGCGCGTCATGGGCAAGGCAAGCTTTGCCCATCTGCGCGACGATAAGGGCGACATCCAGCTCTACGTCCGCCGTGACGAGCTGGGCGACGACGCTTACGCTGCTTTCAAGAAGCTGGACGTGGGCGACATCATCGGCGTCAAGGGTGAGGTGTTCCGCACCAAGACCGGTGAGCTGAGCGCCCGTGCCGAGGAGATCACTCTGCTGGCCAAGAGCCTGCGCCCCCTGCCCGAGAAGTTCCACGGCCTGACCGATACCGAGATGCGTTATCGTCAGCGCTATGTTGACCTCATCGCAAATCCCGAGGTCAAGGAGACCTTTGTTAAGCGCAGCAAGATCCTGAAGGAGATTCGTGCTTATCTGGACGAGAAGGGCTTCCTGGAGGTCGATACCCCCATCCTGACTCCGTTCGAGATCGGTGCATCCGCACGTCCCTTCTACACCCATCACAACACCCTGAACATGGACATGGTGCTCCGCATCGAGACGGAGCTGTACCTGAAGCGCCTCATCGTGGGCGGCATGGACCGCGTCTATGAGGTGGGCCGCATCTTCCGCAATGAGGGCATGGACCCCAAGCACAACCCCGAGTTCACCACCATCGAGCTGTATCAGGCATTCACTGATTTCCACGGTATGATGGACCTGGTGGAGGAGCTGTATAAGCGCCTCGCTCAGAAGATCTGCGGCAGCCTGGTCATCCCCTATCAGGGTAAGCAGATCGACATGGGCCACTGGGAGCGTCTGACCATGATCGAGGCCGTCAAGAAGTATTCCGGCGTTGACTTCAACGACTGGAAGACCGATGAGGACGCCATCGCCGCTGCCAAGGAGCACCATGTGGAGCTGCCCGAGGTTCCCACCAAGGGCGCCATCCTGGCCGAGTTCTTCGACGCCTTCGTCGAGGACAAGCTCATCCAGCCCACCTTCATCTATGATTACCCCGTCGAGATCAGCCCGCTGGCCAAGCGCAAGCCGGATGATCCCGCTTTCACCGAGCGTTTTGAGTACTTCATCGACTGCACCGAGTACGGCAACGCTTTCAGCGAGCTGAACGACCCCATCGACCAGAAGGGCCGCTTCGAGCGTCAGGTCGCCGAGCGCAAGGCCATCGAGCCCGACTGCAAGGCACAGGTCGATTACGACTACGTCAACGCTCTGGAGTACGGTCTGCCTCCCACGGGCGGCCTCGGCTTCGGTGTTGACCGTCTGGTCATGCTGCTGACGGACAGCGCTTCTATCCGTGACGTGCTGCTGTTCCCCACGATGAAGCCGATTGAACAGTAAAATGCAAAAATTGGCTTTGCTTCGTTTGAAATCGTGGCGTTCGATACTGGAGCAATGTGAATTTACCACCAACTTACCACCAAATTTGATAATTTGCATCAGTAAAACAGAAAGCAGCCTACAATAAACGCAAGCACCCCTGTCAATGAAATGTGTGATAACACATGGATTGGCAGGGGTGCTTTTCATGTTTGGAAGATATTAAGAGTATTTCGGAAAAATACTGGTATTGTCTTGTTGCCCACCGAATCAAGTCGTGGTATAGTAATAATTGGAGTAGTTTAACCTTAAAGGTCGTTGCGGCATACAACTTCCGATAATATTGATTATCTGGAAGTTTTCGGGATTCTACAATGCAGGAGGTTGTCTGTATGGCGGTGCTTTCAAAGAGTCAAATGTCCGAAGAAGATATTAAGTTTCACTACATCACACCCGCAATCACGGCAAAGTGGAACAACCAGCACATCACGCTGGAAACAAAAATCACAGATGGCCGTATCAATCTCAAAGGTAACATTGTGGCCCGTGAAAAGCCGAAACGTGCAGACTATGTGCTTTACCTGAGCGCGAATAATCCGATTGCCATTGTTGAAGCAAAAGACAACAATCATACGGTTTCCCACGGATTGCAACAGGCCATGACCTATGCGCAGATGTTGGATGTTCCGTTTGCCTTTAGCTCAAATGGGGATGGCTTTGCAGAACATGACTTCTTGACGGGCAAAGAACGCACCTTTGGCCTTGACGAATTCCCAACAGAAGAAGAACTGGTTGAACGGTACAAAGCCAGTGTAAACAATGGAGCTGGTTTGACGGATGTACAGGAGAAAATGATTGCACAGCCGTATTATAGCAGCCAGAAAACTTACCCACCGCGCTATTACCAGCGCATTGCCATCAATCGTACATTGGACGCGATTGCAAAAGGGCAAAATCGGCTTTTGCTGGTAATGGCAACTGGTACAGGTAAAACTTATACGGCATTTCAAATTGTGTATCGGCTGCTCAAAAGTGGCTTAAAGAAAAAGATTCTTTATCTTGCAGACCGCAACAATCTTGTTGACCAGTCTATCCAACAGGACTTTGCGCCGCTGGAAAAGGTCATTCATAAGGTGAATTTTTCTAAGGACGACCCTCGCACAATTACTTCTTATGAGGTCTATTTTTCTCTCTATCAGCAGCTTGCAGGAAAGAACGAAGAACAGGATGAGAACGCCGAAAATGCACTCGATAAGCTGTCACAGCTCTTTAGCCCGGATTTCTTTGACCTGATTATTGTCGATGAGTGTCACCGAGGCTCTGCGAAGAAAGAAAGTAATTGGCGCAAAATTCTGGAATATTTTGCCTCTGCTACGCAAATCGGCATGACTGCTACGCCTAAAGAAACCAAATATGTTTCAAACATCGACTATTTTGGCGAACCCATCTATACTTACAGCCTGAAAGAAGGAATTGAGGACGGTTTTCTTGCGCCTTTTAAAGTAATCAATGTTATGACGGACATTGGTGAGGGATGGCGTCCTCGCAAGGGCCAGCGCGATATTTACGGAAACGAAATCGAAGATCGCATTTATACAAATAGCGATTACGACTACAACATCATTATAGAAGATCGTATCAATCAAGTTGCTGCTGAAATCACGCGGTACTTGAAAAGTACCGACCGTATGGCCAAAACCATCGTGTTCTGCCCAACCGAAGAAGCGGCAGAGCGTATGCGGATGGCTTTGGCAAACCAGAACGCTGACATGGTGAAGCAGAATCCCGATTATGTTGTCCGCATTACAGGCAGCGATACTTATGGAAAGAGTAAGCTGGATTATTTTATCTCTGTTGGCTCGAAATATCCTGTTATTGCGACTACCTCCAAGCTGCTCTCCACGGGTTCGGATTGCAAGATGACAAAGCTGATTGTTTTGGATGAAATGATTGGCTCTATGACTGAATTCAAGCAGATCATTGGCCGCGGAACCCGTCTGCGCGAAAAAGAAGGCAAGACCCATTTTGTTGTGATGGATTTCCGAAATGTGAGCCGACTTTTTGCGGACCCGGATTGGGATGGTCCGATTGAAATGAACGAGGACTTCGATTCCGAAAAAGAGAACGATAAGCCCGTACCGAAAAAAGGCTCAGGAACATCTGACCCTCCCACGCCGCCAGACCCCAAGAAACCCAAACCAATCGTTGATAAAGACGGCTGTCGGGTGGAGATCATCTACAAAACGGCTTCTATTTATGATGCAGGCGGGAAACTGCTCCGGCAGGAAAGCATTATTGACTACACGAAAGAAAATATCCGTGGCTCGTACGCTTCACTGGACAATTTTATCCGTCAATGGTCTGCTGAAGAAAAGAAAGAAAAAATCCGGGAGCTTCTTTTGGAGCATGGTATTGACCTTGAAGCACTAAAGGCCGACCAGAACATGACGGATGTGGACGACTTTGACTTTATCTGCCATGTTGCGTTTGATAAAAAGCCTTTGACGCGCAGAGAACGAGCAGAAAATGTCAAAAAACGCGACTTTCTAAGCAAATACAGCGGTGCAGCAAGAGATGTTCTGGAGGCACTTCTGGACAAGTATATGAATACTGGCATTTATGAAATTGAGAAAACGGAAATTCTGCGGCTTGACCCGTTCTTGAAAATGGGCAAGCCCCAAAAGATTGCCTCCTACTTTGGTGGGAAAGACGGGTATCTGAAAGCTGTTAAGGAACTGGAACAGGCAATCTATGAAGGAGAAATTGCATAACAATGGGAAATTTATCGAATTTTGTGAAGCGTGTCCGCGATATTATGCGGAACGATGCAGGCATCAATGGTGATGCACAGCGCATTGAGCAGATTGCATGGATGCTCTTTCTGAAAGTATATGATTCTAAAGAAGATGAGTGGAATACGACTTTTGACAGCAAGGAATCATATCAATCCATAATTCCCGAGTCTTGCCGCTGGCGCAACTGGGCGCACGCTAAAAACGGGAAAGGTATGACGGGCGATACTCTCTTGGAATTTGTCAACAATACGCTGTTCCCCACCTTGAAAAAGCTGCCTGTGGACGCTTCCACGCCCATCAAAAAAGCAATCGTGCAGACTACCTTTGCAGATGCAAACAACTATATGAAAGATGGCGTTTTGCTTCGACAAATCATAAATGAAATTGATGATATCAAATTTGACGAATATGAAGAAAGTCGAGTATTTGCTGGAATCTATGAAACAATTTTAAGGGAGTTACAAAGTGCCGGTTCTGCTGGCGAATTCTATACGCCACGCGCTGTTACTGATTTTATGGCGCAGATGATCGACCCGCAAATCGGTGAAAAGATGGCCGATTTTGCCTGCGGCACAGGTGGCTTTCTTACCAGCTGGCTGAAAGTTTTGCGTCAAAAAATTCAAACAACAACTGACGAGAACCTGTGTAATAATTCCATTTACGGAGTTGAAAAGAAACAGTTTCCGTATATTCTTTGCATCACTAATATGCTGCTGCATGATGTGGATGTGCCGCAGGTGTTCCATGATAACACACTTCTCCGAGATGTTCTGGACTATACCGAGGACGATCAGGTAGACGTTATCTTGATGAATCCTCCCTATGGTGGGTCGGAAAAGCCGGAAATTAAGAACCATTTTCCGGCTGACCTTGCCAGCAGCGAAACGGCTGACCTGTTCATGTCCGTTATTATGTATCGACTGAAGGAAAATGGCCGCGCAGCTGTCATTCTGCCGGATGGCTTCCTGTTTGGCACAGACAATGCCAAAGTAGCAATCAAGACGAAGCTGTTCTCTGAGTTCAATGTCCATACCATCATCCGTATGCCGGGTAGTGTGTTCTCCCCATATACATCGATTACGACCAACATTTTGTTCTTTGACCATACTGGCCCGACAGAGGAAACCTGGTTCTATCGTCTGGATATGCCGAAAGGCTACAAGCATTTCAGCAAGACCAAGCCTATGAAGTTGGAACACTTTGCCCCTGCGGTAGAATGGTGGAGAGACCGCAAAGAAATTCAGTTGGACGGGTTTGACAAGGCCAAAAAGTATACCGTGCAGGAAATCAAAGACCGCAACTACAATATTGATTTGTGTGGCTATCCGCATGAGGAAGAGGAAATCTTACCGCCCAAGGAGCTGATTCAGCAGTATCAGGAGAAGCGCGCCAGCCTGAACGCAGACATTGACCGAATCCTTGCTCAGATCACGGAGATTCTGGGCATTGACCTTGATGCACAGGACTGAGCCACATAGATAAGGAAGAAAAAATGACAGGACAGCAACTGAAAAATTCCATTCTGCAAATGGCAGTGCAGGGCAAACTTGTTCCGCAAGACCCCAATGACGAGCCTGCTTCTGTGCTGCTGGAACGCATTCGTGCAGAGAAAGAACAGCTTATCAAAGAGGGCAAAATCAAAAAGGAAAAGAATCCATCTGTGATTTTCCGTGGAGCCGATAATTTGCCTTATGAGAAGGTCGGCAAAAATGAGCCTGTCTGCATTGCAGATGAAGTGCCGTTTGACATCCCGGAGAGCTGGGAGTGGGTACGATTAGGCGAGATTTTTCAGCATAATACAGGTAAAGCGTTAAACTCATCGAACAAATCGGGTGTATTGTTGGAATATATCACAACATCCAACTTATACTGGGATAGATTTGAACTTGAAAATCTTAGGTCGATGTACTTTACTGAAAATGAAATAGAAAAATGTCAGGTATCAAAAGGTGATCTTTTAGTTTGTGAAGGTGGCGATATTGGACGTGCTGCTATTTGGTTAAAAGACTATAAAATTTGCATTCAAAATCATATTCATAGGTTGCGTTCATATGTTCCGCTTTGCACAAGATTTTACTACTATGTGTTTTTTCTCTATAAATATGCTGGTTGGATTGGAGGAAAAGGAATTGGAATCCAAGGATTATCGTCTAATGCGCTCCATTCTCTGTTAGTTCCAGTTCCACCGATAGCTGAGCAAGAAAGAATTGTAAAACGGCTCGAAATAATAAAACCGCTTTCTGATAAGTATTCTGAAGCTTCTGAACAAATCCAAGAACTAAATAATCTGTTTCCTGAACATCTTAAAAAATCCATTCTTCAATATGCCGTTCAGGGCAAACTTGTTCCCCAAGACCCTGCCGATGAGCCTGCCTCTGTTCTGTTAGAACGTATTCGCACAGAAAAGGAGAAGCTCATTAAAGCCGGAAGAATTAAGCGTGATAAGCATGAATCGGTCATTTTCAGACGGGATAATTCTTATTATGAGAAGGTCGATGGAATTGAACGTTGCATCGATGATGAGTTGCCATTTGAGATTCCCGATTCGTGGGAATGGACAACCATTGGCACAACTTGCATAAACATTCAGTATGGCTCGTCACGAAAATCTGAGTCTACGGGAACAATGGCTGTTTTAAGAATGGGAAATATTCAGAATGGTCGAATCGACACTCAAAAACTTGTGTACACATCAGATAAAGAGGAAATTGCCCACTATCCTCTTGAATATAATGATTTGCTCTTTAACCGTACAAACAGTAAAGAACTTGTAGGAAAAACCGCCATCTACAAAAGTGAAGTTCCTGCAATCTATGCTGGCTATCTAATACGTATAACACCACTAATAGACAGCGACTATCTCAATTATGTTATGCAAACGCAGTTTTACTGGGTTTACTGTCAAAATGTTCGTAGCGATGCAATCGGCCAGTCAAATATTAACGCTGAAAAATTGAAGAATTTCATTTATCCGCTGCCACCGCTCCATGAACAGAAAAGAATTGCAAAAAAACTCAATAGTATTTTCACCAAAATTAAATAAAGAACGAGGGCATACCTTCTGCATATGATTAGCGCCTATTAGGAAAACACACTGTCAAAGGGGTTTGTAGCGGGGGTTAGCCCGCTACTGCGGTATCTTCCGTAGTGTTGATTTCAATGTACTCGGCAATCTTGCGGAGCTCGTCAGCAAATTTGAATTTCACGCTGATATTGCCGTTTTCATAGACCTTGATATAGTCCACAAGTTCAACCAAGATTTCACGGTTGAGGGCTTCAATGTTCTGATACTTCATAAAGGCTACCAGTGCAGGATGCTCATTGTCCACACCGTTTGCCAGTTCTGCGCGTTCAGCGTTCAGCCGGGTAAGCACCGCGGAAATATCAGAAGTCTGCCGTTCATAGTCAGCCTTCATATCCCGGTATTCCTGCTGGGTGATTTCACCGTCTTTCCAGTCCTGATAAAGAGATTGCTTGTAGCGTGTTATCTTTATCAGTTCCCGCTCTTTTGCAGCTATCAGATCGTCCAGTCGGTAAGACTGGCTTTTTTTGATTGGAGCGGAATTGATCTGCGTTACGATTTCTGAGTAGGAAACAGCTAAATGTACCTGATGCTGTACGGCGAACAGAACAGCAGCCTCCAGCCGTTCATGCTTGATTGAGTGCATGGTGCAGGCTGTCCGGGAACGGTTCTTGTAGGTTGAGCAAGAATAATATACATTGTTGTTCTTGCTAACGCATCGGGTAATGGCCCGCCCGCAATCGGCACATTTCAGAAAGCCGCTGAATAAATGTACCTCACGGCCTTTCGGGGAAGTACGGGTATCACGCTGTAAGAGAGCCTGTACCTTATCGAAAGTTTCATAGTCGATAATGGCCTCATGTGTTCCAGCCACTTCCACCCATTCCTCGCGGGGAACAGCTTCAATCTGGTGTACCTTGTAGCTTTTCACCCGGCTCCGGCCTTGGGCTAAGTCCCCGGTGTAGGTCGGATTGGTAAGAATGGAGTGGATCATGCGGGCTCCCCACATAGGATCGTCATACCCTCTTGTCGAAACAGGCAAGCCCTTTTGTACCTTGTAAGCCGAGGGGCTCGGTACGCCGTGTTCGTTCAGGTACAACGCGATAGCACGTTTTGATGACCCTTGAATAAGCATTGTGAAAATGAGTTTGACATTTTCAGCAGCATCGGGATCAACAATCAGCCTGTGCTTGTCCTTTGGGTGCTTTACATAGCCGTAAGGAGCAAATGCTCCGATATACTGGCCGTTGCGCCGTTTGTAATCAAATACCTGCCGGATCTTTTTGGAAGTCTGATAGCAGTAATTATCGTTCATCACGTTTGTAATGGGAACGATGATATTTGAAACGCTGTCGGGGTTCTTGTAGCTGTCCACATTCTCAGCAAGGCTGATAAAGCGAACACCCATTTGAACAAACAGGTTGTCGATCAAACTTCCGGCATCGCTATAATTTCGTGCGAAGCGGGACAGGTCTTTTACTATAACGCAGTTGATTTTACCACTCATGACATCCGCCAAGAGCCGTTGAAAATCTTCACGGTTAGCGTCCGTTCCAGTATGTCCGTCATCTACATATTCCGTGATACTTTCAAACTCGTCAATGTTGCGTCGGTAAAAATCGTTCAGTAGGTCACGCTGGTTCTTTACGCTGTTGCTATCGTCTTTTCCTTTTTTCAAATCTTCCTTTGAAAGCCGGATATAGATGCCCAGCCGCCAGCGGCGGATTGTGTAAGAGGGAGAGAAACTCTGCTGATACCCTCTGTTTTTTGCTCGTGCCATTGTTCCTCCTTCCCTATCACATTACACTTATATTATAACTCTGTCCGGGGAGGACAACAAGGATGCCTCCGCTTCGGGACACTTTGTCTCGAAGAAGCAAAACGAGCTGTAACCGAAGTTACAGCCCGCTTCTTTGCCGCAGCAGGAAATCCGTCAGCTTATCTTGGAGAGATGGCCCGCTTTCAGCAAATTCAATTTTCACGCCAACACCACCGATGCAAAAGCAGTATGGATTTTTGACAGTCTGCAAAAATCGAGAGATGCGCTCCTTTCGGGAAAGCGCATTGTCAAAGGTCATACCGCTCACATCAGGCAGGGACTCGGCAGCCACCGCGCCAATGTCAACGCTTCTCATTTGTTCAAGTTCCTGTGTAGTTAATTTCACGGTAAACCTCCTTCGCAGATTGATAGAACGCCTCCCGCTGTTTGGTGGGGAAACGCAACAGGCCAGCACCACCGGGATGCTGGCCTGTTGCCTTACTCCACCTTGGGACACTTTGTCTCGAGGTTTATTATAGTTTTTGAATATTAGAGAGCGCCGCACATATTTACTTGGCCTGTCCAAAGACAATCGTTATTTTCTGTGCGGCGCTCTCAACGCAAGTAAAGCGACAAGCCCGGAGGAACAGGCAGCCAACCTGTTCAGCGCCGGATCATGGCCTTGGGATGGCCGGGCCCATTTACAGTGTTGGTGTTGTTCGCTCAATCTCTTTTGGGAAATGTCACCGCGCACCCACCGTCTGGCTCCACGTACTTACTCAGGGTTGCCGTTATTCCCTCGCGTTAGGAAGAAAACCTCCTCTCATAAACCGAGACATTTTTTCATCAATTCCAAGTGGGTTAAGAAGAAAAAATCAAAAAGTTTTTTTCATGCGTTCAAGGCCACGCTTGATCGACTGGCGAATAGACTCCTCATGTACGCCCTCGGCCTCGGCAATTTCCTTAATCGACTTGCCAAGAATGATATGTGCGTCAATTCTGCGGCCCTGGATCTCCGGCAGAGAATTGAGAGCGTTCCACAGACGAAGAAAGGTTTCCATCCGTTCAAGGAGCTCCTGCGGGGTCGGCTCATGCAGGCAAGCGGAATATTCAATCCCGTCATCGCAGTCCAGAGAATACTGCGCCTTGTGCCGGGAGAGCCGCCGCTGGTAGGCCATTTCATAGCGGGCATCGGCCTTGAATACCTCGGCCACCTCGTCAGAAACTTCGATAAGCTGATCCTGCGTGTACCAATAATAAAAATCTTTCAAATTGATAGTAGTCATCGTAAAATCCTCCATTTCAGTTTGTTCGGGGTTGGTCGGAAACGAAATGGAGCAACGGCGGAGAACGGCACCGCACCTCGGGACACTTTGTCTCGAAGTCTGGAAAGCAAAATGCGCCTGTGCGACACAAGGCCGCACAAGCGCACGAAAAAGTATTATCGGTTATGTACTGTTTAATTTCATGTTCAAAACCGGACTGCTCCGACGGAGGGGCTACGCTTTTTTTAGCTGGTGCAGATCACGCGAACAATGAAATAATAAAATGAACACGGCAAAATAACCTCCCATCGGCTACCGTGTCCCTACAAGTCGTCATTGGTTTGTGTAGACGCAAAGAAACGGCGGCTCTGAAAATCAAAGCCGCCGTTTCAAATGGGCGTGTTGATAGGCTGCTGTACGACGGCTTTTTTTCTTTTGCCGTCGTGCGGCAGCTTGTTCCTTTTGCGCTTATCTTAACAAGCAATCCTCACAGAAATGTCACTGACACACGCTGTTTCGACAGAATAATGGGCTGAAATCTCACGAACCTGTGAGATTTGAAAAACCGGGAGAATAATCTCCCGGTTTTCATCGCAAATATTTAATTCTGCCGCAGTCTCTCTACAACGCTTTGCTTAACATTTTGCATGAAAGTTATGACGGGGGTTGCCAAGCAGACCAGCAAAACAATAGCTGCGACAACCAACAGAGAAATTACAGGATAGTGAAAAGCTGCATAAGGAACCATTCTTCTAAAGGCTGAGTATATTGGAATATATATCGCTGTTCCCAATGTGGCAAGCAGTAGGAAAGAAATACTCCAATAATACCCGCCTTCCCAAAGCAATACATTTCTAATTTGCTTTTTCGTCATTCCTATACTTTCAAGTGTTGCAAATTCATGTTTCCGAGTATTTACACTAACAACCATTGTGTTAATGAAATTCATAATTCCTATCAGCAAAAATACAGCGGACAACCCTGCGGCTATAATCCTTGAGGTCAGCAAATATCCGGCCATTTCTTGCTGCTTTTCATATCGTGACAGAATCGTAATGCCCGGTGACGAAGCAGTAATGGATTGAAGCTGCTCCATAATCCCTTTGTCATAACTGCTATCAATCGTATCAAAAGCAATCCGAAAGATTTTGGTTTCTCCAGACAACTTCTCTATTGCCTGCTCACTGATATACAAATCAGGGGCAGTACCTCTCTCATTTCCTCGACCACTCTGAAAATCAGCGTCCAGAAAGCCAGTTGCCACTGTAAAGACCTGTTCCCCGGACTCACCGACAACGGTGATTGCTTGCCCTGGCTGAATCAATAGGTTTCCCTCATCATCCGTCATAGCGGACAAAACCACCAACTCTCCCTTTTCAAAGGCGGTTAAGTCAATAGGCTTATCAAGCGTTTTATTAAGTTCTTCGATATATCTGGAATCTATTCCGTAAACGCCGCTCCAAAAATTATCTGTATAGTTTTTTCGTGTTTCCGCATTTGAAAAATCAAGACCTGATACGCCATCCAAGGAATCAATATATTTCCCGAATACATTTTCGTCGTAAATGACATCCATAGTGGGCCACGGTGAAGCAGAATAAGTGACGCGCAGATTTTCAATTCCCTGCATTGTTTCAATTTGCTGCAACATTTCATCAGAGAGCAGGTTTCCTTCTTCGGAAATGCTGTAAGTCAATGCGAAATCACTTTCTCCCCATTGATTTACAAAATTGTCGGGACTTAGGCTTGATAGTAGACCAGCAGAAACCAAAAACAATATTAAGCCTAAAAATAAGGACGCAAAAGTAAGGAAAGCGCTTTTAGGGTTTCTAAAAATATTATCTCGTGCCATCCGAGATAATTTTGTTCTATGGCTCTTATGATCTCGGTAACTCCTTGTATTTGCCTCTGTATAGCGTGAAGCCGCAACAGGAGAAATACTTGCAGCTATTTTCGCTGGTTTCATGCTGCCGATGATTGCAGTAAAAAATGTGAAGATTGCGGCACCCGCAAAAATAATGGGGGAAAAGGACACTATCTCCCCAAGGTCTGTATCGCTTGAGTACATCATATTCATGGCAAACGGAACAAGTCCAAGCGAAACAATACCACCGACAATCAGGCCGCTGGGAATACCGATCACCGCCGTTCTGAATATTTGAGAACGCACGATCCGCTTGATTTGTCTTTTTGTCGTGCCTATCGTTTTAAGCTGTCCATAGAATTGTGTATCTCTTGAAATTGAGATATACAGAATGTTATAAATCAGCAAATAGCCGCTGATAATGATAAAGACGATAATAGCAGCCAGTGGAAGAACAATGGTGGTGGAATTGCTCTGAGCAATAGGTACAATTTCAAAGGACTGACTTTCTGTAAACGAAATCTTCCGTTTTAGTTTTTCACAGGATCGCAGCGCATTACTGTCATCAGAAAAAGAAATCATTGCGGTAGACACACTATCAAAGGGAAGCCCTGTTTGTGTTGCAAAAAGCTCCGAAACATAAGCGGCACCACGGTTGCCTGCACGTGAAGCCGAATAATCTGTGTAATAGCCCGACAAAACAAATTCATCGGAGATATATTGATAATCTGTTCCGAGTTGATAGGAAAGGGAAATATTCATCCCTATCTGTGGATCATCAATCCCCATTGCACGCAAAGCCCATGTAGGGAGCATAATTTCATTTTTTGCTTGCGGATAATCTCCGTGTATATCCGAAATTGTTGGTACACGGTGTTCTTGCCATTCTGTTTCGTCTATCCAAGTAATACTCAGCAGGGCATCGTCCATTCCAGATGTATCAATGCTGCCCAATCTCTGACTGACACCAACTACGGATACCAAGCTGGATCGGCTCAATTCTTCATATTGTTCTTCTGAGAGGCTTGTAATTGCCACATCCGCAGTCGTGCCCATCGCACGAATTTGCTGCATTTGATAGGTTTCAAAATAACTGCACCCCAAACTAAATACAGATGTAATCATAAAGGCGGTCAAGAATAATGCGATGGTAACGAAAACATTTCTCTGCTTATTAGCGCGGTAGCTTCTTTTGGCAAGACGATTGATTGTTGCCTGATTATTGTTCCCAAATAAAATATCATCCATCAATGTCACCCCCTGTCACTGTGCGATTTTTCCGTCCTCAATACGGATAATTCGGTCGGCAAGCTGGGCAATTTCATTGTTATGGGTAATCATTACAAGCGTTTGATGGAACTTCTGACTTGTAACTTTCAGCAAACCAAGAACATCACTACTTGTCCGGCTATCCAAATTGCCTGTCGGTTCATCTGCAAGTATAATAGCTGGTTTGGAAACAAGGGCGCGGGCAATCGCTACACGCTGCTGCTGGCCGCCGGACAGATTGTTAGGCATACTGTTCAGCTTCCCATCGAGAGCCAACATTTTCACGACTTCATCCATAAACCGCTTGTCCACGGTATCACCATCCAGCTCCACCGGCAGGACAATATTTTCATAGACATTCAGCACAGGAACAAGATTGTAATTCTGAAAGATAAACCCGATGTTACGTCTGCGGAAGATGGTAAGCTGTTCATCCTTGAGTTTCGATAATTCTTTCCCTTTTACTTTAATACTGCCGGAAGTTGGCGTATCTAACCCGCCCATCATGTTCAGCAAAGTAGACTTACCGCTGCCGGAAGTACCAACAATGGCAACAAATTCACCTTCCTCAATGGATAGGGTCACGCCATCCAATGCTTTTGTAATGTTCGGTTCGGTGCCGTAATATTTCTTCAAATCTGTCGTTTGTAATATGTTCATATAGAACACCACCCTTTCTTTTTGATGGCTCTATCATAAAAGGTAAACCTCACAGAAATGTCACGGGAAACAAAATACCTCTGTTTAATTAAATCTCAAATGTCATAGGCCTGTGACATTTTGTTTTTTAGCGTACTTATTTTATTGTCGAGGCAGAAAGACGGAAAAAGTTGAACCCCTCCCAACCTCGGATGTTACCCGGATATAACCGCCTTGCAAGGTTACGATCTCACGAGCCAGATATAGACCAATACCAATTCCATCTACATCATGTACGATGTCCTCTCGATAGAAACGCTTGAAAATTGCTCCCTGATGCTGTTCTGAAATGCCAATGCCTGTATCTGCAATGTCGATTTTCACATACATTTCCCAACTTTCAACCGAAACACGGATTTGACCGCCCTCCGGCGTATATTTCACTGCATTGTCCAAAATATTGAACAGTGCTTCGCTTGTCCATTTTCTGTCATGGGAAACGACCAAGTTCTCCGGGCAGTCCACTTGAACATTGATCTGTTTTTTCTCGGCGTTCAGAAGAATACCTCCCAATGCGGCGGCAAGCGTGTCATAAAGCGGCTGGCTTTTCTTTTCCAGAGAAATAACACCTGTTTCCAAACGAGAGGTTTTAATCATAGCCTGCATGAGAAAATCCAGTTTATCAAGCTGGCTGGCCTGTGCCGTTAGAAACTCTTTTTGTTTTTGCACAGGGACTTCATTTTCAAGCAGAGTGCTGTTAATCATTTTCAAGTTCGCAATCGGGGTCTTGACCTGATGGGAGATGTCGGAAATCAGTTCTTGCAGGTCAGCCCGTTCTTGTGCAATGCCGTTCTTGTTTTCCTGCATGACTTCATATAAACGGTTCAGCCGATATTCAATTTTATAGAAAAGACTTTCTTCTTCCACAGTCTGTTTCGGCTGCATATTCCCGGATAACATATCATCCATTAAACTGCAAAAAGCATCGGAGAACATTGCCAGTTTGCGGCGAACCAGCACCATAAAACAAACAGCGCAAACCAGCACAAAAATGCCGAACAATAATACATACCAGACAGCGGTTATATTTTGGGTCAGCCCATACAAAGCTGCTGAAACCATCCCCATTGCCACCAGCAGGAGAACAGCAAAAAAGATACAGGCTTTGTTGACGGAAAGTTTTCGCACATTCATTTCAGCACTCCTCCGATCCACATATAGCCCATACCATATACCGTTTTGATATACTGACGGTCAGGTGTTTCGATTTTGTTTCGTACCCGGCTGATCGCCGCAGTCAGAGCGTGTTCATCCACAAAATTTCCGTCTGCGTCCCACAGCTTTTCCAACAAGACTTGCCGGGTCAAAACAATCTGCGGATTTTTCATCAGGATTTTCAAAAGTCGATATTCCAGTGGGGTGAATGTAAGTGGCTTTCCTGATAGAGTAGCACTCATTTCTGAAAAATTGATGGTCAGTGTGCCATCCTCATAAGTATCACCACCATATTGTTTTGTCAGCCTACCCAGCACTACCGCTAATTTCTTTTGAAAGACGCTCATAGGGAAAGGTTTTGTCACATAATCCTCTGCGCCCAGTTCATACCCTTTGAGCATATCGCTTTCCATATCATTTGCGGTCAGAAAAATAATAACGGTATCAGGGCGACGCTCTTTTATTTCCCGGCAGAAGTCAAAACCGTTCCCGTCCGGCAAATTTACATCCAGCACAATCAGGTCATAGTCCTGCTTTGTCAAGAAACTACTGGCCACTGATTTTGTCAGTGCAGAATCAACCGTATAGCCCGCAGTATTCAAGTTATAGCATAAAGTATTATTCAAAAGCCGATCATCCTCGACTACTAAAATTCGCATGGTATCACACTCCTTCATTTTCAGTATAGCACCCAAATGTCACAGAAACCTCACAATATTTCTGATTTTATTTTAGATACCAACCTCTGATCTTCGGGACAAATTGTCCCAAAGTTATAGGTATATTGTACCTCACATTTCCGCGATCATCAATTTTGCGTATGTGAAATTAAATAGTCAGTAGTATGAAATACAAAGTCGTTCAAATAATATCACATGAAATGTAAAATCATATCAGGTGATGTTATGAAGATAGAACGAGATGAAAGACGCTTTGATTTTCACGATATAGGGCTCGCCATCAAGCGTGCAAGAGAAGCCAGCGGCATGACACAGGAGCAACTGGCCTATATTGTTGACCGCGCTCCGCGTACCATTATGTATAATGAAAATGATGGTCAGCATCCAAGCTTCAACACCTTTTATCAGATGGTTACAATGTTTGATATATCGGTGGATCAATACTTTTACCCGTCCCAGAATAGCGGGAGCGAGTGCAGGAAGCGGATTGATGCCATGTTGAACGCCTTGGACGAAAGAGAATTGAAAATCGTTGAAGCTACAATCCAAGCGATGAAAGCATCGAAAGAAACGGAGGAAACGTAAAAGAAAGCGTAACCTCCGTTTTTTGCGCCATGTTGCGGGTTGCGCGTTTTGGCAAGCAATTCGGGTGTGGCCACACTCCGAAATTTTTGCAGGGCGCAGGACCCGCAAAAATGCTTGTTGGGGAGCTCCCCAAACCCGCTGTACTTCGGGACAAATTGTCCCAAAGTCCCGGTGCGTTGCACCGTAGTCTGCGGCCCGTCACTATCGTTCCTGGGCCTTATTTTCCCGCCCGTCCGTCACGCCGAGCAGATGATCAATGTTCGCCTTGATTGCCACAGCCTGCCGCATATCCGCCTGGGCCTTGCGATATTCCGCATAAAGCTCTTTCTTTTGTCCCGCCAGCTCACGGCGGGATTTTTTTAGTGCTTCTATTTTAGGGAGCTTTGCGCCGTTCAGTCTGGTGTTCATGGTATCCTTTGCCGCCCGGTAAGTGGCAAGCTCCGCTTCATGCTGGGCCAGATACTTTTTGCTGTACCGTGCAGCCTTGTACCCGTCGAACACCGGGCGGGTCTTGGCATAGTCCACCGTGGCAGCCATCAGCTCCGAGGTTTTGGAAAGAGCCTCCTCCGTTGTGCGGAGCTCGTCAGACAGCTTGTGAAAGTGCTCCACCGCAGCCTCGGTGCTGACCGTCAGCGCCGCATAGTCTGTCAGATGATGCTCCTGCAAATACTGGAGCGCAGCCGCCATCTGCTTTAAGTTGTAGACCTTGGCCCATCGTTCATAGGCCGGGCCTTTGCCCTGGGCCATACGCTCTTGAATGTCGATGATGAGATTAACTCGCCGTGGCGGAACCGTGGGCTCCTCTGGCAGCTCAGGGAGCGGACGTTCCCCGGCAATTACTGCCTTGATGTCCTCCGGGTCAAATCCGGCTCCCAGTGTAGAAGCCCGGAGCCGAGTCGTTTTTTCCTGCCCGGGCGCAAGGAATGAGATGACACCGCCTCGTCCCTGTTTCACCGAAAAGCCGGACTCCTCCATGAGCCGAAGAAAGTCGGCAAAGTCTGTGGGCTTTTTCTCCAAAGCGGCGAGAATAGCCAGCCGTACCCGCTGCTTGGCAGAGGGTGGCTTTTCTCCGATCCACTGGCCATAGTGGAGAAAACGGCCCTTGCTGTGCTGGCACGGATTTTGGATAACAGACAGTTCATGTTCGATGCACACGCGGTCAGAGAGCCGCCGCAGGGCAAAGGACGAACCAATGAAATTATGAAATTTCCGGGAGCGATCAAAGGCCGTCGCATTGAAATAAATATGATTGTGGATATGGGCCTTGTCGGTATGCGTACAGACGAAGAACTGATACTTTCCCTTTGTCCAGCGCATCGCCGTTTCATAACCAATACGGTTTGCTTCTTCCGCTGTAACCTCCCCGGGCAGGAACGCCTGCCGGATCTGAAAGAACAGGGCCCCGCGAGATACGGCCCGGCCTGTCTCTGCAAGGTATTGACTTTTTACCAGAAGAAACTCGGCGGGAGCCGTGTTCGGGTCGCAGAGATAGGAAGATACGGCTCCCAGCTTTTCCGGGTTCAGGCCATAGGTAAAACGATCCTCCATCGTTTGAATTGCACTTTTTCCCGCCGCTGTTTTATAAGGGCGGATGTAGGTGGTCGCCGTAGAAATCCCTCCTTCCGGCAAATAGTATTTTTACTTTGGGACACTTTGTCCCGAAGTAGAAAAAGCCGGGGAGCGGTATCAACCACTCCCCGGATTGGTCAGAGTTCTACCAGCGCGGAGAGCTGTTTCAAAAGATCAGACAGCGGCCCCCACAACGCGGCATAGTCCCGCTGTAAGGCTGCGAGTTCTTCGGGATAAATTGCGCCGTAGGTGTTGGCCTGAATTGCCACTTGGTTCAGATTGTTGGAGCATCGCCGCTGAAGCGAAACCAGCTCGCGAACCGGCGAAAGGTCAACATGAAGCACATACCCACTCAGGGCCATTTTCCGCATATAGGCTCCCATGTTACGGATGCCAGCCTCCGCCATACGTTCTTGAATCAGGGCCTGCTCCTCCTCCGACACCATCACATGAAGATGGATCGGACGGCGGCGTTTCTTTGTCATCGTTCCTCACGCTCCCGGCTGCGGCAGGCGCGGGGCGGCTCCTTTACCTTATCCAGCGGCTTTTCCTGTTCGTCTACCGGAATAGGGCGCGGCAAATGAAATTCACGGTGCAGGCGCAGCACCTCCAGTACAGACAATTCCTTTTCATGTTTCTTTTTCATATACGCACCTCCTTATCTATCGCCACGGTCAGGCTGCCTGCGCTGGGGAGCCGGAGCCTCCGAGCCGCGATCTGCCTCCGCCAACTTTGCCGCGTTTTTCATCTGCTCGGCAATCGGACGGGGCCTGTCGGGATTATCAGGCGCAGGACGCAGCTCATAGTCGGATGCCTGTTTTTCCGTTAGCGGGCGGGTATAGGTAAGATAGCCCCAAGCCAAGAACGAGCCATTTTCCACCGGGACGCGCTGATCGTAATTGAAAATTTCATCCGGCTTGTTATAGGGCGGCTTCGGGAATGTCCCGATGTCCACAGGCCGCTGGGTCGAATAATACTTGTAAAGACCGGGAGCCTCGGTCTGCCTGATCCCCACGTTATAAATACGCTGATAGTCCTGCACCCGGTCTGCAAAATCCTGTTCCATCGCGGCACGGTCATTTCCATAGTGACCCCATTCGTACTGCCGCTGGCCGTCCTTGCCATCATAGCAGGCCCATGTGACATAGCGGGATGGCGCGGTGGGATGTTCGCCCAATGCAAATCCACGTCCATTTTCCAGCATAACAGCCTTCAGAATCGAATAGCCTTGATTTTTGTCCATAGTACACCTCCCATCATCGAGACATTTCTTTGTTTTCTCTTTTCACAAACGGCTGGAGCTGATAGGGGCTTGTACCGTCCTCGGGCCGCAGAAAGTCTATCCGGGCCGCAGCACGGATGGCGTTCTGGTTAAGCTGCCGCTGCCATGCCCCTTGGCTGGGAGCCCACTTAAAGCCGTTGCTTTTCAGTTCCTGCCGCTGATCGGCATCGGGCTTTTCCTCAAAAATAAGCTGCAAACGGTTTTCAGCCTCGTTGATTTTGGCCTCACCTCCGGGGAATGTCCAGCCAGCAAACTCGGAGCGGCTGCTCAGTTCCTCAATGCGCTGGCGTACACGGCGGATGTTGGCGTTGTTGTTGGAAAGCAGATAGGCGGGGTACGGCTTGCTTTTATCCAAGTGCCATGACTGCGCCATATCTGCTTTGAGCTTTTCGGCCTGCTCCGGCGTAAGCTCCGGGCAGCCGTCCAGCGTTTTATGTTTCCGAAAATACGCATTGACCGCCTTCATGGTGGCCTGCTGGGACTCCAGCCCCTCCAGCTTTTTTGTCAGCTTTTCCACGGCCAGATCATCGTCTGCGCTGATCCCGTCCATACCAACAGAGCGGATTTTATCAAGCAGCTTTGAAATCTCCGCATACTCTCCATAGTTGCGATCCCGGGCGGCGTTCTGCTTGTGCTTTTTTGCCACAGGGAAATTACCGCCCCCGGAGATCAGAATAGAGGGCACCCGGGCATCAATCACATTGCGTTCATTCAGATTTTCCGCAAGTTTCCGGGCATAGCGATCCACCAGCGCGTCAATCTTATCATGGTACATTGGATCGACACGCGCTTTCTGGCGTTCCGCCGCTGCATACGCTTCATCGACCATTGCCCGGTAGCCCGCCGTAGCGGAGCCCGGCTGATAGTCGGAAAAGCTGTTCATATCTTTTGCCCGCTTTGCGGCTTCTTCGTTGATCGGATAATATTTCGGCATAGTACCTCCTTCCACAAAAGCCGGAACTTTGGGACAAATTGTCCCAAAGCCCCGGCAGCTAAAATGTTGACAGCATCTCACAGAAACAGGGGCGGACATAGAAACATACGCCTCCCGCAGAAAAGAGCCTTAAAAAGCCTTGTCACAGGCGGGTTTGGGGTGTCCTAATTGTCAACACATCAGCCCCGCTTTTTTCGCATATATTCCCGCTGCTGTCTGCGGTGTGCCGCCTTTGCACAGGCCGCCGAACAATAGGTTTGCCGTCCATCAGGAGCCACGGCTCTGCCGCATACCGGGCAAGCCTTGAAATTCGGCCTTGGCCCTTCTGCCAGCAGCGCAGCCTCCAGCGCCGGATCAAGGGGCAGAACTGCCTCGCGGAAGTAGCGGCAATAAGCCCCCGTCCAGCATTTCCCAAACATATAGCACTCGCAATCCAGCGGCAGGCAGCCGCAGTCCCGGTCATAGTTGGCACACCATTTTGATACCAGCCTGCGGATTGCCGTTTTTTCTGTCCGGGTCAGTTCTCGGCTCACAGCATCACCTCCCGTTGCCCGGTGGTTTGAGTTGCTCCCGGTAGCAGAACACGCAGCCGATCCCGCGCCAGTAAGGGCAGCCGTCACAACGGGAGCCCTTCGGCGGCAGGCTGGGCGGCACACCCTTAAAGTAGCTTTTTTCTTTCATAAATCCCTCATAGGGGTTGTTGGTAAATCTCATTCATTATCCTCGCTTTCGGTATCGTCCTCGTCCCAAGGCGGCCCATCGTCCTCGGGATCGTCATAATCAGCCAGTTCCTCGCTGTAATCCTCTTCGGGTACAGCAGCTTTTTCATGCTTCGGGCGGTAAATTTTGAAGTACCAGCCTGCACCGCTGCCCAGAACAGCCACAGCCAAAATCAGCAGAAGCGTCCCGGTATTGCTTTTCTGCTGGGGCTCGGGTTCCGGCTCCTCCGCAGGTTCTGTTACCGGGGCGGGTTCAGGAGCCGTGCCAGCACACTCGGTCATGTTGACCGCGCAGACCTCGCAATCCGTATGGATGGCTCCGGACGCACATTTTTCTGTGCAGGAGCAGGCCGGAAGCTCTCCTCCAGCGGCCTCCAGTGCCGCCAGCAGATCGGCTTCATCCACCATGTTCAGAAAGTAGGTGTGATACTGTTCGCCGTCCTCATCCACAGGCTTGTCATAGTCAATGACAATGTAAAAGGTGTTGCCGCCGCTGGTTTCCACCGTGATGAACTGTTTGTTGGTTGCAGCATCGTAGAGCAGATCGCGGGTCACAAGGTTTCCATCCTCCGAAAAGCCCTCGCCCGGGGTAATGGTAGATGCAGGCTCCGGGGGCGGAGTTTCTTCCACAACAGGCGGTTCCTCATTGCCACTGTCCGAATAGGCATAGGCCGGAATCGCAAAGCCGCATAAAAGAACGGCGGAGCAAAGCCCCGCCGCCAACATACGAAAGTGTTTCATATTCAGTTTTCCTCCTTCTTTTCTTCTTCGGACTTCGGGACACTTTGTCCCAAAGTGCCGCCGTCCTTCAGCTTTTCAAACAGCAACGGGAGCTCCGTAAGGGAGATGCTCATACCGCGCACAATGTCCACGATCTCACTGTTTTCTGCCTCCAGCTTTTTCTGCTCCAGCTCCTTGAGCCGGGCCTGCTGTTCACTGATTTTAGCCTTGACCTTATCAATCTCGGCCTGAATTTTCATGCTTTTGGTAGTTGCCATTTCAAAACCTCCTGTCACGGTAAACGCCCGTAGGCGTAAAAATGAGATTGCCAGTAGCTTGTATTCAAATTTGCGTAGCCGATGGGATCTCCGCAATGCAGCATTTTTCCGTCACCGACATAAATCCCGCAATGGCTTACGCCCGGCGTGTCATAGGTGCCTTTGAAGAACACCAGATCACCGGGTTTGGGAGAGCTTGTTGGCGTACAGATGTTATAGAGCCCCTGGGCTCCCAGCCTGCCCATATTCCAGCCGGAGTGATTGATGACCCACGAAACGTAGCCCGAGCAATCAAAGGAAGTGGCGGGAGAACTGCCGCCCCACACATAGGGATAGCCGATATATTTCTGCGCCTCGGCAAGCATCGCGGCAAAGGTTTCATCGTCCAGATATTCTCCGGGCACTTCGTAATCACCGGGTTTCCCGGTAATGTACTTGTTCACATAGGGAGAATCCGGGAACAGATCGGGGCGGTTTCCCAGCGTTGCCATATAGATGGCATACCGTGAAAGCTGCTCCTCGCCCATGACATATACGGGCACATGGGATAAATCAAAGTTCTCCAGTGTGACCGTACAGATGTAATAGTCGTAAGGCACCTGATAGGTGTCCGTATGGGAGTTGCCGTCCTCGTCCGTCCATGTGTCGGTTTCCGTGCGATACCGGGTTTCCACCACTACATCCTCCGTGAGAATGTACTGGCGGTCAAACAGCATTTGCAGCGTTACCTGTACCTCGTCTATTGTCCATTGCCCCTCATGGAGCGCACACAAAAGAGAAAGCAGCACATAGGGGTCATGTTCGATTTCGTCCAGATCGAAGTGGTATTCGTCATAGTCATGGGTGCTTTCATAGGTGTCCAGATAATGCTGCAAATCATCTTCCAGCGCACAGTAGGCAGCTTCGGCGGCCAGCATATCCCGATCCTCGCAAGGATAGGTGCTGGCCCCTAATGCACCGGCCCCGGCGTTCCCCAGCATAAGCATGGTAGAGGAACAGGACTGCATAGCAAACAGGAGTAACACACAGAGCACCGCAACCACGGCACCTGCGGGATGACTTTTGACAAATTCCACTGCCCGGGCGGTCAGGCGTTCTGTGGCTGTGGCAGTTTTCCCAGCCGCAGCCGCGCCCTGCTTTGCAGCCTCCTTTGCCTGCTTGCGGTATTGCCTGCGAAGCCGTTGCTTTTGCCAGTAGCGGGTAAGGGTATTTTTCGTCAGCTCCGGGTGCTCCTGTGCAGCGGTGTGAAAATGGTAGTCCGCCGTGTATTTGGTATAGCGGGCCTCGGCCTTGCGTACCACTTTTGCCGGATGTTCCCGGACTTTACGGCGCACAAAGCGGGAGCCGTGCCGCAGCGCGGTTTCTCCCACAAGCTCAGAACGGTGTGCGCCTTCTGTGCCGACATTTTCCTGTTCCACTTCAAAAATCTTGCCATGCACGAAGCTGTGAACGGAACCACTGGCAACACGGCCTATGCGTTTTACCGGGCCGGGCTTTTTCGGCGGCTTTTGTTTTGCCAGCTTCTCCCGGGCCTGTTCCAGCTTTTCGCCTTGGGACTCCATACGGAGCTTTGCCGCCGCAGCCTGTTCCTGCTGGCTCTTTTTGCGGAACTTGGACTTTGGGACACTTTGTCCCGAAGTGTCGGAAGCCTCCGGCTCGGGCTGCTCCCCATTAGGGGCGTGGGCGGTCTGCGACCAAGCCTCCTCCTTGGTCTTATTCGTTTTTCGTTTCATTCTTCATATCCTCCGGGCGGGTAGTCAGCAGGTCATAGATTTCTCCGCGAGGGAACCGATCCACAAACGGAATGGTTACATTTCCATAGAACAACAGCCCCTCGCCGGAATTGCTGTGTGTGATATAGGAAAGCTGATGCTCGGAAATACCGAGCTGTTTTGCCAGAATGGTACGGTCACTCTGCGCCTGCGAAAGCAGAATCATAAAATCCGTGTTGTCCAGAATGTTCTCGATTTCCCGGCTGGCCAAAAGGTCTTTGACGTTCTGCGTCAAAGCAGACGGCACACATCCTTTTTTACGCAGCATTTTCCAGACCGCTACAAAGTAGCTGGCCGTCAGCGGATCGCGGAGCAGAATATGAAACTCGTCAAAGTAGCACCAAGTCGCCGCGCCCTCGTGGAAGTTCTGATCCACCGCCTGCGAAACGAACTCATTTGTGATGTGCATTGCAATCTTTCTAAGGTTTTCGCCCATGTTTTTCAGAACGATGCACACCACACGGCTGTCCGTCTTGACGTTGGTAGGATGGTTAAAGAGATTGAGGGAGCCTGTGCAATAAAGCTCTAAGGCAGTTGCCACGCGCCGGGCTTCGGGCTCCGGCTGGCGTAAGAGCTCTTCGTACAAATCCTGCAACAGCGGTGTTTTTGCAGTTTCCAGTCCGAGCGCCTGTTCCCGGTACACCAAACGCACACAGCGGTCAATGACCGTCTTTTCAATGGGCTGCAAGCCTTCCTTGCCGCCGACCACCAGCTCGCACAGGGACAAAAGAAAATCCGCCTTCATGGAAAGCGGGCTTTCTCCGGCGGCCATATTGAGCTCCACATCCATCGGATTGAGGTGGTGCGGGCTGTCCGGGGCAATCTCGATCACCTGGCCGCCCAGCCTTCGCACCAGCGGAGCGTATTCGCCCATCGGGTCAACCACGATGATCCGATCCTGCGGGATGGTGAGAAACACATTCAAGAGCTCGCGCTTTGCAGCAAAGCTCTTGCCGGAGCCCGTAGAACCCAAATACATCCCGTTTGCCGACTTCAGCTTTTTGCGGTCAGCCATGATGACATTGTGAGAAAGTGCGTTCATGCCATAGTAGAGGGCCTGCCCCGCCATGCGGAGCTCCCTTGTCATAAAAGGGATAAAGATGGCTGTGGAGCTGGTTGTCATACCGCGCTGGATTTCTACCTCGTTGTAACCAAGGGCCAGCGAAGAAACAAATCCCTGTTCCTGTTGCCAGTCCAGACGGCGCAGAGCGCAGTTGTATTTCTGCGCGATGCCGCCCACGGTAAACACATCGTTTTCCAGCCGCTGGCGAGTAGGGGCAAGGTTTACCACCGTAAAGGTCAGCAGAAACATTCGCTCATTGCGGGATTGCAAATCAGCCAAAAGCTCCGCTGCGTCCTTGCTGAATGTGATCAGGTCAGGGGGAAGAATATCCGGGTCATAGCCGGAGCGCACAGCCTTTCTCTGTTCCTCTACTTTCATTTTTCCGATGTCCGAGATTTTCCCCTTGATGGTCTTGATTGCCTTGAGCTGATCCACGGTCTGAATGTGCATGGTCACGGTCATTTCCGCATCCAGCTCCAAGATTTCCGCCAACAACTTATCCGAAAGCTCCGATGCCATAATCTGCAAATAGGACACCGCGCCCCAATACTGGCCGATACGGAATGTTCGGGACTGGCGGAAGTCGAGACTGTCCGGGGCAATAAAGTCTTTTGTGCCGAGCCCGGTCTGCGGGATGTCTTTCCACGAAAAGCGGAACGCCTCGCGGCTCCCCGGGTGCATCTGGCTATGAAGCAGCGCAAGGCGGGCCCGCCCGTCCATAGGCTCCGAGGGAACGCCCAGCCGCTTAAAGTTTCCCATGACATCAGCCTCCACACGCTCCAGACGGGGCCGTGCCTCCGCAATCCCCTCGGCGGGTATGCCAAAGGTGATGTATTTTGAGCGTTCAATGCCGTTATTGCTTTTGGCAATCTGATTTTTCAGCATCCCGGTAAACTCGTCCCGGACGCTGTTATAGTTGTCATCCGCTTTCGGGATATTGACCTGATAGCGGCTGCGGGAATGAGAACGGCGGTTGATAAAGGAAAGCTGGAACGGCAGCGAACTGTCAAAGTAGTTGAGGAATGAGCTCCATCCGCTGAATATGGCGGTCTGATCCTCGGTGGATGCCACGGAGTAATTGATGTCCTCATATTCCACGGTTTTTGTATAGAGCCCGCCCGGGAGCTTGCACACACCGTCCGGGTGCATGGACAGATACGGGATTGTCTGCTGAGCAGACAGGGTCGCCCGGCCTTTACCCTTGGCGGCGGCTCCGTTTTTCTTCTTTGTGTTTTTCAATCACATCCTCCTTTCCAGCGCCCGGCCCGGCAAAGGGCGCATAAATGTTTTCGGTTCGGTAGGCCCTGATCCCCGGCCTTAGAAACTTGGCCCGGATGATGTTTCGCACAACCTTTTCAAAGGGCAAGCCGTCCTTTTCATACATCGCCAGCAGGAACGCCGGGAGCATAATTCCCAGCATGAGAAACATCGCCCCGGTATTGCCGAGGGTGCCACGGGTCAGCAAATAGGCCGGAATCCCCACCGCGCCCGCGCTGCCGAAGCAGACAAGCTGGCGTTTGGTGAGGTTGAAAGCCATCTTTGTTTTGATTTTGGATAAATCGTTTGGTACGTTTACATAGGGCATAGATCACACTCCTTTCTGCACTTCGGGACAATGTGTCCCAAAGTCCGGGATGGTTGGCGTTACTTCATTCCCCCATACAGCCCAACCGGGCGGGGTCTGCCTGGCAAAGAGCTCCACGCGGGGCAGATCGCCCATCAGGGAAATAATTTTGTCGCGGGCCTCGTCCGGCTTTTTGCTGTGGGCCTCAATCGGGGAAACGATAAATTGATGGATGTTGGCAGCCTGCCGCTTCGGGTGGCCCTTGGTTGCCAGCAGGCAAATTTCTGCATTGCCTCTTGTCCAGAAGCCAAGGCCGTAAAACCAGCTATCCGCCTTCTTGTTCTTTTTCAGCCAGACAAAAGCAACGGATTTATAGTTGAAGCCCCAAGCCTCGATCAGCCGGAGCGCCTCCGGGAGCTGCGGGAAAGTGGCCCATAAAAAGAGTGCGCTGTCCGGGGCTGCAAGATCAGCCACAGGCAACGCACATAACTCCTCAATGCTCATAGTGGGATAATGGTTTTCCGCCGCGCCCTGTACTTTCTTAGCCGAGTAGCGCCAAGGGGGATCGGCGTAAATGATAGAATACTGCTGGATAATTACACTCCTTTCTCGCCAGAACTTTTTACTGCCTGCGCCGCACGAATACGCTCACTGGCTGCGGCATAAAAGGCCGGGGCCGTTTCAAAGCATACAAAGCGACGTTCTGTGTTGATAGCTGCAATCGCGGTTGTGCCGGAGCCAACGCAAATGTCCGCGACCAGTTCGCCGGGGCGGGTATAGGTGCGGATCAGGTACTCACAAAGCTCCACAGGCTTCTGTGTAGGATGGATGCCGCCGGACACCGTAGGCACAAATAGTACATTTCCGGGATAGCGGCGGCCATCGTTGGACTCCGATCCCTGCCGTTCAAATTTCCCATAGTTGGAGCTTGTACCGCTTCGGGAATGTACGCGGGCATAAGGCTTGCCATAAGTAAACTGCGGATTGTAGACCGGGGACTTCTGGTAAAACACCAAGATATTCTCGGACTTTTTCAGTGGAGCCCGGTTTGCATTGAGAAAGCCCGTTCCGCGCTCCTTGTACCAAATCCACTCATAGCGGAGCATGGCGAGGTTGGATGCGCCCAGCACCTTGTCAAAGGGGCACTGTGCGAAAAACAGCACTGCGCCATTCGGCTTGACCGCCCATTTCACCGCCTCCCACAGCTCCGGGAGCGGCAGGGGCACATCCCAATAATTCCGGGTTGTGCCGTAGGGCGGATCAGTCAGCAGCATATCCACGCTATGTTTTGGCAAAGAACGCAGACCCTCAATGCCATCCATGAGAAATAAGCCCTCCTTCGAGACACTTTGTCCCAAAGTGCGGCTATCGGTCATTGCGGGCCTCCTTTTCCTTGGCAGGCGCAGGCCGGGCGGCGTTTTCTTTTCCTGCCTGCTTTGCGGCCTCGGCCATCTGCTCCTTGATCGGGGCAGGCCGTACCGCCTGGGCCCGTGCAACAAGCTGTTCCACCGCCGCATGATACGCCTCCACACCAGCCGCATTGATCCGTTCCTGTATGGCACGGTCAGGAATCCGAACCGTAGCCCGGTATCCCGTCCGGCTGGCAGGATCGGGCTTAGAGGGAGCACCGAGGAAAATCCCGTTTTTCCCATCCACAACCTTAAAATCGTCGATGACCACACCGCCAAAGTTGACGCTGGCGAAGCCGATCAGTTTACCCTGCGGCTCAATCGGGCGGACAGATACTGTGATCGGAACAACCGCCTCTTGCAAGACGGCATCCGTCCGCATTTTTACCGCCTCGTCAATACTAACGCCCTTGACTTCCGCAAGCTCCGCGATGGGAGCATCAAATAGCCAGCGCCGCTCCTCCGCAGCAATCTGCTCCGGGGTCAGCAATACATCGTCGTTCTTACTCAGATAAAATTCCTCCTTTCCGCTTGCCGGAGCAGGCTGGGCGGGGTCGTCCATCAGCTCTTTTCTTTGCAGGACGGCCTCCGTTTCCGCCATAAAGCGGTAAGCGTCCGCTTCAGTAAACTCCTCCGGCGTTTTTCCATTCCATAAGCGCGTTCCATCCGCCCCGTATCTTCTCGGCATAAGCACCACCTCCTGTTAATGAGCGCCAAAGATACGCTGGGCAATGCTCCCGGTCTTAAAGAGCATGAAGCAAAGCAGAACCGTGTAGCCCACAGTTCCCCAAATCGCCCCGATGGGATCGCCGCTTGTTGCGATGCCTTGAATGAGCACCGCGTAAATTGCAACACATACGAGGATCAGCAGCCCTTGAAAGCCTACGGCAAACAGGGACTTGATGTAGTTCTGCCCGGTGCCGCCAAGCTCCCGGTTGGAAAGCGTAGCAACGGGGATAGGGGCCAGACTGGTCAGCAGATAGATTTCCAACATCCTGCCATACACCAAAACGAAAATGATAATCCCCATTGCTTTCATCGTGAAGCCGATGAGCGCAGATTGCAGCCAAAGCCCCAAAAGCGGCCCCAAGTCCATCGCCTCCAGCGAGGTTTCCAGTTCGGCAAGCATATCCGCCGAAACATCGGTAGAGCCTTGAATCAGCCCGCCTGCCTGCGCGATGACGCTCTGCGAGACATCGAACACGGCCATGACGATATTGAATGTGTTTGACAGGATCAGGATTGCACAGGCTGTTTTGAACATCCATTTATAGAGGTTCGCAACGTCAACCTCGTGCATATTGTTCTTTTCCAAAAGCATCTGTATGAGCTCATAAGTGGCAACAAAGGTCAGCACCATTCCGGCAATCGGCAGGATCACCGTTTCGGAAAGCTGTCGGATCAGGGAGAAAACCCCGGCGTGCCACGCCGCCGGGGTAGTCCCTACCTGTTCCGCAATCTCTCCGACTTGGGTATTGACGGTATCAAAAAGACCTTCGAGGTTCCCTATGATCCCGCCAATCAGAAGCTCTTTGAGCCAGTTTGTGAGCCAGTCGGTGAGAAAATCCATAAGCGCCTACCTTAAAACAGGCCAGACAGCAGAGGGATCAGTGTGGTGCCAATGACGATGATGCCGCCGCCCGCCATGAGCTGCTTCATGCCCTGGGACTTGGAGCCCGGGTTATCCGAGCCGTAGCCCTCCAGCAGATTAACCACGCCCCACACGCCAAGGCCAGCACCGAGAGCAATAACGAGGGTCTGTAAAGTGTCGATTGCAGATGAGAAAAATGCCATATAAGCCTCCATTTCTCCGGGATTTTCCCGGTAACAAAAAAGCCGCCCTTGCAGGCGGCAGGTTACAAACTTCGGGACACTTTGTCTCGAAGCGTTTATGCAAAGGCGTCTGGATCGTCGATGTCATCATAGTTGAGGATGTCCTCGTCCTCTTCTGTGAGCGCATCGTCCGGCACAGTCACCTCATACATCGTACACGCCTCGTTCAGACCGGGCCGCCTGCGGCGGTTAATGAGCCTGTCGAGGTCAAAAGCGTTTTTCTGTTTATCGGCCTCCGCCGTATAACGGTAGTTCGGATGCCGTTTCAGATCATACTTGGGAGAGAAGAACGGGGGCAGGCCCCGAAGCTGCAAAATACATTTATCTCCCGGCATGGTTGCAAGTTCGGCTGGGGTCATCAGTTCCCGGCCCAGCCGCTGGGTATTTTGACTGTAGCTTTCCGACTGACCACGGGAGCGGCTGTCAGTCTGCATACTGATTGTGGCTTTTCCCAGCCAGTTCTCGGATATTTCCTTGATGGTGCTGGCTTCGCGACCACCGAGGAACACCACGCTGTCCATGTTGCCGAGGATTGTCTCGGCGTGTTTATCGTAAATGGCCTTGCACTGTGCCAACTGTTGATACAGCAGGCAAAGACTCACCTCGCGGGAGCGGATAACCGCGACCAGCTTTTCGAGCTGGGGCACCTGTCCCGTGTTGGCTGCCTCGTCCCACAGCACTCGTACATGGTGCGGCAGGCGGCCACCGTGAACATTGTCCGCCCGTTCACACAGGAGGTTGAACATCTGCGAAAAAGCAAGCGCCACTAAAAAGTTGTAGGTCTGCGTGGTATCGGAAATGATGAAGAATACCGCTGTTTTCCGATCTCCGATGCGGTCAAGCTCCAATTCGTCATAGGCCATGACTTCACGAAGCTGCGGGATGTCAAAGGGAGCCAGCCGCGCACCGCAGGAAATTAAAATGCTTTTTGCCGTCTTGCCGCTGGCCAATTTGTACTTTTTATACTGTTTGACCGCGAAGCAATCCGGCTTGCGCTTTTCAAGCCCGACAAACATATAGTCCACCGCGTTCATAAAGTCCTCGTCATCCTCCTTGACCTCCATGCCGGAAATCATATCCACAAGGGTATTCATGTTCCGATCCTCGGCAGGCCCCTCGAAAATAATGTAGGCAATCAGGGCGCAGTATAAAAGCGTTTCCGATTTCGTCCAGAATGGATCGCCTTCCTTGCCTTCGCCCTTTGTGTTGGAAATCAGGGCATCCACGAATTTCAGAATATCGGCCTCGTTGCGGATATACGCCAGCGGGTTATAGTGCATGGATTTTGAAAAATCTATGCTGTTGAATATCTTGATTTTGTACCCGCGTTTTTGCAGGAAAGCTCCGACCTGTCCCAGCACACCGCCTTTGGGATCGACCACCACATAAGAGGAATGAGCCTGTAAAAGCTGGGGCGTGAGCCAGAAGCGGGTTTTGCCGGAGCCGGACGAGCCGATAATGCAGCAATTCAGGTTTCGGGCATTTGCGGGGATTTTCGGGCGGGTGTTCATCGTGAGAAACTCCGTCCCGGTCAAAATCACGTTGTTTTCAAATTTCGGATCGACAAACGGTTTGATGTCTTTTTCCGTTCCCCACCGGGCGCTGCCGTATTCTGCATCCCGCCGGAACTTCTTAGCGTTCTTGCTTTTGAAATAGATCAGCAGCCGGAAACCAACTGCGCCTACAATACCAACAAGCCAATCCAGCGGGGCAAGACCGGGTGCAAAGTCAGCAAAGGCCGGGCCAATCGTCTGGCCCAGCCCGATGAGCTTATGTGCAAAATCGTTCCCCGCCGCCAGCCGGTAGGCCGTTCCCAGCTTGAGGAACGCCCACAGGATGAACAGATAGGGAATGTTCGGAATGAGATATTTTCTGATCTTATCTGTCCTCATGGGCCACCTCCTTTGCACGTTCTTTCTGCTTCGGCTTTTCTTTGGAAAGCTGATCTGCCGCCTGTTGCAGTTGTTCCCGGATGGGAACACGGTTCGATTTTGCTTTGCTTAACACCTTACGGGAATACTCAGAAAAGCAGGCGGTCATTGCGTCTGCCTGTCCAGCCTTGAAAAACAGCAGGTATTTGTCCGGCCCGGTTTTATAGAACGCATAGTCTACATTCCATTTCCGGGCCACGCGGTCAAAGGACTTGGCATCCCCGGATAGCTCAATGCTGTTGGTGGCTGTACCGTGGGCCATGAGCTTTCGCACACTTTGTTTTCCGTGCGGTACTTGCCGCCCACGGTATGCCTTGCGGATCTTCCGGCCCACCATGCCCAGCACATACGCCAGTCCCCGCGCCGTCAGCTTGGTTGTTTTTACGGATATGGCTATCGTGCGCCGGGAAATATCTTCATCAATCAGTTACACCGCCTCCTTCCTTGGGACAATTTGTCTCGAAGTGCCATCACCGATCCCCACGGTCTTTTTTCTGCATTTGACGGTAGCCCTCCAAAGAAGAACCGTCTATGATTTCCTGATAAGCGGCCATTTGCTCCCGGATAGAGAGCTTCGGGAAAGAGAATACCTTATGCTCCTTGGGAATATCCTGCAAGCCGTGATACACTTCCACGAAATGATCGCTTTCTTTGACAACATAGCCGCCCGGGGCAAAATGGCCGTTTTCGTGGATGCAGGCGTCCCGGCCATACGCCTCATAATCGAAATACGGTTTTACCTGATCCGGCACATCCAACATTTCCAGATCGTCCACATAAATACGCCCCAGCGTTTCCTCATCGGATACGCCGGGGTAAAAGCCGTAACAGTCCAGATTTTGTGTCAGATTGATGATGTCCCGCACCGAGGAACAGTGATCGCCGCTGTCGAGGACGGCCTCCAGTGTTTCCAGCTCCGATGAGGTAAGCTCGGAAAGCAGGCAGGCCAGATGATTAAGCTCGTCCAGATTTTCATACTCGCTCAAATGATCATAGAGCCCCAGCACATCCCCATCGAAAGAGGTAATAAAAATTTCCTGATAGCGGACGCCATCCACGCCGATCCGTTTCAAGAGAGCCTCCACCTCCTGGGCGGTTGTGGGAAATTTCAGTGTTTCACCCACAAGCTGGCCCTCGCTGTACTTTCCGGCGTTGGTAACATAGGCTTCAAACAGGGTTGCCATTAGCGGCGGCCCTGTCCCTTGACGGTCAGGATGCCCTCAAGGGTTGTTGCCGTAATTCCCAGCCGCTGGGCCACGGCAATATCATTTTTCATGGCTTCGGTCATACTGTGCCCGCAAACAACCAGCACATGAGAACGGCGGAGCAGGTCACGGCTCATGTCGATGCCGCTTTTATGCTCCTCGGGAACAGCATCATTGAGAAACAGGGGCAAGTACAGGGGCGGGCAAATAGGAGAAAAGCCTGCTTCATACACGGTGCGGCAATACTGCGCCGCCAGTTCTGCGTTTTCGCTATCGCCGCAGAGCCATGCAGCGGTGATATAAGCAAGGGGTCGTTTCATCGTTCATACCTCCGATATTTTAATAAGAAAGTTCAACCCAAACCCCACGCCCTTTCCCAGTCTTGGGAAAGGGGCGGCTCTGGAGGATATACCCCCGCCGCTTGCCGGGGAAATAGCACAGCCGGGGCAAACCGTCAAGGGCGAGCCGCCGAAAACGGCGGTGCGCTGCACCCTTGACGGCCCACTCCCGGCTGTACTAAAAAACAGGCGGCGACGGGGGATATATACCACCAGAGCCTCTGCGCGAGGGCGGGGCCCTCGGGACAAAGTGTCTCGAAGTTGTTACTTGTCAAGTTCCTGCTTTTTCGGGGCTTTTGCCTGCTCCGGCGGCTGTTTTTCTTTCCAGTCATCCAGCAGGGACATAATCTGTTCTTTCATTTTGGCGGGAGTGACCTCCTTGCCAAAATACTTTTCCAGTTCCGCAGTAGAAATAATCACGCCTCGATCCTCCTTTTTCTGTTCTGATAAGATACCGTCAATGACATCGCCGTTAAGCTTACCTTCCTTATCCAGCTCCCGGAGCCGTTTAGCCTGGGCCAGCGAGGGCGAAGCCTGCTCCCCGTCAATGGAAACAGCAATAAGCCTCTGATTTTTCGGTTTGATGTAGGAAAGCTCCACGGCAGGCATGAAGCCCATCTTTTTATCGTCTACCTTATCCAGAAGCTCCGGCACAAGGGAGTTGAGCCGCAAGTAGCGCATGACCTTTTTATAGTTCATTTCATGCGCCTCGCCTACAATCTCAACCGAGCGTTTCCCGACATCGCCTTCCGCAACACCTTTCAGCCGCCCGCCCTGATGCTTGATGTCCTCAACCTCGAGTTCCAGCAGCGCGGCCAATTCGCTGGGGAGCATCCCGTCACGCTGCTTGTTGCTGTCCTTCATGGCCTGTACCGCTTCGTGGTCGGTCATTTCACGGACGATAAAGGGCATTTCCTCCAGTCCAGCCAGCTCACTGCCGTGGGTACGGCGATGGCCCGCTACAATTTCATAGCCGTTTCCATCTTTCTCCGGGCGGGCAAGACCGGGAACCATTACACCGTTTACGCGGATAGAAGCAACGATTTCCTGCATCTTCGCATCGTCCCGTACCTTAAAGGGGTGCGGACGGAATGTGTGAAACGGATGAACCTCGGAAAGTTTCAGATAAACCAGCTTGCCTTCCTCAACCGGGCGGGGCGGTGTAGTCGGCTCGGGAGCCGTCTGTTCCACAGCGGCAGTTTCCTTCAGTGCCGTATCCTGTGCGGGCTTAATGGGCTCCTTGGCATCCGGGGCCTTTCCATCGCTTCGGGACACTTTGTCTCGTTTGGACGGCTTGGGCTTGTCAGGGGCCGCCTTATCCGCCTTGGGTGGGCGGCCCTTGCGGGCCCCAGCCGATTTCTCCGCTTTCTGATTTTCAGTCGCAGCCTTTTCCGCTTTCGGCGGACGGCCACGGCGCGGCTTTTTCGGTTCCTCCGTATTGGCGGGCTGCGGTGTTTCTCCGGGGGCTGCCGCCTCCGGCGTTTCGGGGGTTTCCGCCTTTTCGACTTCGGCGCGGGCGTTCTGCCTCTTTTCCGCCATAAGTTCATTGATTTTGTCAAAGGACACAACCACATCGCCGGACTCAGGTATGGCAGGCCCGGTCTGTTCCTGCTGGGGCTCAGACGCTGCGGCCTGTTCGGGTGTAATGATAGGCTCGGCGGCCTCCGGGGAAATATTCTCCGCAGGGCCAGTATTCAATTTTTCATCGGCCATTTACGATCCTCCTTTTCGTTAAAGTTGCACAAATTTGAACGCTAAAATTTTGTAGTTATTTTTGCGCCTCCTTTCCGTCTATCCACGCAAAAAAGCCGCCCGTTTTTCATGCCGGACGGCTTTTTGCGTAATGTGATAGATCAAATATTATTTTTTCTGGTTTGTAGGCTCCGAAAAGCCTTGTATTTACAGTGTTCCTAATAGGAAGTAATCATAGTTGGAGTGTATGCCCTCATTTTTTACCAGTCTATGATATTATCTACCAAAGTCCTCTGTTCGGTTGCAGTTTTACGCAAATAAATTCGCGTCGTTTCAATGCTTTCATGCCCCATCAGGTCTGCAAGGAATGCAATGTCGCTGCACCGCTCCAAAAAGCTTTTTGCAAACCGATGCCTGAAAGAGTGGGGATAGACCACCGCAGGGTCAATGCCATACTTTAACGCCAGCTTTTTCAGCTGTCCAGAAATACCTCTTGTGGTGATTCGTTCGTCGAAACGATTCAAAAAGATAAAGCCGCTGTCCTGCTGTTTTTCTTCCAACCAGACAATGGCTTCATCTTGCAATGATTTAGGAATGTAGATGCGGCGCAGCTTCCCACCTTTAGAATAAAGGTCGAGGTGTCCAATCCTAATGTGCTCAACTTTGATTTGCACCAGCTCGCTGACGCGCGCACCCGTAGCAGCCAAAAAGCGGATGACAAAATACCAAAGCATATTGTCATCGCGCTTCAGGCAGTTTTTGAAGTAGATGTAGTCTGCTTCGCTAATGACATTTTCGAGAAAGGCTTTCTGCTGCACCTTGACGGATGACAATTTCCATGAATCCTTTCCGATGCTTTCGAGGTAGCAGTTGATAGCGCGGATTCGTAGATTAACTGTTTTGGGCTTGTACTGCTCAATCAGCCAGGCTTTGTGCTCTTTCAAATTGCGTTTAGTGACGGCATCATGCCGTTCCCCAAACTGCTGCACAGCAAACAAGTAGGACGTTACAGTGTTTTCTGAGAGGTTTGTTCCTCTCAAGTGTCTTTCAAATTCTTCAATCATAGTGAAAGACCTCCTTTCACCATGATTGTATTCTCTATGTGTTAGAATTCCATAAAAGAGCGCATAATACTGTCCATTCTGTCGAGAATACGGTCTTGTTCTTCAATAGGCGGAATCGGAAGCAACAAGTTTTTTAGAGAAGATAATCCAACTGTCTTTTGAGCCGTTCCCGTTGCCACAGTACGGCACTGGTTGAAAGCAAGCGGACTTTTTAGTGCAAGTTCCAAGTAATTCGTGTATAACACGAGAGGCTTTAGCAATGCCATATGGCGCTGAAAGCAAAATTTTCTTTCTTCCAACACTGGAATCACAATTCCGTATGAACCAGTGACTGTAAACAACAAGTCACCTACGCATGGCATTCGTGTATCAGCTAATTGCATATAGTATTCAATAGGAACAAATCGTGTATTTGAAAAATCAATTTTTCCCGATGATACATCTGATATTACTAAAAAGGGAATTCCGTGTGAAACTTGTGGTGGTGGTTGATGATCTCCGTCCGCTATACTTGAGCAAATATTTGTCAGTCTTGTCCATGCCCACGAAGCGGGAATCTCAAACGGTAACTTATCATCGATGCAACGTTCAATTCCATCGACCTTCTCATAATAAGAATTATCCCGTCTGAAAATGACCGATTCATGCTTGTCACGTTTGATTTTTCCGGCTTTAATGAGCTTCTCCTTTTCTGTGCGAATACGTTCTAACAGAACAGAGGCAGGCTCATCGGCAGGGTCTTGGGGAACGAGCTTGCCTTGTACTGCATATTGAAGAATTGATTTCTTCAAGTCATCAGGGAAAGCCAAATTCAGATTTGACAGTGTAGTTTCAACTGAACCATACTTTTTAAGATACGGCGTAAGCTGTTTGATTTTTTCTACGATGCGCCTTTGTTCAGCAAGTGGCGGCAAAGGAAAGTAAATAGAGTTAAGTGAATTCTGAACGAGATGTTTTATAGTCATTCCTTTGCTATAATTGTCCAATATTTTTGCGCCCTTATAGCTTTCCATCAGTAACTGGAAGAAGCGTGGCTCGATATTACCGTAAAAGCGGACACGATGAAGTGCATTCTGATAATACATTTCTTCATCTCTATCCCATACAGCAGAACGGCCAACATCACCGCCTTCACAGATAAGCAAGTCTCCCTTGTTCAGCTGGTACTTCGATAATTCAGAATCTCCAAAACGAGCCTGTTTTACGGTTGATAAATCAATACCTGTCCAATAAACATTGATGCTGCATAGATACGGGCGATATTCACCAATGTTTTTTGATTTATCTAGTGTTTTACCTAGCGCGGTAACAGCTATCTGCTTTAAAGTAACCCACTCCCAGCTCTCCGGGATGTCAAACGGCACTTCATCTGCAATGCAGACAGGCTCATTTTTGCCGACCTTCTCATAAGGCAAATTATCGGAAAAGCCCAAGACAGTAATTTATGCGTATCGCGCTATCGACACAAAACGGTAAAGTGGATTTTATCTGCTTTGCCGTTTTTTCTTAAATTGTGAAATTTTCAAAACTGTATTCCAAAACAGCTCTGCGGATTCCTATTAGTGTAGGGGTTTTCAAAATCTTTTGTGAAACGGCTTTCCTCTAGTTTTATGAGTGGAAAATAAACAAAATCCATATTCTAAAATTAGTCAGTTCAACAAAATTTGAAAATCTGGTTGCCAAACAGCCATTTTAGATTGTTATAGGTAGAGGGGAACGTTGGAAAAATGAATTTTCTTTGAATTTTCAAAAGACCCGGTTTAAAAACACCCCTCAAAGTTTGTATAAGGTATAGGAAGTGTTTTCAAAAGTAAGCCAATTCGCTACGGCATCACTTCTGAAAATTCCTGATTCCTTACAAAGTCACATCGCACCTTGAAAATTTCATGAGCCACCCCAGCAGGATAACTCTGGTACTGAATGTGCATTCTGCACGTCTTACCGGAAAATACGCCGGAGAAAATCGGGCAGGAACGGGCCGGGACAGAGTGGACGGTAGTTAAGAGCAAGATTCGCCTTCGTATACGAAATCGCTCCTACGGGCGGTTTCTCCACAGCGGCATCTTGATGGGGATTGCACTCCCCATACCCTCACATCGTGCAAAATCACATAATTTTGCCTGTTGGTGGCCTGCCGCAGCAGGTCACAGCCGGAGTGCAGATGCACTGCCGGGAAAATCAAACTTTTGATTTTGGAAAGGAGACCCCATGCCACGAACGAAGAAAAAAGTGAAATCTATCGTAAAGACAAAAGTAATCTCCGCACGAGTTACAGAAACAACACATGAACTTTTACACCAGCAGGCAGAAGATGCAGGAATGACCCTCTCTGAGTTTGCAGCGCAGATGCTGATGAAAGGCCGCGTGAATACCTCGTATGTGTTCTACGTCCACCCGGACGAGATCGAAGCAATCACACGGGAGTTTGCCGCCATCGGAAACAACCTGAACCAGATCGCGGCATTCTTCAACAGCGGCGGTATCCAGTCCCGTGCGATGCACGAAAACATCAACCATGCGATTGCCTGTATTTTTGAGATGCGGGAACAAGTCGCAGAAATGGCAGGAAAGAACTATGGCAATCTTAAAGCACATCGCAAGTAAGAGTTCCAACTATGGTGCTGCGCTGGAGTATTTGATTTTCAAGCATGACGAACTTCGGAAAACTCCAATCCTTGACCAGAACGGAAATCGTATCATGCGAGATGAGTTTTATCTGGACGGTCTGAACTGTGAACCATATTCTTTCGATGTAGCCTGCCAGCAGTTGAACCGCGAGTACCAGAAGAACAAAAACAAGAATGAAATCAAAAGCCACCATTACATCATCAGCTTTGATCCACGGGACAGCGCAGAAAATTGCTTGACGGGGAAGCGGGCACAGGAGCTTGGGCTGGAATACGCAAAAGCAAATTTTCCGGGGCATCAGGCATTGGTCTGTACGCACATGGACGGTCACAATGGCAGCGGAAACATTCATGTCCATATCGTAATCAACAGTCTGCGAAAACTGGATGTGCCTCAGCAACCCTTTATGGAACGGCCCATTGATAGCAAGGCTGGCTACAAGCACCATGTGACGAACGAGTACCTGAAACACCTGCAGAAATCCCTCATGGATTTGTGCCGCCGCGAATTTCTGCATCAGGTCGATTTACTGTCACCATCCAGAACGGGTGTGACCGAAGCGGAGTATTGGGCGCAGCGGCGGCTGGATGAGAAAAAACAAGAAATCGAAAAGGAAGGATTTACGCCCAACTCGACAAAGTTTCAAACACAGAAACAGCTTATCCGGGATGCCGTTGCCGCTGCTTGTGAGAGAGCAATCTCGTATGAGGACTTTCAAAATATCTTGCAGGATGAATATGACGTTTTCGTCAAAACACAACGTGGACGTTACAGCTATCTGCCGCCGGAACGGAACAAGTTTATATCGGAGCGTTCCTTGGGGGACAGCTGCAAAAGAGAATGTCTGGAAGGATTCTTTGTTCAGAACACCGAGAAGAATCTGCGGTACAAGGAAGACCCCATACTGATCTTTATGACCAGAACCAGGCTGCGGCTCGTTGTGGACCTGCAGGAGAATGTTAAGGCACAGGAAAATCTGGCCTATGCACTAAAGGTCAAAATCAGCAATTTGCAGAAAATGGCTGAAACGCTGGTATGGGTGCAGGAAAACAACATCAACGACCTGACGGAACTGAACGATCTGTGTAAGACAGCACAGGCCAATGCACAGGCCGCGTATGAACGGCTGTCGCAGGCAGAGGATGAACTGCAGAAAACCAATGAGCAGATTCATTATGCGGGACAGTACCTTTCTACCAAAGAGGTTCAGCAGCAATTTGCGAAGGCGATTTTTAAGAAAAAATTCCGTGCAGAGCATTCCAAGGAATTGGATGCCTATGCAGAATCTGTGAAATATTTCCGGGAAGAGAACGATGGAAAGCTGCCATCGCTGAAATCCTTGAAAATACGGAAAGAAGAACTGACCAAAGAAATCGCGGAGAGGAAAAAGGCATATGCTCCCCTAAAAGAAGAATCCCGGTGTCTGGAAATTGCATCGGATAATGTGTACAGCATCTTCCGAAAAACCAATGAGATGAAATCCGACCTTGCATGGAAACGCGAGTGGGAGGCCAAAGTCCGCGAAAAGTCAAGGCAGGAGCAGGCTCGACAGGAACAGCGCGAGCGTCAACCGAAACGCAAGAAGCGCAGCTATGATATGAGCCTGTAAGCAGCAGGGTCTTCCACCCCGCACCCCGGAACCCTGCCGGATGCGTAAGCCCGTGCAGGGCTTTCCCATTCGGCAGGGACTTTTGAAAATAAGAAGGAGGTCAATTTTCAAGAACAACAATTTATTTGAAATCGTAAAACGGAATATCACTACTCGACAGGCTGCAGAAGCCTATGGTTTTCGTCCAAACCGCAGCAGCATGATTTGCTGTCCATTCCATGCAGACCGCAATCCCAGCATGAAAGTGGATTTTCGATTTCACTGTTTTGGCTGTGGCGCGGATGGCGATGCAATCGACTTCACCGCAAAAATGTTTCAACTGTCCTTACGACAGGCGGCGGAAAAGCTGGCCGCAGACTTTGGACTTTCTGCAACGGAAAATTTCCCACGGCAGCACTTGAAAATCGTGGAATACAAAGACCCAATCCAAATATTGTACGAGTGCCGTGCAATCCTAGCTGACTGGCGCATACGATTTGTACCAAAATTATCGGAGGAAGAACTGCATCCATGTTTTGTTGCCAGCCTGCATTATACGGATTACATCCAATATCTGATAGAGAATCGACATTTTCTCACCGAACATCGGAAGGAGGTTCAACAGATTGCCCAACGAATCCGAAAATACCAGACCGACCATTTCCAACATCCGCAAAATGCTCTCGCAGGCTGAAAAAGGTGGTGTTCAGAACACGATTCAAAACTGTGTGACTGTTTTGCAGAACGACCCGATTCTTGCTGATTCCATCCGGCTGAATCTGCTGAGTGAACGCATTGATATTGTAAAGCCGATGGGCTGGCAGCGTTCTGGCCCTACGCTGACCGACACCGATATGATGTACATTCTGCGCCGAATGGAAAAATACGGCCTGTACAGCGAAAAACGGGTGTCTGCAGCAATTCGCATTGTTGCCAACGAAAATCATTATCACCCTATCCGGGACTACTTGAATGACTTGAAGTGGGATGGCACAGAGCGGATAAGCCACGCTTTGCATCGCTTTCTCGGTGCGGCAGAAGATGAGCTTACCACAGAAGCGTTGAAAATTTTTCTGCTTGGAGCGATCAAACGGGTGTTTCATCCCGGCTGCAAGTTTGAAATGATGCTTTGCTTGGTCGGTGGGCAGGGTGCAGGAAAATCCTCTTTCTTCCGGCTGCTTGCTATCAAAGATGAATGGTTCTCGGATGATTTACGGCGACTGGACGATGATAACGTGTTCCGCAAGCTGCAAGGCCACTGGATCATGGAAATGTCGGAAATGATTGCGACTGCCAATGCCAAAAGCATTGAAGAAATCAAGAGCTTTCTCAGCAAGCAGAAAGAAACCTACAAAATACCGTATGAAACGCACCCGGCAGACCGTTTGCGGCAATGTGTCTTTGCAGGTACGACCAACCGACAGGATTTTCTCCCCCGTGACCGTACAGGAAACCGACGCTTTATCCCCATCCCGGTGGATGCAGCACAGGCCGAAGTACATATTCTGGATAACGAAGCGGAATCCCGTGCCTATATCGACCAGCTTTGGGCAGAAGCCATGACGATTTACAACAGCGGTGATTATAAGCTGACATTCAGCCCTGCCATGCAGGAGGCCTTGCAGATTTGCCAGAAAGATTTCATGCAGGAAGATACGCAGGCTGGTATGATCTATGCGTTTCTGGAAGATTACACGGGTGATCGGGTATGTTCCAAGCAGCTTTACGCCGAAGCACTGGGTAATCTGAATCTTCCTGCGGAGTGGGAAACCCGTGCCATCTGTGAGATCATGACTGCAGGAATTGCGAATGGCGAAATAAAGGGGTGGACACCCCACAAAGCGGCCAAACGCTATCCAAAGTATGGCGTTCAGAAAGGCTGGGAACGTGTAACCGTCGCAAAAGCTGATGCAGAGGGATTCGTAGAACTCACAGACGAAGAGGCCCAGCAAATGGGATTTCCGTTTTGAAGGGCCATTTTACACAGTTGGTTACAGGTTTGGTTACACCCTGTATCTGCCAAAAAGCAGCATCATTCCACGTGATTTTCCTATCTGTAACCATGTAACCTGTAACCGATAAGAAAAATAAATACAGAAAATTGCCAGCATACCACCGTAGAAAAAGTTTTCTGTGGCGGTTACAGTCTGCTGGTTACAAACAAAAATACGGAGGTTTTGCCTATGAAAGAAGTTCGCGTTTGCGAAGCAATGAAGTCCCCGGTGGGAACTTTAAGCGACGGAACGGTCTTGCATCAGCAAGATGGAGGGACCAAGTCCCGACAAGTTCCAATCTGGGAGAAAAGCAATCTGACGCTGGAAGAAGCCGCAGCCTATTCCGGCATTGGTATCAACAAACTGCGCGAAATGAGCGATTCCAAGGACTGTACCTTTGTTCTCTGGAATGGTACGAAGCGGCTGCTGAAACGCCGCAGGCTGGATGAACACCTTGACCGATTATTTTCGATTTGACAATAAAAATGAAGTCGGCAGTTGAAAGCACCTCGGCGGTATGGTATGATTAAGCTGTAGGTTGCTTTCTGCCAACAATGGAGGACATAACGATGGCAGAAAGAAGAAAAGACTCAAAGAAGCGTGTTCTAAAGGAAGGTGAATATCAGCGCAGTAACGGAACGTATGAGTACCGCTGGCGCAGTGAAAACGGCAAGCGCAACAATGTGTACGCCAAAAGTCTGGAAGAACTTCGTGAGAAAGAAGCAGAGATTCAGCGTGACCGCAGTGATGGCATTCGTTCGGAAGCGCGGAACGCGACCATCAATGACATTCACGAGCAGTGGCTGCAACTGAAAAAGGGGCTGAAAGCCAACACACTGGTCAATTACGAGTATATGTACAAGATGTACGTATTCCCGGAGTTTGGAAAGCGGAAGGTCGGAAGCCTGAAAAAGTCGGATGTGCGGCGGTTTTACAATGGCCTTGTGGATTCGCAGCGTCTGAAAGTGGCAACGGTGGAGAACATCCATACAGTGCTGCATCAGGTGCTGGATTTTGCGGTTGAGGACGAGTATCTCCGCATCAATCCATCCGATAATGCGTTGAAAGAGTTGAAGCAGACGCACAATCTGGACAGTGAACGCCGCAAGGCTCTGACCGTAGGCCAGCAGAAGCTGTTGATGAACTTCTTGAAAAACAGCGAGAAGTACAATCACTGGCTTCCCATCATTACCGTGATGGTGGAATGTGGTCTCCGTGCTGGTGAGGCGACGGGTTTGCGTTGGGAGGACATCAACCTTGATACGGGTGAAATCAGTGTAAATCACACGTTGATTTATTACAGCCACCGGGAGAAAGGGTGTCTGTACGGAATCAATACACCCAAAACGGAAGCTGGAAACCGAATTGTGCCTATGACTCCGGAAGTCAAGGCTGCTTTTGTACAAGAGCGAGAGTATCAGAAGAAAACTGGAATTTCCTGCAAGGTGACGATTGATGGCTATACGGATTTTATTTTTGTAAACCGTTTTGGCGAGTGCCAGCATCACAGCACCATCAATAAAGGCATTGACCGTATCATCCGCGACTGCAACGAGGAACAGTTGGCAAAATGCGAAAGCGGTACAATCAAGCCGAAAAACCTTGTTCTGCTTCCGAAGTTTAGCTGTCATTCCCTGCGTCACACCTGTGCTACCCGGCTTTGCGAGGCCGGAATCAACATGAAGGTCATTCAAGACGTACTGGGCCACGCCGATATTACCACTACCATGAACATCTACACTGAGGCCACAAAAAATCTCAAGAAAAAGGAAATCGACAAGTTTGCAGAGTTCTTATCTGCAACCACGACATTTGAAGGAAAGGAGGAAAATGACTGATGGAAAATAAATCTGTAACCCTCGCAGCGCAGGTTCTTGCCCCGGCAGTGAGCGAGATTCGTTCTCTGCTGGAAGCTTCCCGTAAAAATGTAGCACAGCAGGTCAATCAGGAACTGCTGTCAACTTATTGGAAGATTGGTGAGATCGTTGTTCGTTGTGAACAAAATGACAGCATCCGTGCTGCATATGGTGAAAAGACCTTATCGCAGCTTTCCAGGGCGTTGACAAAGGAGCTTGGCAAGGGCTTTTCGCGCTCGAATGTTTACAATATGCGGCAGTTCTATCTCAGCTATCCAATTTTCCAGACAGTGTCTGGAAAATTGAGTTGGTCGCACTACTGTGAGCTGTTATCCATTTCCGATAAGGAGAAGCGCAGCTTCTACGAAAAGGAAGCGGTCAATTCTGGCTGGTCTGTCCGTGAAATGAAACGTCAGGTTGAAAGTTCCCTGTTTGAACGGCTGCTCTTGTCTCGTGGGGATGCCAACAAGGAACAAGTTTTAGCATTGGCTGAAAAAGGTGTGGACTACACTAAGCCGGAGGACATTATCAAGGACCCGTATGTATTCGAGTTTTTGGGGCTGCCGGAAGAAAAGCCGTTCCTTGAAAGCGATTTGGAAGCAGCACTGGTGCGACAAATCGAAGATTTCTTGCTGGAACTTGGCCGGGGCTTTATGTTTGTCGGCACACAGCAGCGTGTCACAGTGAACAACACCCACTACTATGTGGATATGGTGTTCTACAATAAGATTTTACACGCCTATGTGCTGATCGAGTTGAAAACCACCAAGCTCACGCCCGAAGCCGCCGGACAAATCAATATGTATCTGAACTACTACGCCGCAGAGGTCAACGACCCGGAAGATAATCCTCCTATCGGCATCATCCTCTGCACCGACAAGGACAGCGTAGCAGCCGAGTATGCGCTGGGCGGTTTGTCAAACCAGATTTTTGCATCCCGGTACGTCTTATATATGCCGAACAAGGAGCAGCTTATTAGGCAGGTGGAAGAAGTCCTGAAGCGTTGGCACTCTCACGAGGACGAATAAGTTTACCACCAGCCTTACCACTGACTTACCACCAATTTGAGAATAGCTGTAAACAGTTGCGTAGAGTTGCGAAAAATAAGACCTTTTTATCTTGCACAAACAAAGGCTTATGAACACTTGTAAACAGCTATAAATCACCACCAGTCAAGCTCCCCACGATGAAGCCGATTGAGCAGTAAAACGCAAAATTGAAACGCAGATGCGATGAAATTTTGAACGGATTTCAAGCGACATCTGCGGTACTACACCACAACTACACCAATTTTGGGACGTTTTCCCGAAAAGGAGCCTTACAAAGCGGTGTGGTGTAACAAGTGAATAGGTGGATTGGTGTAGTAGCCAAACTACCCACAATATGATGAAAAGCAGGTACACTGTAGAAATGCGGTGTACCTGCTTTTATTTGCACAGATGCATTGACATTTATCTATGCATTTGCTATACTGTTCACATAGACAAATATCAATGCGAGGTGCTTTCATGAACGCTATAGATGTGGCTTTGATCTGCAAGGCTTTGGGGGATGCGAACCGGCTGGAAATTGTGAAGATGCTGTCGGATGGAGAAAAGTGCGGCTGTAAGCTGCTGGAACGGTTTGAAATTACCCAGCCGACCCTCTCTCACCACATGAAGATTCTGGTGGAGTGCGGACTAGTGAATGCCCGCAAGGATGGCAAGTGGCAGCACTACTCCCTGAACTGCGAAACCCTGACCCAGTTCAAAGAATTTATAGAGGGACTGACCTGCTGCGGCTGCGGCTCTAATAGCGAAGGGGGGTGCTGTTCCTGATGGGCAAGTTTATCACCGATCAAATCCTCGGCATGAAGTGGCTGAATACGCTGATTGGAAATCTACTCGGCACATTGGGATTGGACGCAACAAGCCGAATCGGTGGGAGCATTCAGTTCTTCCTCTATGATGTGATTAAGATTACCGTGCTGCTCTGTGTGCTGATTTATCTGATCTCCTACATTCAGAGTTATTTTCCGCCGGAACGCAGTAAGAAAATTATGGGGCGGTTTCACGGTATCTGGGCAAACTGCATCGCAGCCCTGCTCGGCACGGTAACACCGTTCTGCTCCTGCTCGTCCATTCCACTGTTTATCGGATTTACCAGTGCCGGACTGCCGCTGGGTGTGACCTTCTCGTTCCTGATTTCATCGCCTATGGTGGACTTGGGAAGTCTTGTTCTTCTGATGAGTATTTTCGGGGCAAAGGTTGCGATTCTCTATGTGGTGCTGGGACTTGTGATTGCTGTGGCTGGCGGTACGCTGATTGAAAAGCTGCACATGGAAAATCAGGTGGAGGAATTTATCCGCAGGGCATCTGCCGTGGACATTGCCTCCCCAACACTGACGCAGATGGAACGGCTAGTTTATGCCAAGGATCAGGTAGCGGAAACCTTCAAGAAGGTCTTTCCGTACATTCTCATCGGCGTAGGCATCGGGGCTGTCATTCACAACTGGATTCCCGAAAGCTGGGTTGTGGCGGTTCTCGGCAGCCATAACCCCTTCGGCGTAATATTAGCAACCATCATCGGCATTCCCATGTATGCCGATATTTTCGGCACGATTCCCATTGCTGAGGCTTTGCTTGGAAAAGGCGCACAGCTTGGTACGGTGCTTGCCTTTATGATGGGCGTCACTACGCTGTCCCTGCCGTCAATGATCATGCTGCGCAAGGCAGTTAAGCCGAAGCTGCTGGGTGTTTTTATCGCTATCTGCGCTTTGGGCATTATCGTTGTAGGCTACTTATTCAACCTGTTTCAGGGGTTCATTTTATAATTGGAGGGTATCAAAATGTCAATTTTCGGATTTGGTAAGAAAAAAGAAGAACAAAAGCAGCCTTGCTGCTGCGGCGGGAGCTGTACGCCGGAAGCAATGCAGGCGGCAGAAGCTGAAAAGAAGGAGTCCGGGATCAAAATTCTTGGGGGCGGCTGTGCCAAGTGTAATGCGCTGGAAGCGGCAACTGTAGACGCACTGCGGGAGCTTGGGATGGATACGACCATTGACCATGTGCGGGACTTTGAAAAGATCGCCGCCTATGGAGTGATGACAACACCTGCGCTGGTGGTAGATGGTCAGGTGGTGTCCTATGGCAAGGTGCTGAAAAAGGATGAAGTCATCGTTATTTTGAAGAAGGTAAGAGCATGAACGAGCGTGACGCTTCTCCCATTGGATTTTTTCAAAAGTATCTGACCGTATGGGTCATTCTCTGCATGGCGGTGGGGATCTGCGTCGGCAAATTTCTGCCGCAGATTCCGGAATTTCTGAACCGGTTTGAGTATGCACGGGTGTCGATTCCCATGGCAATCCTCATCTGGGTGATGATCTATCCCATGATGATGAAGGTGGACTTCCGTAGCATCAAAAATGTGGGCAAGAACCCCAAGGGGCTGTTCGTCACTTGGATCGTCAACTGGCTCATCAAGCCTTTTACTATGTACGGCATGGCAAGTCTGTTCTTCTTTGTGGTGTTTAAGGCGTTTATTACACCGGAGCTTGCGACGGAATACCTCGCCGGAGCGGTGCTGCTGGGCGCTGCGCCCTGCACGGCGATGGTCTTTGTGTGGAGCGCTCTGACAAAGGGCGACCCGGCATACACAGTGGTGCAGGTGGCGACCAATGACCTCATTATCCTTGTGGCATTCGTCCCCATTGTGAAGTTCCTACTGGGCGTTTCGAATGTGTCCGTGCCGTGGGATACGCTAATTTTGTCGGTGGTGCTGTTCGTGGTCATTCCCCTTTCAGGTGGTATGCTGACACGGTATTTTGTGACCCAGAAAAAGGGAAAAGAGTATTTTGAGAATACCTTTGTCAAGAAATTTGACGGCATTACGACGGTTGGACTTCTGCTGACGCTGGTACTGATCTTCGCCTTTCAGGGGCAGGTCATTCTGGAAAATCCCCTACACATCGTGTTGATTGCCATACCGTTGGTTTTGCAGACTTTTTTGATTTTCAGCATTGCCTATGGTGTCTGCTGGCTGCTCAAGCTGCCACACCGCATTGCCGCACCTGCCGGAATGATTGGTGCATCCAACTTCTTTGAATTGGCGGTTGCGGTAGCTGTCGCTCTATTCGGAACGACTTCTCCTGCCGCACTTGCCACAACGGTTGGTGTATTGACCGAAGTGCCTGTGATGCTTTTCCTCGTAAAAATCGCAAACAAAACGAAAGGCAGGTTTCCCGCATGACCAAACCAAAAGTTGCATTTATCTGTGTCCATAACTCCTGCCGCAGCCAGATTGCGGAGGCATTGGGCAAAGCACTGGCGTCCGACGTGTTTGAAAGCTATTCTGCCGGAACGGAAACCAAGCCGCAAATCAATCAGGATGCCGTGCGGTTGATGAAGAAGCTTTATGGCATCGACATGGAGCAGACGCAGTATTCTAAGCTGATTTCGGATATTCCAGAACCGGATATCGCCATCTCCATGGGCTGCAATGTGGGATGTCCTTTTATTGGTAGACCATTTGATGATAACTGGGGATTGGAAGACCCGACTGGAAAAGATGATGCTGCGTTTAAGGATGTGATCATGCAGATCCATCAAAATATCATAGCATTGAAAAATCGCCTTCAAACTATATAAATCTGCTTGTCAAGAGGGCTGGCACTGTCCAGCCCTCTCTCTTTTTGCCAAAGTTTCCCTCGTTTTTTCTTGCACACTGCCGAAAGTGACGTGTTCTTAAAACTTTTTGTTGACACGGCTCGATTTTTGTGGTAATCTATCCCAACAATTGAATATAACATATTTTTACATATTCGTTCTGGCCCTGCGGGGCTGAACATTTTGGCTTTCAGCCGTTACATAACCGACTAGCATGACCTTCCAGAAAAAGCGAAGGCAGGGCTGGTCTGTTTTGTGACGGCTTTTTTGTTGCCGTTTTGCCCGTTGCACCTTGAAAACCACATGACCGTCTGCATGGGATACCCGGCGATGACCCTGAGAAGGAGAGCCGGAAAACGCCGCCGGAAGGGGGGCAGGAAAGCCATGCAGGGAGAACGGCAGGACGTTGATTTCCCAGTTGCGGAGTAAAACGATGTGATCAAAATGATCACATCGTTTTTCCGTAACGCCAAGAAAGGACGGAATGCCTATGAGTAATTTTACCCCTGCATGGTTCAAGAAAGTTTTTTTCAACGAATCCCTGTTCTGTGACGATTTTCTGAGTACCCACCAGCTGCTTTACTCGAATGGCGCATTTTTCACCCCGGATGGCCGCATGACCGATACCATGCCCCTGCGCTGCGAGATTTTCGAGATGATGCGTGAATATGTCGGGGCAAACCTTGCCAAGAAGGTCACCAATGTGGTGGATGTGCTGAAACTGGCGGCACAGGTGGAGGACTTTCCACCTGTCACCGACCGCATTGCGCTGGCAAACGGAACCCTGTATCTGGACGGCACCTTTCAGGAGGGCAAGCCGGAGATCGTGCGCAACCGCCTGCCTGTCAAGTATGACCCGAAAGCTGCACAGCCCACCCATTGGCTGCGGTTCCTGTCCGACCTGCTCTACCCGGAGGACGTTCCCACGGTGCAGGAGTTCATCGGCTACTGCCTGATCCCCAGCAACAAGGGTCAGCGCATGATGGTCATCAAGGGCAGCGGCGGTGAGGGCAAGTCGCAGATCGGCGTGGTGCTGTCCCGGCTGTTCGGCTGCAACATGAAGGATGGCAGCATCGGCAAGATCTCGGAGAACCGCTTTGCCCGTGCCGACCTCGAACACACCCTGCTCTGCGTGGACGATGATATGCGGATGGAAGCCCTGCGCCAGACCAACTATGTCAAGTCCATCGTGACCGCACAGGGGCAGATGGATTTGGAGCGCAAGGGCAAGCAGAGCTATCAGGGCTGGATGTACGCTCGCCTGCTGGCGTTCAGCAACGGCGACCTGCAGGCTCTGTATGATCGCTCGGACGGTTTCTATCGCCGTCAGCTCATCCTGACCACCAAGGACAAGCCCCTCTCCCGTGTGGATGACCCGGACATTGCCGAGAAGATGGCGGCAGAGGTCGATGGCATCCTGCTGTGGGCATTTGAGGGCTTGCAGCGGCTGGTGAAGAATGGCTTCCAGTTCACCGAGAGTGACCGTGCCAAGCGCAACCGGGAACTGGTGAAGCGGGACAACAACAATGTGTTCGATTTCCTCGAATCCGAGGGCTACATCCGCCTGAAGGCGGATGCCTGCACCAGCTCGAAAGAGCTGTATGAGGTCTACAAGATGTGGTGCGAGGAGAACAGCCTGAATGCGATCAAGGCACGAGGGTTCAGCGATGCGCTGATCGCCAACCAGCGCAGGTATAATCTGGAATCCACCAACAACATCGTCAACTCGTCCGGGCGGCGTGTCCGGGGCTTTGTGGGCATCGAAGCCCTTGTGCAGCCCGACCTCACCCCCAATAGCTGGCGGGCATGACCCGCTTTTGATCCCCCTATATGGTGCGTTTTCGGTCTTTCGCTGCGTACGTGCGTACAAAGAAAGCCGCCTGTTGCGTACGCACGTACGCAGCAAAACGCCAAAGTTCTCCTTTATAGGGGGGTCTTGGCAAAGTGTCAGGTTGACAGTTTGCCAAAATCAGTGGGTCAAAATGACCCACTGAAAAAGCCGGACGAGCTGCGGGCAGGGATTCGCAAATCGTTGCCTGTCAGCTTGCCCGGCGCAAGAGTGCAGAGGGGTGCGGGTCGCCTGCGGCGACCTCAAAAGGCCACCGGCCTTTTGAAGCACCGACCGAGCCGACAGGCGAGACCAGCTCTTTGCAAGGGTCAAGGGTGAAACCCTTGCCCAGTGATATGATGCTGTGCGTCATATCCTACTGGGTATTATCTGGCGCAAAACGGCGGCAGATCCAGCAGCTCCGCTGCTGCGTTCTCCCCGCCAAGCTGTTGAAACGGAGGGATGTCTATCTGAAACTGACACGACACAACGGACGAGCCGGAGCACACGGCACTTACAACCCCAAGCACAATGACCGCAGTTTCAACCTTGCTAACAGTGAGCACATCGACCCGGAACGAGCCAAGGGCAACATCTACTGGGACTGCTTCCACGGCTTCCATTCGGCTCTCGCTCCACCCGACCCGGATGATCTGGCAGCGACCTTCTCAGATGTGGAACGGCAATTCTATGAGACCCACTACACGGCCTTTATCGAAAGCCAGAACGAACGCAACGCCAAGATCCGGCACACGGAACGCAACCGCTCCATTCCTGACCTGCTGTCCAGCCGCAAGACCTGCCCGGAAGAGACTATTTATCAACTGGGAACGCTAGATGAACACGCCTCCGCAGAGGACTTGCTGAACATCGTCACAGAGTTCATCGAGGAGTTCAAAGCCAAGTATGGCGACCATGTTCATGTGCTGGACTGGGCGTTGCATCTGGATGAAAGCACTCCTCACATCCACGAACGTCATGTGTTCGACTGCGAGAACAAGTACGGTGAGGTGGCACCCCAGCAGGAAAAGGCACTGGAAGCGTTGGGCATCGAGCTGCCCGACCCGGACAAGCCTCTCAGCCGCCGCAATAACCGCAAGATTGCCTTTGATGCCGCCTGTCGGAAGATGCTGTTTGAGATTGCAAAACGGCATGGGCTGGAATTGGAGGAAGAAGCGGAGTACGGCAGCCGCAAATATCTGGAAAAGCAGGACTTCATCCTTGCCAAGCAGAAGGAGCAGCTTGCCGCCCAGCAGAGCAAGCTGGACGAACTGACCCTCAAGGTCAACGACATGGAAAACCTGCTGGAAGATGTTTCGGCAGCAGCCTACGACAAGGCGGTGGAGATCGTGACGGACGCAGTGCGCACCGAGACCCGCAAGGAAGATATGCGGATGATCGAGGACACGAAAAAGTGGGTGTTGTCCCCGGAACGCAAGGCTCCGCAGGCCACGAGAGAATATGCAGCGCACCGTTTGGACGATGTGCTGAACAAATTTCTCAAGACCATGCAGACCACCGCCACCCGCTTGCAGGAGAAGCTCCTGAAGCCGGAGGCCCGGCAGAAAGGCAAGGAACAGGTCAAGGAGAAAGCACGGGATTCCGTTCTGCAACTGCTGAGCCGCTTGCAGGCAGAACAGGCGCAAAACAAACCATCGGCACAACCCCACACACAAGAGGGGCACTCGGAAATCTGAACCTCATCGGGAACGTCCGGGGCAGAAAGCTGGCACTATCTGCCCCGGCACCCGGTTACAAGGAAGTGGAGGTGCAAGTGAAGGAAGTTCCGATTTGGCAAAAAAGCAATCTGACCCTAGAGGAAGCGGCTGCTTACTCTGGGATTGGTATCAATAAACTGCGGTCAATGACCGATAGCGATGAATGCAAGTTCGTTCTTTGGAACGGAACCAAACGGCTGATCAAACGCCGTAAGCTGGACGAATATCTGGACAAGGCATTCTCGATCTGATGCGGTTCAAAAATTGACCGTTTGATGTTGCAGGGAGTCTTGCGTCATGGTATACTCATGGCGTAAGGCTCCTTTTCAACATTCTGTAAATGAAAAGGAGAGTTTATATGCAAAGACGCAAAGACAATAAAGGCCGTGTTCTGAAGGATGGCGAGGTCTACCGCAAGAGTGACAGGCTGTATATGTACCGTTGGACTGCGAAAAACGGAAAACGCCATACCATTTATGATGCAACTTTGGAGGGGCTGCGCGAAAAGGAAGAGAAGATCCAGCACGATTTGGCAGATGGCATCCGCATCCCGGAGTGCAGTCTGACCCTGAACGACCTGTTTGAACTGTGGCGAAAGAACAAGGTGGGCTTGAAAGAGCATACCTTCGCCAATTACGTTTATATGTACAATCGGTTTGTTCGGGATGAGATCGGCATGATGAAGCTCAAGGACATTCGCAAGTCGGATATCCGCAGCTACTACAATGGCATCGTCCGCAACGGCAAGATGGCATTGAACACGCTGGAAACCATCCAGAATGTTCTTCATCAGGTCTTTGCGGTGGCGGTGGACGATGAGTACATCCGTGTGAATCCCACGGATGGTGTCCTGACGGCTATAAAAGCCGCCCACCAGTACGAAACGCCCAAACGACACGCTCTGACCCTGCCCCAGCAGCAGGCGTTTCTGAATTTCATCAAGAAAACGCCGAAGTTCCAGCACTGGCTCCCGATGTTTACCTTCATGCTGGGTACCGGATGCCGCATCTCGGAAACGGTTGGTCTGTGCTGGGGCGACATCGACTTTGAGAGTGGGTTTATCACCATCCAGCACAATCTGGTGTACCATGACCACGAGGTGGGCGGCTGCTACTTCACTATGTCCACACCCAAGACTGCCGCAGGTAAGCGGGCAATTCCGATCTTGCCCGAAGTGCGGAAGGCACTGGAACAGGAACGCGCCAACCAGCAGGAGCTGGAACTGGTATGCGAATACGAAATCGACGGAATCTCAGACTTCGTATTCCTGAACCGCTTCGGCCAGCCGCAGAACCCGCAGACGGTCAACCGCGCCATCAAGCGCATCAGCGTGGCATACAACGAAGCCGAACTGGAAAAGGCCGAAAAGGAAAAACGGGAGCCGCAGCTGCTGCCGCCTTTCTCCTGCCATAATCTCCGGCACACGTTCTGCACCCGGCTGTGTGAAAATGAAACCAACCTGAAGATCATTCAGGACATCATGGGACACCGGGACATCAGCACCACGATGGAGATTTACGCAGAAGCCACCAAGGAAGCCAAAGCCCATTCCTTTGCAAATCTGAACGGTAAACTGGGCATTTCGGTCTGAAATCCACTACACCAACTACTACACCACTTTTACACCAAATTGCCGGTAAGTTGTGGAGAGTTGCGTAGGGTGACGTACGGGAGCAGGAAAAAGGAAGCCGCATGGATAGGCTTATAAAGGAAAATAAAGCCATTTGTGAGCCTTCTTTGACCTGTCCCCACCATGAAGCCAATCGAGCAGTAAATTTCCAATTTAAGCAAAACAAGGCCTGAAACTTCTTGATGTACCGAGAAGCTTCAGGCTTTTTCTTTTGGCGAATTTCCAGCAAAAACTACGCCATACGCCAATTTTACGCCAAACGATGTAGGATTTTGTGCAGAGCAAAAAGAGCGTTGTTCGCATTTAGCGTAAAATTGGAGCGTGTGGTGGATGGGTGCAGACCTGCAAAGGGCTGCATCAAAAAGCGGATTTATGAATCTGCAAACGGACAGCCGGAACTTTCCACCGCAAAAGAAGCAACTGTGAAGAATATGGAGGTTTTCTTATGAACAAACTGCTTTCCTGCCACTATAACATGGACACCAACCGGGTGGAAGCCCGGTTCGAGGATGGAGCCATTCTTTCCATCGACTGCATCGCCATTGAGGACGAATACGGCAACACCCCGGCACAGCGGGCAGAGCTGGACTGGCTGCTGTACAATAAACCGCTGGAGTATGCACAGCTTGTGCTGAGAGGGGAGATTGAGCACTACCTGTAACTTGGCTGTGACCATGGAAGAATGGAAGATTGATTGACAAGGTTCCATAACAGTTAACACAGCTTGCATTTGCCCTGCAATTTTTCAGAATGGAACGCCCCAAGGGCATCCGGTCTATATCCGGCAGATTTTTCATAAAGAATCTGCCGGGTATTTTTGTTTGTCATAAAGGAAGTCTTGCTTTTTATTGTAAAATTGGATACAATATAAAAAAGACATTTGCACGGAGGGTTCTATGGAATATATCGGCATCCAGAAGAAAAACGGCGGTGTAGTGGAAGCCCTGCAGCAGGCCATTTTATCTGGGCAGATCCCGGCGGGCACTGAAATGACCCAGAACGAACTGGCAGAGAGTCTCGGTGTCTCTCGGATGCCGGTGCGGGAGGCCTTGATGATCCTTGAATATCAGGGTCTTATCATCCGCCTGCCCAACAACCATGTAAAAGCTGCTGATTTGAACGAAGATGCATTGCGGCAGATTTTGGCGTTAGGTGCACAACTGGAACGGCAGGCGATGCGTGCGCTGCCGCAGGATGCGATGTTGGCAGGAGACGAGATGCTGCAGCACCGTACCCTGCGGACCGTCCTGCCCTATCCGCTGCACCGCAAGCTGCTGGAGAGCATTCAGGAGACCTACATTGCCTTTGCCGTGAGCGCACGTCCTGCGCCGGTGAACGACCGGCTGTCCCGCCTGCTGATGCTGGACCGTCAGGGTTCCCCTGATGTGCTGGATGCATGGAACACCTATGAAGAAGAACTGCTGCATCTGATTTTAACGATAAGGAGTCAATATGCTGGGACTGAAACCCATTAAGCTGCTACCTGCCCGCGAGCGGGTAGCTTCCGCTTTGCGGAAAGCCATTATCTCAAAAAGCATCCCGGAGGGCGCAGAACTCACGCTGGAAAACACCGCACAGGAACTGGGCGTGTCGGTCACGCCGGTGCGGGAGGCCTTTCAGATCCTTGCCCGTGACGGTCTGCTGGAAGTCAAGCAGAACAAGTGCGCCATTGTGTTGGGCGTAACGGAAAAAACGATTCGGGAGCACTACCAGCTGCGCGCTGCGCTGGAAGGCACCGCCTGTATGCTCTGCTGCCAGAACAATGCCGACCTGTCCAAGATCAAAAACTGCGTGGATACTGCAGAGGAGGCTCTTTCTCATCAGCAGGCCGGAAATTATACTGACTACAACCAGTCCTTCCATTTTGAGATCTGGGAAGCTTCCGGCAATGAAAAAATGCGCAATCTTCTCTCGGAGCTGTGGAACGGCCTGTCCATTGGTGTGGAAATGAGCGAGTTGGACTATGCCCTCAACTCCCAGAGCGAGCATAAAAAGATCTATGCGGCGCTGGAAGCACGGGATGCGATGGCCGCACGGGCTGAAATGGAAAAGCACATCCTGCGCAGCATGGACGATGCGCTGACCTATTATTTATAAGATCAAGGAGGACAAGACAGTGTATACCTGTGCGAACTGTACGGTTCTGGCCTGCGCCAACAACGAGCCGGAAAAGATGCCCAAAAACTGCCCTATGCGGAATGCTTCGGTGATGGAGGCCGCCCGCGCCGGCTATGATTTGCCTGAGAATCACGATTTCTACGTCAACTGTTCGGCCATTGAGGGGCTTGGCTACTGCCAGTGGCCCCGCCTGAAGGAGACGGTGGAGTTCTGCAAGCGGATGGGCTACCACAAGCTGGGTCTTGCATTCTGCAAAGGTCTGCGGAAGGAAGCCCGCATCGTGGCCGACCTGCTCCGTGCGCAGGGGTTTGAGGTGGTGTCGGTCATCTGCAAGACCGGTGGTATCTCCAAAGAAGAGGTGGGCATCCCGGAAGAGGTCAAGATCCACCCCGGCGAATTTGAGGCCATGTGCAACCCCATCGCACAGGCAAAGCTTCTGAACGAACAGCACACCGAGTTCAACATTGAGGTCGGACTTTGTGTGGGACACGACTCGATGTTTTATAAGTATTCGGACGCCATGGTCACAACGCTGGTGGCCAAGGATCGCGTTCTGGCGCATAATCCCTGTGGTGCCATTTACTGTGCCGAGGGGTATTTCAAAAAGCGGCTGGAATAAAAGAAGGATAAAACGTACGTTCTCCAAAGCAGATGGAGAGCGCGCGTTTTTTTTGCAGAAAGCGGTAGAGTGGGGTCTTCTTGTATCCTACTGTTTGTCTGGCGTGCACAAAAATTGGTACATAATCCGTGCAATGCGACAAAACTCGAAAAAAGGGATTGACAAATCTCTGTTTCGGGTGTATTCTCGTGTCGTCAAGTGGATACATTATCAAAGATTAGATATAAAAATTTTAAAAAAAGGCTGCCGAGATTCCCGGAATTCTAAGGTTCCGGGCAGATCCTTCCAGAACGAAAAAGGGCTGTGAGGGCACAGCACGGCGGCAAAGACTCTGCACAACGAGGTGCAGCTGGGGCGTTCCGAAAGTCAGGGCTGTTTTGCTCTGATGAAATGGATACATTATATTTCATTAAAGGAGGATCCCCAGTATGTCAGCAGCAACCATCACCCTACTCTTTCTTCTCTTCGCGGTCGTCATGTTCGTGTTTGAGAAGATCCCCCTCGGCGTAACGTCCATGATCGTCTGTATCGGTCTGGTCGTCACCGGCGTGCTGGACATCAAGACTGCTTTTGCAGGCTTCATCGACAGCAACGTCATCCTCTTTGTCGCCATGTTCATCGTCGGCGGTGCACTGTTTGAAACAGGCATGGCCAACAAGATCGGCGGCATCGTTACCCACTTTGCCAGATCCGAGCGCAGCCTCATCGTGGCCATCATGGTCATCGTTGGCCTGATGAGCGGCGTGCTCTCCAACACCGGCACCGCCGCCGTCCTGATCCCCGTGGTCATCGGCATTGCGGCAAAGTCCGGCTATGCCCGCTCCAAGCTGCTGATGCCGCTGGTATTTGCAGCTGCCATGGGCGGCAACCTTTCCCTCATCGGCGCACCGGGCAACCTCATCGCCCAGAGTGCTCTGGGTGAGATCGGGATGTCCTTCGGCTTCTTCGAGTACGCTATCGTGGGCCTGCCCATCCTCGCCGCCGGCATCCTCTTCTATGCTACCCTTGGCATGAAGCTGCTGCCCAACCACCCCGTCTCCGATGATGACTCCTTCGGCGGCGAGCAGGACTTCAGCAATGTTCCCAAGTGGAAACAGGTGCTCTCCCTCGTCATCCTCGTGCTCACCCTGCTGGGCATGATTTTTGAAAAGCAGATCGGCATCAAGCTCAACATCACCGGCTGTATCGGTGCGCTGGCTCTGATCCTCACCGGTGTCATCTCCGAGAAAGACGCCCTGAAGTCCATCGACCTCAAGACCATCTTCCTCTTCGGTGGTACGCTGTCTCTGGCCTCTGCACTGGATAAGACCGGGGCAGGCGCAGAGATTGCAAACATCGTCATTGGTGCTCTGGGCGAGAATCCCTCTCCCTACGTCCTGACTCTGGTGGTCTTCCTGCTCTGCTGCGTCATGACCAACTTCATGTCCAACACCGCAACCACCGCTCTGATGGTTCCCATCTGCCTGAGCATCGCACAGGGCATGGGTGCCGACCCCCGCGCAGTCCTGATGGCTTGTGTCATCGGCGGCTCCTGCGCTTACGCAACGCCCATCGGTATGCCCGCCAACACCATGGTGGTTTCCGCCGGCGGTTACACCTTCAAGGATTATGCCAAGGCTGGCCTGCCCCTCATCCTCATCGCAACGGTTGTCAGCATGGTGATCCTTCCCATCGCATTTCCGTTCTTCCCGCAGTAAAGCGGGCAGGAACGTTGAATATGAGTGAACCAACGCGCAAAATGTACCAAAGCTAAGGAGGCATTGGAATGAACAAACAGGAACAGGTGCAGCAGATGACGACCTATATGGCAAACTTTGTGAGCCATATCGCCAAGGTGCTGCCGGACGACATCATTGCCAAGCTCGATGAGCTGGGCGCACAGGAGGACGCACCGCTGTCCAAGGTCATTTATGAGACCATGAAGCGGAACCAGAAGCTGGCCAAGGAGCTGAACCGCCCCAGCTGTCAGGATACTGGTGTGCTCCAGTTCTGGGTAAAGTGCGGCGTGGACTTCCCCCTCATCGGTGAGGTAGAGGGTCTGCTGAAGGAGGCTGTGGTCAAGTCCACCTTCGAAGCACCCCTGCGCCACAACAGTGTTGAAACCTTCGATGAGTTCAATACCGGCCGCAACGTCGGCAAAGGCACTCCCACCGTGTGGTGGGACATCATCCCGAACAGCGACAAGTGTGAGATCTACGCTTATATGGCAGGCGGCGGCTGCACCCTGCCGGGCAAGGCCATGGTTCTGATGCCCGGTGCAGGTTACGAAGGTGTGACCAAGTTCGTCATGGATGTCATGACCAGCTACGGCATCAATGCCTGCCCCCCGCTGCTGGTGGGCGTGGGCGTTGCCACCTCTGTTGAGACCGCCGCTCTGCTGTCCAAGAAGGCTCTGATGCGTCCTCTGGGCAGCCACAACGAGAACGAGCGCGCAGCCTATATGGAGAAGCTGCTGGAGGACGGCATCAACTCCATCGGCCTTGGTCCTCAGGGCATGGGCGGCAAGTACTCCGTCATGGGCGTGCACATTGAGAACACTGCCCGCCATCCTTCTGCCATCGGCGTTGCCGTCAACGTGGGCTGCTGGAGCCATCGCCGCGGCCACATCATTTTTGATAAAGATCTGAACTACACCATTGATACTCATTCGGGGGTGACTTTGTAATGCTGACCATCAAAGACAGAAAGAAAATTCTCACGACTCCGGTCTCCGCAGAAGACCTGAAGGACATCCATATCGGTGATGTCGTTTACCTGAACGGCGACCTGACCACCTGCCGTGACGTGGCGCACCGCCGCCTCGTGGAAGAGGGCCGCCCGCTGCCTGTGGACGTCAAGGATGCTGCCATCTTCCACGCCGGCCCCATCATTCGCCCTCTGGAGGACGACAAGTTCGAGATGGTGTCTGTGGGCCCCACCACCTCCATGCGTATGGAGAAGTTCGAGTATGAGTTCGTGCAGAAGTCCGGTGTCCGCGTCATCGTGGGCAAGGGCGGCATGGGCCCCAACACCGAGCGCGCCTGCAAGGAGTTCGGTGCCATCCACTGTGTTTTCCCTGCCGGTAACGCCGTTGTGGCTGCCACCGAGGTGGAGGAGATCGTCGAGGCCCAGTGGCGTGACCTCGGTATGCCGGAAACTCTGTGGCACTGCCACGTTAAAGAGTTTGGCCCCCTGATCGTTTCCATCGACGCTGAGGGCCGCAACCTGTTCGAAGAGAACAAGGTCATCTTCAATCAGCGCAAGGATAAAGCTGTCGAGGAAATTTGCAAGCACGTTGGCTTCATCAAATAAGATCCAACTGCGAAGCCAGCGTTGCCTATACCCTGCGGAGAGCAACCATCCATCAAAAGCTTCTTCTCCTAAAATGAACTCACTATCACGTTAATTCTAACAACCATATTTGCTTTCACCGATCCAACAGACTTCTTATCATTTACTTCTATCTTCATTACCCTGTTTATCCTGCTTCTCCGCAAAACACCCCGGATGCTGTCTGTAATATCGGCATCCGGGGTGTTGCTATTTGCGGTCAAATATAAACATTCAAGTGCCTTTGCATCTGCAAGGCGGAAGTAATCCACAGGAGGACAACCCAAATGAGCCCATTGGAGATCACACTGGTCATCCTGCTTGTAACGATCATCGCCTTTGTATCCGGTAAAGTCCCGTTCTCGGTCATTTCTACCGGCATCATTCTGGCGCTGATCCTCACCAGCATCAAGACCCCTGCCGAGGCCTTTGGCGGCTTCATCAACACGAACGTGGTCATGTTCGTAGCCATGTTCGTCATCGGTGCAGGGCTGACCAAAACACCCCTGATTGACAAAGCCCAGAGTCTGGTCATCCGCTACAAGGACAATATGCGGATGCTGATCTTTCTTTCCTGCGTGGCAGGTGCGTTTCTGGGCGCCATCACCAGTGCCACCGCAACTGCCGCTATCATGATCCCTCTGCTGGTAGGCATTGCGAACGACATCGGCGTGAGCCGCAGCAAGCTGCTGTATCCTTCTATGGCCTGTGCCAACATTGCCACTCAGATGACCTTTCTCGGTCAGGGTGCTTCCAACATGGCATGGAACGATGTCATGATGCAGGCCGGCGCACCGACACCGCTGCACATCTGGGATTTCACCATTGCGCGCATCCCGATGCTGACCATTGCCATCCTGTACATGACCTTTGTTGGCTATAAGCTGATGCCGGATATTCCCAACGAGCAGTTTTCAGATGCAGCACATACGGCTTCTGAGAGCGAAAAACTCAGCCCCTTTAAGCGCAAACTGGCTGTCCTGATCGTTCTGGTCTCCATTGCAATGATGCTGCTGGAAAATGTCATTGGTGTCAAGATGTATCTCACTTCCTGCATCGGCGCTGCCGCTCTGGTGCTGACGGGTGTGCTGACCGAGAAGGAAGCCCTCAACTCCATCCACCAGCCGACCATTTTCCTGTTTGCCGGTGTGCTGGCTCTGTCGGACGCCATCCAGACCACCGGTGCAGGCGATGTGGTGGCAGACTGGATGATCCGCCTGCTGGGCGATACTACCAATCCGTACATCATTATGCTGGTGTTCTTCCTTGTTCCCTTCATTCTGACACAGGTCATGTCCAATCTGGCTACCCTGACCATCTTCATCCCACTGGTCACTTCCGCCTGTATTCGCATGGGCGTAGACCCCCGTGCTGCCGTGGTCGGCGTGATCACAGCCAGCTGTGTGTCCATCATGACCCCCATGGCAGCTCCCTGCCAGATCATGATCATCGAGCCGGGCGGATACACCTTGAAGGATTATCTCAAGTGTGGTACCCCGCTGGCGCTCATCCTCATTGTCGTGTCCGTATTTTTCCTGCCGACACTTTATCCTTTTGCCTGATTCTATTTTCCCACCGCAGTAGTATGCGCAAACTGCATATCGTAAATATGCCGTTCTGTTCGGCGCTATTTTTGAAAACCGCAATAAAAGCAGCAGAAATTTTTGAGCATCTCATAATTCTGTCAAGAGGGCTGGCACCGTCCGGCCCTCTCTCTTTTTGCTGGAGAAAAACGATGTACTCAAAATGAGCATATCGTTTTACATCTTCAAAACCGACTCCCAGATCTCCTCGACCACCGGAACACCAAGCTCGCGGTTTTCTTTGATGGTGCGCAGCATTCCTTCGCCGGGCCAGCGGACTTCGCCATCCGGTCTGGCCGGGGTGCTGGCCTTGATGTCCGCAAGGATGGCGTCGATGACGGCGTCGTTTTCCTCGACGGTGCCAAATTTAGTGGGGTCGATCGCGATCATGATTTGGGTCAGACCGATCTCGTCGCCGAAGGTCCCGATGGTGTGGACGGCATTGCCGCCGGAAAGGAGGGTGGCGATCAAATCCAGCAGGATGGAGAGGCCGCTGCCCTTCCAGTAGCCGATGGGCAGTGCGCGGCCGCTCTTTTCGATGGCGGCGGGGTCTGTCGTGAGCTGGCCGTCCTCGTCGCAGCCGCCGGGTACGGGCAGCTGCCTGCCAGCCAGACGGGTACTCTCCAGCTTGCCGTAGCTGAACTGGCTCAAGGCGCAGTCCACCATGACGTGCTGACCGTCGGAGCGGGGGACAGCGAGGATGAGCGGGTTATTGCCGATGCGGCAGTCTTTGGCGCCCCAAGCAGGCATATTGGGGGCGGTGTTCGACCAGCAGATGCCGATGCAGCCTTTTTCGGCGGCCAGCCAGCCGTAGGTGCCGCCGCGCATCCAGTGGTTGTTGTTGCCCAATGCCACGATGCCGACGCCGTTCTCTTTGGCGAGGGCGCAGGCACGCTCCATTGCGCGCTGTGCGTTCAGCGGGCCGAAGCCGCGGTGGCCGCCCCAGCGCTCCATACTGCCCATGCGGGAGATGCACTCGGCGCGGGCAAGTGGGTCGATCTCGCCCTTTTCGAGGTAGCTCACCACGCGCGGAAAGCGATTCAGACCGTGGCTATACACGCCGGAAAGGCTGTTCTGGGCGAAAATCACAGCGGCGTCTTTGGCGTCCGCCGGGGTGAAGCCGTGCTTTTCCAGCACGCGGGTGAACTGAGCGACCATTTCTTCGTAGGCGACACGTTTCATGAAAATCTCCTCCTGAGCAGTGTTTGAAAAGAATAATGTAAGCGCTTTCTTGACTTGATTATAGCATAACAAAAGCAAAAATCAAGCGATTTTGCAAAATTCGCGTAACCGCTTACATTTCGAGGAAGACACACTCTCCTAAGATTTTACACTTTAACTGCTCTGCCTCTGAACGAGTTCCGGCTGCAAGGTGACAGAAGAATAGTCCTCGCCGTGCTCAATGCGGCTCTGCAGCAGCTGGACGCAGAGCAAGGCCACCTGCTCCGGTTTGTTGTCCACGGAAGTCAATTCCGGCTCGCACAGGCGGGCATAGGTGGAATTATCATAGCCCACCACGGCGGTCTCCTCGGGGACGCGGATGCCCGCCCGGAGCAGGGCTTTCAGCACACCGGCAGCGGTCAGATCCTCACCGCAGAGAATGCCGTCCGGGCGGATGCCCTCGGCCAAAAGCTGCTGCACCACGCGGATGCCGTCCTCCAGCGTCTCGCCGGTTTCGAGAACATGCCCGTCTGCGTCCAGACCGGCAGCGGTCATCCCGGAGAGGAAGCCCTTCGCTTTGGCGGCGGCGCTGTCGGTGGACTTATCCTTGATATAGTAGAGGTTCCGGCGTCCGGTCTTCACCAGATGCTCCACGGCCATCTCGACGCCCCGGCAGTCATCGACCATGACCGAATAGGCGTCCGGCAGAGCCAGCGTGCCGTTGGCAAGGACGACGGGCATTTTGCGCAGAAGGTTCTCCATCTCTGCCCCCTGACAGATGGTGTTGAAAATCGAGCCGACCAGGATGAGGCCGTCCACCTGCTTTTGCGCCACAGCCTGCAGGGTGCGCAGCGTCTCCGCCCTGTCGCCGCCGGTGTTGCAGAGGATGACCTCGTACCCTCTGCGGCCAAACTCGCGCTCGATGGTGTAGGCTGTGCGGGCATAGTGGGAATCCCGGATGTCCACTGTGAGCACGGCCACCGTGTGCAGGCTCTTGCTGACCATGCCCTGTGCAATGGCACTGGGAGCGTAGTTGCAGCGTTTGAGCACCTTTTCCACCTTGGCGCGGGTGTCGGCGCGGACAGTATCTTTGTGGTTGAGCACGCGGGAGACGGTGGCGATCGAGACTCCGGCTTCCCGTGCAATATCGTAAATATTCATAGACCCTCTTGTAAAATCAGATGTGGTTGGATGGTTAAAGCATACCCTGCCGCCGTGTGGTTGTCAAGATGAAGAGGAAGACGGTGTACCGAAAAACTTGCCCTTGTTCCCGGATGGAAACTGGGCTATAATAAAACCACTCATTAGCCGGAAGGAGGGGATGCAGATGGAGCTGTTTCGGCGGACATTGGCGGGGATGCTGATGCTGGTGGTTGCGGTGTCAGTGGGCATCTGGGTGCAGGGAAGGTTTATCGACGCGGTGCGTCTGCCGACTCATACGCGGATGATCGGGGCGACGTATACGACCCTGAGTGATCCGTTTTATGAGACCATCAACGATGAGATCCAAATGCAGATCAAGAGCAACGGCGATCTGCTCTTGGTGCGTGACCCGGGGCAAGATCAAGAGCGGCAGAATCAGGAGATCGAGGATATGCTCAATAAGGGCATTGAGCTGCTCATCGTGAACCCGGTGGATTATGTGGGCGTGACGCCTGCGCTGGAAAAGGCGAGGGAAAAGGGCGTGCCGGTCATCCTCATCGACTCCAAGGTGGACGACCCGGAGCTTGTCACCTGCACCATCACCTCCAACAACTACGGCGCCGGTCTGCTGGACGCCCGTCACCTCATCAGCCAGACCAAGAGCGCCCGCATCGTGCTGCTGTCCAACTCGGATTCGTTCTCCAGCTGGGACAGACTTTCAGGTTTCTGCCAGACCCTGACCAAAAGCGGCAACGACTACCAGATTCTGGAGCTGCGGGACTGCGGCGGCGAGCTGAACCGCGCCATGCGCGCGATGGTGCAGCTGTTGGAGACGTTCCCGCGCATTGACGTCGTGATGGCCGTCAACGAGCAGGCGGCCCTGGACGCAATGGCGGCGCTGGAAGAAAAGGGCGTGCTCTCGTCAACTTTGGTCTACAGCGTGGACGGTTCACCGGAGGCGAAAGCCCTGATCTCCGAAGGGCTGATGACGGCCACCTCGGCACAGTCGCCCCTCCGCATCGGCCGGATGGCGGCAGAGGTGGTGTACGAGATCTTGGAGGGCAAGCCGTACCTGACCAACATCGTGGTGCCGGTAAATCAAATCACGCAGGAGGATATTCTGCGCTACGGCACGGAGGGCTGGCAATGAAAACTGAAAATTTGTCCATTGGCCTCCGGGTGCTCTACCATGCCATTGAGTGGCTGACGGTATTTCTGATCCTGCTCATCTTTGCGGTGCAGATCATCACGCCGCTCTACGCGGTGAGAGTTGGCCGTGCGGATACATTTTTGCAGCAGCTGCAATGGCTGCCGTACCGCCCCGGTGTGCTTGCCCTGGGCGTGATGCTGGCAGCGGTGGGCACCATCCTGAGCAAGTGCTCCCATGAGGTGGACAGCGGCTTTCTCTCCCGCAGCAGCTGGCAGTTATATTTATTGGAGGGCGTACTGTACAGTGCCTCGGCGCTGATCTTCCAGCAGAACTGCGACAAAATCGCTCTGTTTGCGATCGTGGATATGGTGGACGACCCGCGCGCTCTCCGGCAGAAGCGCTTTCTGAGCGCCATGATCGTGGTGTACCTTTTCTGCAACATGGACGCCGCCACCAGCGCTCTCCATGCCGTGACGCTGAAACAATACTTGGCTTTTTACAGCCTGCACACCCGCAGCGTCCTGCAGCTGGTGATCGAGAGCCTGTCGGCGCTGGAAATGATACTCTTCATCCTGTACATGGTGCTGTTCATCAGCCAGCAGACCAGCGAGAAACAGGAGATTTTGAACCTGAACCAGCAGCTGCAGCAGGCCAACGAGCAGCTGCGCATCTACGCCGAGGAGAGCGCCCACACCGCACAGGTGCAGGAACGCAACCGCCTTGCGCGCGAGATCCACGACACGTTAGGCCATGTGCTCACGGGCATCACAGCGGGCGCAGACGCCTGCATCCAGATGATGGACGACTCGCCCGAGATGGCACGGCACCAGATGGAGCTGATAGCCGACACCGCCCGCAACGGCATGAACGATGTCCGGCGCTCGGTCAAGGCACTGCGGCCGGACTCGCTGGAAAAAGAAAACCTCTCGGGTGCGCTCAACAAGATGTGTACCAGCATGGCGCAGAGCAGCGGCGCGCAGATCCAGCTGGAAGAGTCGCTGGCCGGGCTGACGCTCTCGCAGGATGAGGAAGACTGCGTCTACCGCACCGTGCAGGAGGGCATCACCAACGCCATCCGCCACGGCCACGCCACCCGGGTCCAGGTGCGGTGCCATATCGAGGACGGCGTGCTGGAAGTGTCGGTGAGGGACAACGGCATCGGCTGCAAGAGCGTGACGCCGGGCTTTGGCTTGCAGCATATGCAGGAGCGGATGCTCATGCTGGGCGGCACGTTCTGGTATGAGAACAGCGACGGGTTCTGCATCCGGGCAGAGATCCCTCTGCGCAAGACCCCGGGCAGTGAAAAGAGGAAACAGGAGGAAACGGTATGATAAAGGTGCTTCTGGCCGACGACCAGGAACTGATCCGTCAGAGCCTCAGCTTTGTGATGAGCAAGCAGGAAGACATTGAGATGGTGGGTACAGCCGCCAATGGCTGTGAAGCGCTGGAACTCGTAGAGGAAAAGCAGCCCGACGTGGTGCTGCTGGACATTCGGATGCCCGAGATGGACGGCGTGGAGTGTACCCGCCGCATCAAGCAGGAGTTTCCGGGCATCAAGGTCATCATCCTGACCACCTTTGACGATGACGATTATGTGTTTGACGCTCTGCGGTACGGCGCTTCCGGCTACCTGCTCAAGGGCGTCTCGGTGGACGGCCTGACCAACGCCGTGCGGGAGGCCGCGCGCGGCGGCTCCATCATCGCCCCGGATGTGGCGTCCAAGGTCTTGCAGATGTTCTCCCGCATGGCACAGGGCGACGTGCAGGTGCGCGTGAATAAAAAGAATGCGCTGGAGCTGACCAAGATGGAGTGGCAGGTCATCCGCGAGGTGGGCTGCGGCCTCTCCAACAAGGAGATCGCGGGCAGACTCTATCTCTCCGAAGGCACGGTGCGCAACTACATCAGCAGCATCCTGCGCAAGCTGGAACTCCGTGACCGCACCCAGCTGGCCATCTGGGCGGTGCAGAACCAGAACAGCCAGCCGGAGGCAGACGCATGAGCCGGTACTGGAAAGCCGCGCTGCCCTTTCTGCTGGCGGCGGTCATCATTCTGGCGGCTGCCAGCCGTCCGGTGGTGCTGCACATCGGCTTCCCGTGTGACAGCTATTGGAATGTCCCGGGCGAGAACTACTATACCTTTATTGACGCCGCCATTGAAAAGTTTGAGGCAGAGCACCCCAACGTGAAAGTCGAGTACACCAGCGGCATCCGGGTCGAAGACTACACCGAATGGCTCAGCGGCCAGTACCTGCTGGGGCAGGAGCCGGATGTGATGGTGATTCTTCCCGAGGACTTTGTAATTTTCAGCGATACAGCTTCCCTGCGGGAGCTGGATCCGTTCATGAAGCAAGACCCGGAAGTGGATCTGAGCGGCTTTTACCCGGCGGCATTGCAGGCCGGAGCCGACAAGGGGAAACAGTATGCGCTGCCGCTGGAATGCGTGCCGCAGATGATGTTCATCAATAAGACACTGCTCCAAAAAGAGCACATCCGCATCCCGGATAACGACTGGACATGGGACGAGTTTTACAGCCTGTGTGAGCAGCTGACGAGAGACACGGACGGGGACGGCATCGTTGACCAGTTCGGCGTTTACGATTACGGCTGGGAAGAGGCGCTGGTGGCCAACGGCTGTTCGCTGTTCAGTGAGGACGGCCAGCACTGCCTGCTGAACCAGAGCGCGCAGGAGTCCGCCATGCAGTTTGCGCGGCAGATCTACCAGCTCAACGCCGGAACGGATCTGAGCGACAAGACCTTCGACGAGGGCAGAGTGGCGTTCCGCCCGATGCTGTTTTCCGAGTACCGCAGCTATGAGCCGTATCCGTGGCGCATCAAGCGCTCGTCGAACTTTGAGTGGGACTGCATCGCCATGCCCAGCGGCACAAGCGCCGGCGGCGGCAACTACTCCCGGCTGAGCACCCTCATGCTGGGCATCAGCCAGCGCACAAAGCATTCCCGGCTGTCGTGGGAGCTGCTGAAGACCATTGCCTGCACGGAGGAGATGCAGACGATGGTCTACACCGAGTTGAGCGGCGTGTCCGCCCTGCACAGTGTGACGGAATCTGATGAGGTCGCCCGGCTGCTTCAGCTGGACTCGCAGGACACCGCCTCCCGCGGAATGTCTACTCTGCCTGCCATCATGGAGGATACGCTTGCCATGCCCCGCTTTGCGCGGTATCATCAGGCGATGGAGAGCGCCGACCGCCTGATCACCGAGGCCATGTCGGCAGACAAGAACTTTGAATTGCAGCTGCTGCAAATTCAGCAGCAGCTCGACATCACATTGACAAGCTGACAAAAAATCCACGCAGAAAGCCCGCTTTTGTGCAAACTGCTGCATAAAAACGGGCTTTTATTCGACTGTTTGACGAAAGAAGTGACATTTGTCATGTTTTGTTTGGCAGAATGTCATATTCTGCTTGTGACATTCTACAGCTGTGAACAGGACATGAACATGGTATGATAAAGCCATGAAAATCAGATGGGCCTGCGCGAGGCTCATCCGAGAAGAGCAAGATCTGTTTGGAAAAATCAGGAGGAAAAATCACATGAAGAAGATTTCTCGTCGTTCGTTTCTCGCTGTCTGCGGCGCTATGGCTGCAACTGCTGCCCTGACCGCCTGCGGCGGTTCTTCCGCTTCTACCGCCGGCACCGCTGCTTCCGGCTCCACTGCCGGTTCTGCTGCATCCGGTGAGGTCTTTGAGCTGAAGCTCTCCACCACCCAGACCGATACTTCCATGATCTATCAGGGCCTGCAGGCTGCTGCCGACAAGGTCGCTGAGGACACCGACGGCCATGTGAAGGTCACCATCTATCCTTCCAGCCAGCTGGGCGGTGAGGAGGACATGATCGACCAGGCTCTGCAGGGCATGGGCATCGCCGTCCTGACCGACGCAGGCCGTCTGTCCAGCTACGTCAACGACATCGGCATCATGAACATGGCCTACATCGTGGACAACTACGAGGACGGCATGAAGCTGATGGCTACCGACACCTTCAAGGGCTGGGACGCTGACCTGGCCAACAACGGCATCTGCGGCCTGTGCTACAACTACTACGACGGTGCTCGTTCCTTCATGGGCCACAAGCCTTACAAAACCCCCGCCGATCTGAAGGGCGCTGTCATCCGCACCCCCGGTGCTGACCCGTACGTTGAGTCCATCTCCGCTATGGGCGCTACCCCGTACAACATCGCATGGTCTGAGGTCTACAACGGCATCCAGACCAAGTCCATCGACGGCTGCGAAGTCCAGTACACCTCTGCTGTTTCCAGCAAGATCTACGAGGTCTGCGAGTACGTCAGCAAGACCGAGCACATCAACCTGTTCAACATGGTCATCTGCGGTCAGGCATGGTTCGACAAGCTGCCCGCTGAGTATCAGGAAGTCATGAAGAAGGACTTCAACGACTGCGCATACAACAATGCTCAGGACATCATCGCTGCTCAGGCTGACATGGAGAAGACCCTGACCGACAACGGCATGACCATCGTCGAGGTCGATAAGGACGTCTTCCGTGAGGCTGTCAAGCCCGCATACGAGAAGCTGGGCTGGACCGAGCTGCGCGAGCAGCTGTACAAGGAAGCCGGCGTCGAGGCCTGAGCCCTTAAAAAGCTGAATCGACCGTAACGTAAATGTCCTCCTGCATGGCAGCTCGCTGTGCAGGAGGTGTTGTGAATAAGGACGACTTTCTATGAAGAAATTTTATGAAAAAGTCTGTAAGCTGGAAGAGCTGATCGCTCTGATCCTGGTTGCAGGCATTGCGGTCCTCGTCTTTGTTTCGGCGCTGATGCGTACCGTTGGCCATCCGCTGAACTGGGCACAGGACGTTGCACTGATCGCCTTCGCATGGCTGATCTTCCTCGGCAGCGATGTCGCAATGCGCGGCTCCGGTCTGATCGGCGTTGATCTGTTCGTCAAGAAGTTCCCCGCCGGTGTGCAGAAGGTTCTGGACATCCTGTTCAAGGTCATCATCGCAGCGTTCCTCTGCGTGCTGATCTACTACGGCTACGGCATGACCACCACCGGCTGGGCACGTCAGATCACTTCTCTGCACATCAGCTACAGCTGGGTCACGATGGCTGTGCCTGTCGGCTCCTTCTTTATGCTCATCTCCACCATCCTGAACATCATTGAGCGCGTCAAGACGCCCGCTGGTCAGGAAGTCAAACACGAAGCAGGGAGGGACGTCGGCTAATGTTTATTGCAATCGGTATCTTCTTTGTGTTTCTGCTGCTGGGTATGCCCGTGGCATTCTCCATCGGTCTGTCGGGCTTCTCGTTCTTTATGATTCGCGACCTGCCCATGACCGTTCTGGTGCAGAAATCCATTTCTACTTCTCAGAGCTTTACCATGCTGGCCATCCCCCTGTTCATTCTGGCCGGCAACCTGATGAACAGCTGCGGCATCACCAAGCGCCTGATGCGCTTTGCCAACGCCTGCACCGGCCATATGTACGGCAACATCGGTCAGGTCTCCTGCCTGATGTCCACCCTGATGGGCGGCGTCTCCGGTTCTGCGGTTGCAGATGCTTCGATGGAGTGCCGCATCCTCGGACCTGAGATGACCCGTCTGGGCTACGACCGCGGCTGGTCTGCCGCCATCAACGGCCTGTCCGGCCTGATCGTCGCCACCATTCCGCCGAGCATGGGCCTGATCATCTACGGCACCGTCGGCGAGGTCTCCATTGGCCGTCTGTTCATGGCTGGCTGGGTCCCCGGCATCCTGATGTGCGTGCTGCTGATGCTGGCCGTCACCTGGAGCGCCCGCCGCTTCGGCTACAAGCCCGAGCATGATCATCCGGCTCCGCTGTCTGAGATCCTGAAGGCTCTGCTGGATAGTATCTGGGCCATTCTGTTCCCTGTCCTGCTGATCGTCCTGATCCGCTTCGGCATCATGAGCCCCACCGAGTCCGGCTCCTTTGCCTGCGCATACGCCCTGCTGGTCGGCACCGTGTTCTACCACGAGCTGACTTGGGAGAGCCTGCTGCAGACCCTGCGCGACAGCGTGAAGGACATCACCGTCATCACCATCATTCTGGCGTTCTCCGGCGTGTTCGGCTACGGCATCGTGTTCGATAACATCACTGTCACCATTGCAAACGCTCTGCTGGGCATCACCAGCAACAGCGCGATCCTGCTGCTGCTGGTCGTCGTTTTCCTGCTGATCTGCGGTATGTTCATGGAGACCACCGTTATCGCCCTGATCCTGACCCCCATTCTGCTGCCCGTCATGCGCAGCATCGGCGTCAACGAAGTCGTGTTCGGCATGATCATGATGACCACCGTCACCTTCGGCGTCATGACTCCCCCTGTCGGCACCGCGCTGTATGCCGTGTCTGACATCATGGAGTGTCCCATTGAGGAGACCTTCAAGAAAGGCTGGCCCTTCTACCTCGCGATCGTGGGTGTCATCCTGTTCATGATATTCTTCCCGCAGGCGGTGCTCTTCCTGCCGAACCTCGTGTACGGCGCTTAAATCAAGCTTTCCACATCTCTCTGATTCTTCTATCTATAGCAGTTTGCGTTTTTAATGCACAAGCAACATCCGCAAACTGCATATCGCAAATATGCCGTTTCGATAGGCACTATTTTTGAAAATTGCGATAATAATAAAGCAGAGCCTGTCTTTCCTGCCTTGGAAAGGCAGGCTCTGTGCCTTTTATGGAGGGTTTTATGAAACCGACAACAGATTTTCCTTTCCTGCTGGACAACCCCCGGGCGTGGCGCACCTATCTGGGAGGCCGGATGCTGGACGCCCTGCACGGTGACTCCAACGGCGAGGACGGGCATTTCCCCGAAGAGTGGATACTTTCCACCGTCGCCGCCCGCAACGCCGGACGGGAGCAATTCCCCGAAGAGGGCATGAGCCACCTGCGCGGCACCGACGTCACCCTGAAATCGGTGCTGGAAAGCGATACGGAGGGCTATCTCGGCAAAGGTGCAGCGCAGCCCACCCTCGGCGTGCTGACCAAGCTCATCGACAGCGCCGAGCGCCTGACTCTGCAGGTGCATCCCGACAGGCCGACGGCCCTGCGGCTGTTCCAGAGCCAGTACGGCAAGACTGAGTGCTGGCACATCCTCAGCGGCCACCCCGTGAACGGCGAAGAACCTTGCATCTACTACGGCTTCCAGCCGGACATGACCCGCGCGCGGTGGGAAGCGCTGTTCCATGCACAGGATATTCCCGGGATGCTGGCCGGGATGCAGAAATACCCGGTGCATCCGGGCGACACCATCCTGATCGAGGGCGGTATGCCCCACGCCATCGGCGCGGGTTGCTTCCTCGTGGAGATCCAGGAGCCGACGGATTATACGATCCGGGTGGAGCGCACGACGCCCAGCGGCTTTGCCGTGGCCGACAGTATGTGCCATCAGGGGCTTGGCTTTGAAAAGATGTTCGAATGCTTCCACTATGAGCCGCACAGCCGCGAGGAGATCCACGACCGCTGGTTCATCGAACCGGAAACGGTGCTGAAAACGGCGGGCGGAAGCATCACGACGCTGGTGGGCTATCGCAATACGTCGCTCTTCCGTCTGGACGAAGTAAACGTCTCCGACACCCTGACGGTGGACTGCCCGCCGCGCGGCAGCGGCATCTATGTGCTGGAAGGCGCAGGAACCCTGAGCGCAAACGGCCGCAGCCTGCCTCTGAAAAAGACCGACCAGCTCTTTGTCCCCGCTGGAACGGGAAGATTTACACTGTATGCGGAGGCTCCGCTGAGGGTCCTGCATTTCTTTGGCCCTGAACAGAAAAAATAAATTCCAATGTAAAAAAGACCTCCGCAGCCCTGAAAGGCGGCGGAGGTCTTCTGCTATATGGAAGAGGTCACTTCCATGCTATCATCTCGGTATACAAACGATGCCATTATCAACAAAAAGATCGTCAGCCGCGTCCTTTTCATACATGGATCATCCTCTCGAGTTGTTTGTGGTTACAATAAGACGCTGGAGTATGCGCAGATGGTGTTGGGTGGGGAGATCGAGCATTATCTCTCCCTCAGCTGTGACCACGGCAGGCTGAAAGATCAATGACATAACAAACACAGCCCCGCTTTGGCGAAGGAGAAGCCAAAGCGGGGCTGTATTCAATGAAGGAGAAATGAAGGAAATATCAGATTACAGGTCCAGTTCAAACTGCTCCACCGTAACAGTTGCTTTGCCATCGGCAGCAAAGGTGATGCCGTCGGCAGACTGCGGGGTGTAGATCCATGCGGTCATGGTCTGCTCGCCATCGTTGGCGAAAACTTCGATGCTGTTTTTGTCCAGCAGGATGCGGAGCTTGAGCGCACCGTTCTGGCTGCGTACTTTGCAGCTGCGGCTGTGAACGATGTCTGCACGGGAACCGGCATGGCTGCGGTCCAGCGTCAGCTCGGAGGTGTAGGGGTCGTAGGTCAGGCTGGTGTGATGGTCTGCATCGGCGGCGAGCTTCAGGGTAAAGGAGCGGTATTCGCCGGGCTGCACCGTGACGGTCAGATCCGCCACACGGCCTTTGATGCCTTCCAGAGAAGTTTCGTTTTGCACCGTCACGTTTTCGTGCAGGGTGCGCTTACCGTGGACGGCATCCAGCTCCCGCACCGGGGTCTGAAAAATGCGCCCGTCCTTGATGTGCAGTTCGCGCGGGCAGATGGTCTGCCCGAACCACTTGCAGCCCTGAGGCTTATCTTCGGTATCCGACCATGTCTGCAGCCATGCGGTCATGAGCCGGCGGCCATCCGGGGCAAGGGTGGTCTGGGTGGCGTAGAAGTCGATGCCGCCATCCATCTGCTGCACATTTTCCCTGGTGAAGGTGTGGGTGGCTTCGTCGTAGCTGCCGATGAAGGCAATGACGTTGTGGCCGTTGTGGAACTCGCCCTTGGGCAGCATCTCCATGGGCCCCAGCATCAGGACCTGCTTGCCGTCCAGCGGGAAGAAGTCCGGGCACTCCCACATTTTGCCGTACTGATTGTTGCAGCGTTCCAGCACCGTGACAAAGTGCCAGTCGAAGCCGTCCTTGCTCTGGAACAGTGCCGCTGCGCCGCTGCCATCCTCGGCAAGGCAGACGGTGACGGCAGAGTAGGTGCCGTCGGTCTCACGCCAGATCTTGGGGTCCCGGAAGTCGAACTTGCTGAAGCCTTCCGGCAGGTCTTTCTGGGTCAGCACCGGGTTGCAGGCAGGCTTTTCGTAGTTCAGTCCATCACCGATGGCAATGCTCTGGGTCTGGATGTCCCGCATCTCCCCATTGGGCTGCTTTTCTGCCACCACACTGGTGTACATCAGCAGCTGCTTGCCGTCATCCATCTGGGTGGCAGAGCCGGAGAAACAGCCGGGGCCATTGTCTGCCGGGGAATCCGGTGCAAGCGCACAGGGCAGATACTCCCAGTGCAGCAGGTCGGTGCTGACGGCGTGACCCCAGTGCATGGGCGCCCACCGCACATCGTAGGGGTTATACTGATAGAACTGGTGATACTTCCCTTTATAATAAGAGAAGCCGTTGGGGTCGTTGAGCCAGCCCACATAAGGAGTCATGTGGTAAGCAGGGCGTTCCGCCGGGGAAATGGCAGCGCCGTGCTCGGCCTCGTAGGCACGGGCTTTTTGTAAAGTCAAATCGTTCATGGAATCCTCCAAAGGAAAGAATTCTTATGCGTAGTAAGCATCCAGATATTTCTGCATAATGCCCAGATAGTCGGACAGGCCGTAGGCTTCCAGCTTGCTCAGATATTCGTTCCACTCTGCATCCGTAGTGCCGTTCATGATCCAGTTGGCCTTCTGCGTATTCATGTAGGTCTGCAGATCTGCCTGCAGGTTAGAGACCTGCTCGGTGTCCTCGTTGCTCATAAAGACATTGGGATAGACATAATCGTTGTTCATATCCGGGGTGTAGATCTCCTTGATCCAGTCCAGACGATACTGTGCATCGTCCGGGCAGGTAACGTATACACCATAGTAATCATCCAGAACCGCCAGAGGTCCACTGACACACTGCGCTTCACGGACTTCCACGGGAGAAGCATCGCCCAGAGGAGCGTGCTTCAGCATGGGCTCGCCCTTATCGTTGGTGGACAGTTCAAAAATGTTAAAGCCTTCCGCATCGCCGTAAGTACCCCAGTTGTTCTGCGGAGACTGGAGGGGGGCGTACATCTGATCCAGCCATGCACAAACCAGTGCAGGATTAGCCGCCTTTGCGGTGACAACGCATCTGCCGCGGGCAAAGCCGCTGGTGAAAGAGCCGTTCTGCGGGGTGATATTGCGGGTATCGGCGGTCAGGGCAGGCAGCGGCTCCCAGTCGGTCAGGTTGTCGATGTTGGCAACATCCCAGCTGAAGCAGACACCATAGCGGCCAGCCTTGCCCTTGGAAACATAGGTGGACCACTCCTGCGTGAAGCACTCCGGGTCGATGAGCTTCTCGGCATACAGCTTGTGCAGCCAGTCCAGACCATCGCGGTAGCCCTGCTGGGTGGCGGCGCAGATGACTTTCCGGTCGTTGGTAACGGCAATATGACGGTCCTTGTCAGCGTCGCCGTAGCCTTCGCCAAAGCCATTGATGAGGATGCTGGGGTCCTGATCGCCGTTGTTGACGATGCAGGACATGGGGATGATGTCGCCGTCAATGCCATACTCTGCCTTGAGAGAAGCGGCGTTATCACGGAATGCCATCAGCACCTGCTCAAACTCGTCCACTGTGGTGGGCATCGACAGACCGAGGAAGTTCAGCCACTTGGTATTGATGAAGCTCATGTTGCCAATGGTCTGGATGGCGGTCTTTTCTGAGCCGAGCTGCTCGATCCAGGGCAGTGCCCAGATGTGGCCATCGCTGTCGGTGCACATGGTGCGGTACTCCGGGTACTGCTCAAAGACCTTCTGGAGATTAGGCATATTGTTGTCAATGTAGTCTTCCAGATTGAGGATGACACCCTGATCTGCGTAGCGCAGCAGATTGCTGTCGGTAAAATCAGCAGTAAAAACAAAATCCGTCAGGGTGTTGGGGTTGGACATATTCAGGGTGATCTTATCGCTCCACTGGTCGGACTGGATAGCGGTCCAGTCGATATGCACATTGGTCTGCTCTTCCAGACGCTTGAAGATGGTGCGGTTGTTCGGCTCGGGTTCGCTGCCCACAGGGAAGCTGGTCATACCGGTAAAGGTGACCTTTTCGGACAGCGGAAATGTAACGGCACCAGTCACATCCACAGCTGCGGCAGCAGAATTGTTGCTGCCGGTGGATTTGCCGCCGCCACAGGCAGACAGAGCAGCAGCAGAGCCCGCCAGAGCGCAGACCTTGAGGAAGTTGCGGCGAGAGATCAGCTTTTTCATGGTATTTCTCCTTTTTCATGTTTCTTTTTTCGTGTAACAGATGAGCATACCGGCTCATAAAATTCTGGAATATCCTCAGCCTTTAATGGAACCAGCCATGATGCCGGCATCAAAATACTTCTGGAAGAAGGGATACATCACCAGCAGCGGCAGACTGGAAATAATAATGGTTGCATATTTGAGCAGCTCGGCCATCTTCGCACGTTCGGCAGTACTTTGGATATCTGCGATCATGCCGGATTCCGGCTGGCTCTGGATCAGGATGGAACGCAGCACCAGCTGCAGCGGCTGCTTCGATGCGCTGTTCAGGTAGATCATGGCGTCAAAGTAGCTGTTCCACATTGCCACGAACTGCCACAGAGCCAGAACTGCCACCACCGGCATACAGACGGGCAGCAGGATCTTGAAGAAGTAAAGCATCTCGCTGGCTCCATCCACATCCGCAGCTTCACGCAGCTCACGCGGGATGCCTTGATAATAGGTACGGGCAATGATCATGTTCCACACGCTGAATGCTCCCGGCAGAATGACCGCCCACATGGAATCCAGCAGACCCAGATTGTTGATGAGCAGGTAGGTGGGGATCAGACCGCCGCTGAAAAACATCGTGATCACAAACAAGGCGTTGAAGATCTTTTTGCCTTTGAAGTCCGGCAGCGACATGGGATAAGCGGCAAGCATCGTCACAGCTACCGAGATGATGGTGAAGATGATCGAGTAAAGTATTGCGTTCTTGAAGCCGACCCAGATCTGCTTGTCCGAAACGACACGCTGGTAAGCATCCAGACTCCACTTGCTGAAATCAAAGGAGATGCCCTTGTTTTGCAGAGTGACCGGGTCCATAAAGGACGCGATGACGATGTAGATCATCGGAACGATGATCGCCAGCAGGAACAAGCCCAGAAGTGCGTAGCCGCAGTACAGGATGATCTTATCTTGTCTGGTGTAGAGGGCCATTTTTGATTTTTTCTGTTTTGCCATGGTAAACCCCTCCTTACAAGCCCTTGCCATCGTTCATTTTGGCAACGACCTTGTTCACTGCGATCAGCAGGATGACGTTGACAACGGTGTTGAACAGACCGACTGCCGTGGAAAAGCTGTAATCGCCGTCCAACAGGCCCTTTTTATAAACGTACGTTGCAATGATCTCGGCGGTGTTCAGGTTCAGGTCAGTTTGCAGGGCATAGGCTTTTTCAAAACCGATGCTCATGATGTTGCCTGCCTGCAGGATGAACTGAATAACGACCATATCCTTAATGGCGGGCCACTCCACCGTCATGATCTGCTGGATCAGGTTTGCACCGTCGATCATCGCAGCTTCCTTCAGATCTTTGCTGGCGTTAGAAAGGGATGCGGTGTACATGATGGATGCCCAGCCGGCACCCTGCCAGATGCCGCTGATGATGTAGATGGGGCGGAACGCTTCCGGCAGCGTCATGAAGTTGATGCTGGTGTGAAGCAGGCCGTTCACCGGACCGGTGACACTCAGCAGCACCCGGACGATACCGCACAGCACGATGACCGAGATGAAGTTGGGCATATACAGCACCAGCTGCACCTTCTGCTTGATCTTCTTGCTCTCGATACGGTTGAGCAGGAATGCCAGCAGGATGGGGATCGGGAAGCCCCACAGCAGACCATAGACGCTCAGCTTCAGGGTGTTGATCAGATAGCGCTGGAAGTCCGGCGAGGACATGAAGCGGGTAAAGTTTTTGAAGCCTACCCACTCGCTGCCCCAGATGCCCTTGAAGGGATTGTACTTCTGGAATGCGATCAGCACACCGCCCATGGGAGCGTACTTAAACACCAGCGTCAGCACCACGGCAGGCAGCAGGAACAACAGGTAAAGCTGCCAATGCCGTTTGATGTAGACCCATGTGTTGTGCAGCTTGCGTTCTGCTGTCAGCACAGCCGTTTCCGGCGAGGCCGTCTTTGCTTTCATGAATCATTCTCCTCCTTTTTGATTTGCTTGCCGCTTGATTTGCGTTTTACATTTGCACCTTTGAATTTTACGTTTTTCACTTTGATTGTGCAAATGTAAAACTCTGTAATTCATTTATATCACGCAAGCAAGCGAATGTCAACGATAATTCATGGTATATATCAAAAAATACTGTGGATTTGTACAGATGCACAAATTCGAAAGTGCGTAAATATGCAAAATGATGATTTGCATTTTTACATTTGACTAATTTGTGCATTTGCACTATACTGGAGTCACAAAGAATAAGATCCGTCACCAGACTTTATCTATAAAAAAGAACATCCGCTCCTGTATTATAAAGAAAGAGGATGACTTATGGCAACCAAGGTCACCATTCAGGATATTGCAAGCGAACTGCAGCTTTCCCGCAACACAGTTTCAAAGGCCATCAACAACACCGGTGTGCTGGCAGATGCCACACGGGAGAAGATCCTGCGCAAAGCCGCCGAAATGGGCTATAAGCAGTTTGCCTATCTGCCGCTGTTTCAGGAAGACGCTGCAAAAACAGCAGGGCCTTTCATTCTGCCGAGTGACAAACGGGAGATCGCCATGCTGACGACCCGTTTTCTGAACAACTCTCACTTTTCCTCCATGATGCTGGATCGTTTCCAGTCGGAAATCGACCATCTGCACAGCTGCATGACCATTCATCGCATTTCTCCCATAGAGCTGAAAGAGAAAAAACTTCCATCTTCTCTCAACATCCAGCACACAGCCGGCATCATCTGTTTTGAAGTATTCGACTATGACTACGCACAGATGCTGTGCGATCTGGATGTTCCGCTGCTGTTTGTAGACACCCCTGTGATGGATATGCGTCCTCCTCTTAAAGCCGACCGCCTTTATATGGAAAACCGCATTGAGATCCAGAATGCGGTGGTCCACATGGTCCAGCACGGCAAAAAACGCATCAGCTTTGCGGGGGATAAAAACCACTGTCAGTCCTTCTTTGAGCGTTATATGGCTTATAAGGATGCAGTGGAGCACTTTGGTCTGACAGAAGGCCTGAGCACCTGTGCGATGCCATCTGGACAGCAGAACTATCCGGTATCCCTGTACGAAACCATACGTCGGTTCAAAACGATGCCGGATGCTTTTGTCTGCGCCAATGACTTTGTTGCCATGGATCTGGTCAAGGCATTGAATGAGCTGGGGTATTCGGTTCCCGATGATATCTGGGTCTGCGGCTTCGATGACAGTCAGGAGGCTTCCTACTTTGTCCCCCGTCTGACTTCGATCCATATCCATGGACAGATCATGGGCTACACCGCTGCCAATCTGCTTATGACCCGCATCGAAGAGCCATCGCTGAACTATCGCACCGTCTATACGGAAACCAACCTGATCCTGCGCGAATCCACAGGAGATTGAGCGAAAGGAGAACCACCATGCGTGACCTGTGCAATACGGACAAGCCGCTGTTTGCTGTGCTGACGAAATTGACTTACAGTGCTTATCTGAACATCTTATGGCTCGTGTGCAGCCTGCCCATCGTTACCATAGGGGCTTCTACGACCGCATTGTTCTACGTCACACTCAAAATGGCGGAAGATCGGGACGATGGTCTGACCCGGATGTTTTTTAAGGCGTTCCGGGAAAATTTTAAGCCTGCCACAAAACTCTGGCTTATCCTGCTGGCAGTCGGCAGTTTCCTGGCTGCGGATGGCTTTGTGCTGCGCCGAATGTGGAGCGAAAACATTTTCTGGACACTGCTCACTGCAGTGCTTATTGGTGCGGCAGTTCTGTACGGCATCGTTCTGCTGTATGCCTTTCCTCTGCTGGCACGGTTTGAAAACACCACCTTCGGCATCCTGAAAACAGCGTTTCTCGTGGGTGTCCGGTATCTGTTTTGCACCCTGATGATGGCGGCGATCTATGGCATCATGGGGTACGTCATAGTGTTTGTGTTCACGCCTGCATTCCTGCTGGGCATGGGCTTCTGCGCCATGCTCTGCTCCTTTCTGATGCTTCGGATCCTCTATCTGATCGGTGGAGACCCTGATGCAGTACACGAGGAATACGACCATGACAAAAACTGACCGGGATACGCTCCGCTCCCTCCATGGGCGCAAAAAGTGGGAGCACATCTGGGCATATTACAAGCTGCCCATTGCGATCGTGCTCATCGTCGTCTATATCCTCGGGTATGCAGCCTACCGCCATGTGACGAAAAAAGAGGATGTGCTTTACCTTGGTCTGGTAAATATCACTGCCGGGTCTGATCTGACGGAACAGCTTACCACCGGCTTTGCCGAGGCGCAGGGTCTGACCAAAAAGCAACAGGTCGATCTGCTGTCCGGCTTGCTGCTCAGCGAAAGCGAACGCGCAGAGGAGCAGTATGTATATGCTTCGGAGATGAAGCTGCTGGGTGCAGTCAGTGCCCAGCGGTTAGATGTTGTTCTGATGGACGAATATGCACGGGATCGACTGTTGGCAGATGATTATTTTCTCGATCTGCGGACACTGGATGCGTCTTTCCATGCACTGTCGGGTTTGAACGCCGGTGGGACCGTGCTGGATATTTCGGACACACCGTTTGTCAGGCAGGCAGGTTTTTCTGGCAAGGTCTATCTTGGGGTAGTGCAGAATGCACCGCACCCGGAGCGTGCAGCCGCTTACATTCATTATCTGTTCCAGCGGTGATCGTTGGGTTTCACATCAAGAATAAGGAGAATTATCATGGACATTTTAACGATTGGTGAAGTTTTGATCGACCTGACCCAGACCGGCAAGGATGAGCGCGGCATCCCTCAGTTTGCCGCAAACCCCGGCGGTGCTCCGGCCAATCTGGCGGTGGCTGCCGCCCGGCTGGGCGCACAGACTGCCTTTATCGGCAAGGTGGGTGCAGATGCCTTTGGCCGCTACCTGAAAGAGGTTCTGGCAGAGAACAAGGTGGACGTTTCCGGCATGGCGGTGGATGCAGACCACCCCACCACCATGGCGGTGGTCTCGGTGGATGCTACCGGCGAGCGGGATTTCAGCTTCTACCGCAGCGCCAACGCTGACGTGATGCTGAGCAAAGAGGACATTTCGGAGGGCGCTCTGAAGGCTGCCAAAATCGTCCACTTCGGTTCTGTCAGCCTGACCGCCGACCCTTCCCGCACCGCCACACTGGATGCCGCCGCCCGTGCCAAAAAGATGGGTGCTGTCATTACTTATGACCCGAACTACCGTGCAAACCTCTGGAAGAACAAAGAGGAAGCCATTGCCCAGATGAAAGCTCCCCTGCCACTGGTGGATATTCTGAAAGTGTCCGATGAAGAGCTGCCTCTGCTCACCGGCACCACTGATTGCGAAAGCGGCACAGCACAGCTGGCACAGAATGGCATCCGGCTGATTTTCGTCACCTTGGGTGCAAATGGCGTGTTCTACCGCTTTGGGGACAAGACCGGCCATGTGGCTGGCGTTCCCTGCAAGGTAGGCGACACCAACGGCGCAGGCGACACCTTCTTTGGAGCGGCTCTGTCCAAGCTCTGCAAAGAGGATCTGAACAACCTCACCGTGGACAAGCTGGAAGGCATTCTGGCTTTTGCCAACAAAGCGGCCAGCATCACCACCAGCCGGCATGGTGCCATCCCTGCCATGCCCACCCTTGCAGAAGTGGAGGGCTGAACCATGGTAGCGAAACAGGAATTTGCGTCCCGGTTTGCCAAGCACAAGGACGAGCTGGAATGGCTGTTCATGGAACTGTACCACAACCGGGAAGGGCTGGAGGTTCTGGAGCGGGAGATGGCAGAAGCCTACAACGCCCGCAGTGCCGAGCTGAAAGCACTGGATAAGGCACGCTCTGCCGACCCGGACTGGTACAAGCGTGGCAATATGTTCGGCATGACCATGTACACCGACCTCTTTGCCGGGAACTTGAAAGAGCTGGCAAAGAAGTTGCCCTACCTCAAAGAGCAGAAGCTGACCTATCTGCACCTGATGCCCCTGCTGCAGATGCCCCATCCCCACAACGATGGCGGCTATGCGGTGGAGGATTTCGACACCGTAGACCCTGCCCTTGGCACCAACAAGGATCTGGAAGATCTGACCCGTGAACTGCGCAAGGCGGGCATCAGCCTGTGTCTGGATTTTGTCATGAACCACACCGCCAGCACCCACCGCTGGGCCATGGCGGCAAAAGCTGGCGACCCGTGGTTTCAGGCGTATTACCATCTCTATGACGACCGCACCATCCCCGACCAGTACGAGCAGACTGTGCCGCAGGTGTTCCCCAACACTGCCCCCGGCAACTTTACATGGTGTGAGGAGATGCACAAGTGGGTGCTGACCACCTTCCACGACTACCAGTGGGACCTGAACTATGCAAACCCGGCGGTGTTCGTGGACATGACCAAGAGCATCCTGCATCTTGCCAACCTCGGCGTAGAGGTGTTCCGCATTGATGCGGTACCTTATATCTGGAAGCAGCTGGGCACCACCTGCCGCAATCTGCCGCAGGTACACACCATCGTGCGGATGCTCCGTATGGTGCTGGAATGCGTCTGCCCGGCGGTCATCCTCAAGGGCGAGGTGGTCATGGCTCCCAAGGAGCTTGCCGCCTACTTCGGCACCCCGGAAAAGCCGGAATGCCATATGCTCTACAACGTGTCCACCATGGTCAACCTGTGGGGTGCCCTTGCCAGCCGGGACACCCGGCTGCTGAAAGCCCAGCTGGATGCCCTCCACGCTCTGCCAGACAACTGCTGGTTCGTGAACTATCTGCGCTGCCACGATGATATTGGCTGGGGTCTGGACGAGGCGGTGGAAAACCGGCTGGGCATGGACCCGCAGAAGCACAAGGAATATCTGTACCACTTCTACGAAGGCAATTTCCCCGGCAGCTGGGCAAAGGGCGAGCTGTACAACTACGACCCCGCCACCGGCGATGCCCGCAGCTGCGGCACCACCGCCAGCCTGTGCGGTATCGAACAGGCACTTGAGAAAAACGATAAAATTGCGCTGGATTATGCCGTGAAGCGCGACCTGCTGCTGCACACTGCTATGGCATTCTTGCAGGGCTTCCCCATGCTGAACTGCGGCGACGAGATCGCCCAGCGCAACGGCTGGGACTACAAAAACGACCCTGACCGTGTGGAGGACAGCCGCAATCTGCATCGCAGCAAATTCAACTGGGAGGACGCAAAGCAGCGCACCCAAAAAGGCACGCTGCAAAACCAGTTGTGGCAGGGCATGGAGCAGCTGCGCCAAATGCGGGCAGACCCCTGCTTTGCCCCGGATGCGTGGGTGACCACATGGGACAGCCACAACCCCGGCGTGTTGGCACTGGTACGCAAGCGCGGTGAGGAAACGCTGGTGGGGCTGTTCAACTTTACCGAGTACCCGGCAGGAGCCGGTCTGGACGCTCTGGGCGGCAAGTATCACACCGCAGATGGAGCTTCCGTCTGGCTGGCCGATGTGGAACTGAAGCCCTATCAGGCGCTGCTGGTAAAAAACAAATAAGCAAAACGAGCCATCCGGCCAATGCCGTTAAGTTAAGCGGCTAATAAAAAATGGACCTCATCAAAAAGCGCCCCGGCTCCCTCGTGCAGTGAGGGAGCCGGGGCGCTTTCTTGCGCGATACGGTCTTTCTTACTTCCGTGCTATCATCTCGGTATAGGCCAGCACCAGCGGGCCGACGCCCTTTGCGTCGTTGCAGACCACCGGCTCACTGAAATAGTAAGCCAGCGAGCCGTCGCGGTGGTCCTTGCCGCCGAGGCCGGCCACGAGGCAGATGCCATCCAGCTGCAGGCTGCCGTCCGGGTTCTTGCTCAGATACTTGTCACAGGTGCCGTAGAAGGCTTTCTCGGCCCATGCGGCCATCCGCTTGGGCAGGTAGCCGAGACGCACGCCCTTGAGCACGGCGTAGGCGAAGAGGGCCGTGCCGCTGGTCTCGAGGTAGTTGCCCTCGACGCCGGGGTGGTCCATCACCTGCCAGAACATGCCGGTCTCCTCGTCCTGGAACTTGTGGACGTCCTCAATGGTCTGCTTGAACATCGCCATGATGCCGCGGTACTCGTTGTACAGCTGCTCATCCATCCGCTCCAGCACGTCCACCATCGCCACCATGAACCAGCCCATGGCCCGCAGCCAGAAGTTGGGGCTGCAGCCGGTGACGGGGTCGGCCCAGTACATCTGGCGGCTCTCGTCGTAGCCGTGGTAGTACAGGCCGGTCTTCTCGTCCCGCATGTGCTTCTTGATGTTCATGAACTGCTTGTAGCTGTCAATGCAGCCCTGCATCTTGTTGTAGCGGGTCTCGTACTCCATATAGAAGGGCTGGGCCATGTAGGTGCCGTCCAGCCAGACCTGCCACGGATAAATGTCCTTGTGCCAGAAGTTGCCCTCCCTGGTGCGGGGCTGGGTGAGCAGCTGGCTGCGGATGGTGTCGATGGCCTTGCGGTACTTCTCGTCGCCGAAGATGTCGTAGAGGATGAACAGGTTTTTGCCCTGATTCACGTTGTCGAGGTTGTACTCCTTCGGGTCGTAGGTCTTGATGGAGCCGTCTTCCTGCACGAACCAGTCGATGAAATCCTTGGAAAATTTCAGATACTTTTCGTCGCCGGTAGTCTTATACAGGCTCAGGCAGGCGGTGATCATGCAGCCGTCGATGTAGTTCCACTTGTTGGGCTTGCCGCTGCGGACCTTCTCGATGTTCCACATGGGGGCCTCGGCGCTGGAATTGGCGATGAGGTAGTCCACATAATCGCCCAGCATGGACAAAATCTCTTCATGAGTCATGGCTTAGTCCTCCTCAAAATGGCCGACGTTGGCAAAGCGCAGGCGCTCGCCCTCGTAGCCCTCGATCTTGACGTTGTGCAGCTCGATGTTCTTGACGTTCTCGGCGTAGATGGCCAGCTTCTTGACCAGCGGGCGGTTGTCGGCCATGGCAGCCTGACCCTCCTTTGCGTCGGGGTCAAAGGTGATGGTGACGTTCTTCATGGAGACGCCCTCGATGGGCTGCTCGGGCAGGCCGTCAAAGTAGCAGCCCGCAAACTGTGCATCGGTGGCCACGATGTCTTCCATGGTCAGGGTGCCGAGCTTCGGGGTGTATTCGTCCACGGGCAGAGCCTCGCGGCACTGGACATAGGGGCTGTGGCCGTCCGGGTCGCAGAAGTAGAACATATTGATGACGAAGGGAGCCTTGACGCCCCGCATCTCCACGTTGCGGAACACCAGACCGTCGATGACGGCGGTGTTGCCGCGGCCGCGGCGGGTCTTGACGCGGAGGCCGCGGTCGGTGTGGTCCATGAGGCACTGGGTGACCACCATGTCCTTGACGCCGCCGCTCATCTCGCTGCCGATGACGATGCCGCCGTGGCCCTTGTCCAGCAGGCAGTTGCGGATGACGGTGTGCTCGCAGCTCTTCTTGAGCTTCATGCCGAGGAAGACCTTGCTGGCCTTCATGGCGATGCAGTCGTCACCGACGTGGATGTTCACGCCGATGATGCGGATGTACTCGCAGCTTTCGGGGTCGATGCCGTCGGTGTTGGGGGCGTTGTAGGGGTTGTTGATGTTGAAGTTCAGCAGGTCGAGGTGTTTGACGAAGATGGGGTGGATGGTCCAGGAGTAGCTGTTCTGCACGGTGATGCCGTGGAGGCAGACGTTCTCGCTGTCCACCATCGCCACGGCGCGGGGACGCCATGCGATGCGCTTGACCTTGGGATCGACCCACCAGTCGCCGTTCTGGGCGTCGCAGTCCAGTGTGCCTTCACCGGTGACGACGACATCATGCACCTGGGTGATGTTCAGCAGGCCCGCAAAGCTGTTCAGCGGGTTGCCCTCCCAGCCGGTGAGGTAGTATTCGTCCACTTCGTTCTCGCTGGGGATGACGCCGGGCAGGATGGGGTAGTGGGTGCGGTCATTGTCGCCCAGCAGCACAGCGCCCTTCTCGAGGTAGAGGGTGGTGCAGCTCTTCATGAAGAGGCTGGCGGTGCGGTAGCGGCCAGCGGGGACATATACCGTGCCGCCCCTGGGGCAGGTGGAAAGAGCAGCCTGCAGCCTGCCGGTGTTGTCGGTCTCGCCATCGGCGACGAGGCCATAGCGGGATGCGTCCACAAAGAAGCTCTCGGCCTCGGTGGTGAAATCCAGTTTCAGGTGCTCACCCTCGGTGTCTACCTCCACGGTGTAGGTGGTGGACGGAGTCAGGGAGAAGAGGGAGAACACGTTGGTGTTGCAGCTTTCGTAAATGGTCTTGCCGTTCAGAGCCACGGCGAAGGGGTGCTCCGGGCGGAAGCACTTGCCATTTTCCAGCTCGAAGACGGCGCTGCGGGTCATGGAACGGATGAGAGACAGATTCATTTTTACAGCCTCCTGAGTTATTTGCGTAGATTTGCGGCTTGCCCGCAGAGGGCGGGCATGGTACACTGGGGATAAGAATATCAGAGCACTGCCCCGGCGGGGCAGGCATAGCAAGAAGGGGGAAGGGCGGATGCGCGCCGAACGGGAAAAACTCAACGCGAAGATCACGGCGGGAGCGCTCAAGCTGTCCGGCGGGCGGCTCGAGCTGCCTGCCGAGATGTGCCATATCGTTCTGTTTTCAGGCGGCAGCTGCACGGTCCAGTGCGGGGACACGTCGCTCCTGGTCAGCCCCGGCTGCGCACTGCTGTTGGGGCCGGGGGCGTGGGTGGTATCGCAGGCAGGCCACACCCAGCCGGAAATGCTGGGGTGCGAGTTCCCGCTGGCAGTGCTCCACGAGATGAAGAACGCCACCGGCGAAGATTTCCTCCGCCTTTTTGCACCGGGAAGCCAGATGGCCCTTTACGGCAGCGTCCAGTGGGCCAGCCGTCTGCGGACGCTGCTGGAGATGATGCGGGGCGCCATGGGCGAGCCGGAGTATCCCGGCGGGCTGTATCTGGCACTGACGCTCCACTATGTGGAGCAGGAGCACCGGGCGCAGAGCGCCGCCGACGCCCGCCCCCGCAACGAGACGGTGGAGCAGATATGCGCCTACCTTGCGGCAAACTACCAGCAGAAGCTTTCCCTCACCGAGGTGGCAGCGCGGTTCTACATCTCGCCCTACTATCTGAGCCGGCTGTTCCGGCGGGTGACGGGGCAGTCCATCGTGGACTACATCAACGCCCGCCGCATCGAGGCGGCACAGAAGCTTCTGGAAACGACAGAGCTGAGCATCGGCAGCGTGGCCGAGCAGACCGGTTTCGCCTCTGCGGCCCACTTCCGCCGCGTTTTTCGGGAGACGATGGGCGTCGGGCCGCTGCAATACCGGAAGAGTAGAAAATAGAGAGCCTTTGACATTAGAAATGCCCCCTGCGTCCTCTCTACGGGAAGAGGCACAGGGGGCATTCATGTTTGTCGGGATTATCCGAGCGGCGGGGGCTTCAGCTTAGCCCTTGACAGCACCGGCGGAGATACCTTCGACGAACTGATCCTGTGCGCAGAAGAACACGATGAGCTGCGGCAGGATAGAGATCAGGGACAGGGCCAGAATACGGTTCCAGGCAAAGCCCGTATCACCGTCCATGGACAGCTTGACGAACAGGGACATGGGGTACTTTGCAGGGGTCTGAACGTAAAGCAGGGGACCCATGAAGTCGTTGCAGCTCCACATGAACTGGAACAGTGCGCAGGACACCAGAGCGGGCATCAGCATCGGGACGATGACCTTGTACAGGGTCTGGAAGGAGGAGCAGCCGTCAATGGCGGCAGCCTCGTCCAGGTCGCGGGGGACGTTGCGCATGAACTGCACCAGCTGGTAGACGAAGTAGGTCTCAGTTGCGAATGCGCAGTGGACCCAGATGGCCAGATAGAACGGGCTGTTGACCCAGCCGAACTTGGTGTACAGCAGGAACTGAGGCACGTTCAGGACGACCTGAGGCAGGAACAGGGTGGCCAGCATGATGCTGAACAGGATCTTCCGGCCCGGGAAGTCGAAGCGGCCAAAGCCGTAAGCTGCAATGCAGGAGGAGACCACGGTGCAGATGACCTTGGGCAGGACGTAGCTGTAAGTGTTCAGCATGGCCTGCAGGATGTTGATGGAACCGCCGAAGTTGTTCAGCGCGTTCTTGTAGCCCTCCAGAGTGGGGTTCTTGATCCACAGGCCGATGCCTGCAAAGATCTCGCTGTTGTCCTTAAAGGTGGCGCTGATCATCCACAGCAGGGGATAGATCATGATGAGGCCCACCAGGATCAGGACGAAGTACTTGAAAAACGTCGCGATGGCGTTAGAAGCTTTCATTCCCATACTGTCACACCTTACCTTTCATCCGAGTAGTAGACCCACTTCTTCTGGCTGGTGAAGGCGATGATCGTCAGGATGCAGACGATGACGAACATGATCCATGCCAGTGCGGAAGCCATGCCCATCTGGTTGGACTTGAATGCGTAGTTGTAGACCAGAATGGAGATGAGGGTGGTGGAACCGCGGGGACCGCCGTTGGTGATGATGAACGGGCCATTGAACTCCTGGAAAGCCTGGCAGATCTGAGTGACCAGGTTGTAGAAGATGATGGGGGTGATCATCGGGACGGTGATGGAGAAGAACTGTTTCCATTTGCCAGCGCCGTCGATGGTGGCGGCCTCGTACAGGTCGGCCGGCACGCCCTTCAGAGCGGCGAGGAACAGCACCATGGCGGAGCCGAACTGCCAGATACGCAGGAAGCAGATGATCCACAGTGCGTAGCTGGGGTCGCTCAGCCAGGAAGGACCCTGGAAGTGGCCGAAGGTCAGCATGCGGATGAGGGTGTTGACCAGACCGTCATCACGGAACACGGCCTTCCACAGCACGGCGATAGCAACAGAGCCGCCGAGGATGGAGGGAATGTAGTAGACGGTGCGGAACACGTTCACGCAGGCGATCTTGAAGTTCAGGATGTAGGCGATGAACAGTGCGAAGACCAGCTTCAGGGGCACAGTGATGAAGCTGTACTTGAAGGTGGTGATGAGCGCCTTGGTAATCTTGGGAGTGGTAAAGGCGTCCACATAGTTCATGATGCCATACTGATGGATGCCGTTAAAGAAGTCCATATCCGTAAAGCTGTAGTACAGAGACTGGCCGAACGGAATGGCCTTGAAGACGACGAAGCCGATGATCCAGGGGATCAGGTAGAACAGGCCCTGCCATTTGTCAAAAAACTTCTGGGCCGGGGTACGCCCGAGAGAGGGCGCTTTGCTTTCTTTCATCCGGGAATCCTCCTTTTATAAGGATATATCTCGTACGCCGCACAATCGTTTGGACACATTTTTGTCAAAAAAATGTCATCACCGTCTTGCAAAAAAGGGGCATCCGTCCGTAGGTGGAAGGGATGCCCCTTGCAAGACTCCTTTATGCGGGGCGGCCTGTGTCAACACCGCGCGTGTGCGGGCCGCGAAAGGTCTGTGAGGCGGAAATTAGACGGTGTAGCCGACAGACTCCATGCCGTCCAGCAGGGTATCGACCAGGTCAGCGCCGGAAGCATTGTCGTAATCCAGAGTGTCGAACACTTCCTGATAGATGCCGGTGCCGGTAGCCTTCAGGTCGTTGGACTCGAACAGGGGGTCGAGCTGGTTGGAAACGAAGGCCATGACCTTGCCGTTTGCCTCAGCGACCAGCTCCTTGACAGCGCCGGCGCTCTGAGCAGCAGCCAGACCAGCCTTGGAGGCGGGGATGCCGCACTCAGAACCCATGATGGAAGCGCCCTTCTCCTCGTTCAGCAGGAAGTTGATGAGGGTAGCTGCCTCTGCGGGATGCTCGCAGGTCTTGGTGATGGCCAGACCCATGGAGACCTTGGAGAAGCCGCCGTTGTAATCGCCGAACTTGATCTCCTCGCCGACGGTGAAGCCAGCCTTGTTCTCCTCGTCCAGAGCGTCAGCGTACTTGGTAGCGGAGGAGTCCCACTCGAAGCAGCCGGCCAGCTTGCCGGTGATCCACTCGGTGGACTGGTGAGCAGCGTTGTCGCCGTTGGAGCCGTAGTAGGTGGGCAGGCTCATGATGACGTGGCCCTCGACCAGGCTCTTGATGAAGTCGATGCCCTCAGCGATCTGGTCGGCATCGTAGTTCAGGGTAGAGGTGGTGGGGTCTGCCCAGTCCTTGCCGTACTTGGACTCGAGGTAGAAGACCATCAGGATCATACGGTCGTATGCGCCCAGGTGCAGGGGATAGTAGTCATCGCCCAGCTTCTCCTGGAAGGTCTTGCCGGCAGCCATCAGCTCGTCCAGAGTGGTGGGGAAGGCGATGCCGGCCTTGTCGAAGGTGGTCTTGTTCCAGTAGAAGATACGGCCGGTCATGGAGACAGGCACGCACTGCTGAGCGTTTGCCACGTTGCAGGCAGCCAGCTTGGCCTCATCCCACTGAGTCAGGTCCAGATAGTCGGAGACGCTGTTCAGGTCGATGAAGGTCTGGCCGTTCTTGGAGTAGTTGTACAGCCAGTTCCAGTTGATCTGGCAGACATCCTCAGCGACGCCGCCTGCGAACTTGGTGGACATGGTGTCCTCCCAGCCGGACCATGCAGCGAAGGTGGGGTTGACGGTGATGGTGCTGTGCTCAGCAGAGAAAGCCTTGATGGCCTCCTGGTAAGCGTTGTGACGGGACTCGCCGCCCCACCAGCTCATGGTCAGGGTGACGGGGTCAGAAGACAGACCAGCCACAGAAGCTGCTGCGGAAGAAGCAGCAGTGGAAGTGGCGGTAGAACCAGCATTGCTGGAGCCGCCGCAGGCGGCCAGCAGGCCGGCAGCACCCACAGCGCCAGAGACCTTCAGAAAGTCACGACGAGAAATTGCCTTGCTCATTTTCGTTCTCCTCCTATGTAGAAAACATCTTCTTGCACGGACGCCTCTGCAAAGCATCCGTTGTATACAAATATGATACCAAAGGCAAGAAAAAAAAGAAAGATGCAAATTGTAGTGATAGCGGCAGAAAACGTACAAATATTGCGCTTATTTTTTGCCCGGTTTTGACGTCATTGCCATAATGAATAAACTTGGACCGAAAAACTGTGCAACTTGTATACTTCAACGATTTGCATAGAAAACTGGGATGCAACAGGAGAAGATTGGCCTGAATTGCAAGAATTTTGTAGCCATGGCAGAATTTGTTGAAAGAGCGTTGTATACATCAAAAGCGACGATAACAGAAAGTTCCGGCCCTGAGCTGATATATCAATAGTGCAAAAAACGCGCGAATTGGGGCGCGACTGATATATCACGGATGCAGAAAAGATACAAAAATGCCGTCCGGCGTGCGGACGGCATAAAATCAGGAAAAGAGTCACCGGCGGGCGGCGTAGAAGGCGCTGCGCTCCCGGAAATAGCACTGGGGACACATGCTGACGTACTGGACGTCGTTCTCAAGGTCGATGGCTACCTGTTCGCCCTCAAAGACGAAGCGGCCGTTGACCTTGCGGCAGTTGCAGGTGGCCTTGCGGCCGCAGGTGCAGATGGTCTTCATCTCCTCGATGGTGTGGGCCAGCTCCAGAAGCCGGGTGGAGCCGGGGAAGCCCTTGAGGGAGAAGTCGGAGCGCAGGCCGTAGCAGATGACGGGGATGTTCAGCTCTACCGTCACCATGAACAGCTGCTCGGCCTGCTCGGCAGTGAGGAACTGGCTCTCGTCACAGAGCACACAGGCCAGAGGCCGGCCCTCGCTGCTGGCGGCCCGGACGGCCTCCACCAGGTCCATGTCCGGCGGCACCAGCAGGTCGGCAGGGCGGCGGACGCCCAGACGGCTCACGAGGTCGCCGCTGCCCTTGGTGTCCACCTTCGGCTTGAGGATGAGCACCCGCATCCCCTGCTCCTCGTAGTTGTGGGCCACCTGCATCAGCGCGGTGCTCTTGCCGCTGTTCATTGCGCCGTAACGGAAATAAAGCTTTGCCATATCGAAAAAGTCTCCTTATGAAAGGACCCTCTCAGCCAAAGCCTGACGGAGAGGGCCTGTATTATTGATAGTATGTGCTCAGTCCTGATTGCGCAGCCGGTAGCCCAGGCTCATCAGGCTGTCGCCGAGGTGGACGTTCTCCACCACCACGTCGGGGTAGGAGACAGACAGATCGTAGTGGGAGAAGTTCCAGAAGCCCTGAATGCCCAGAGCCACCAGACGGCCGCTGATCTCCTCTGCGCCGCTGCGGGGCAGACAGAGCACAGCCACCTCGGGGTGGTGCTCGGCGCAGAAAGCTTCCAGCTCATCAATGTGTAAAATCTGGATGCCGTTGATCTCTTTGCCCACCTCGTCGGGGGCGTTGTCGAAGGCGGCGATGAGCTTGTAGCCGTTGGTGTCGGTGGTGATGAAGCGGCTCACAGCCTTGCCCAGACGGCCGCAGCCAATAAGGATGGTGGGCAGGAGGTCGCCGTTGCCAAAGAGCAGATGCTCAAGGATGCTCAGCAGGTTCTCCACCGAGTAGCCGATGCCCTGACGGCCATTCACGTCGCCGATGCAGTTGAAGTCCTGCCGCACCTGAGAGGCAGTGGTACCCATCTGGGCGGCCAGCTCACGGGACGAGATGCTGGTGATGCCGTCGTTCTTCAGGGTGCGCAGGTAGCGATAGTATTTGGGCAGGCGCTTGATGACGGGCAGAGAAGCTTTGCCGGGAGTGTTCATAAGGGGGTCTCCTTTCTTTTTATCCGCAGCATTGCCGGGGAGAAGTGCGCAGCGGCAGGGTGCTCCGGCAAAAGATTTGTACTTTCTTGTACAATAATGATACATATTTGACAATCTTATCTCTAGTATAAAGTATACAGCACGAAGACAGAATGTCAAACCATTTGGCACATTTTTTTGAGAAAGAAAAGAAATCTTTGCCGAAGTATAACCGGCAGGAATGCCGGACAAGCTGAAATGAAGCAAAAAGGAGGATACGCAGAATGTCACAAGAAGAGAAGAACATCCCCGTGGAGCAGCAGCGGCTGGAAAAAGAGCAGATCGAGGATATGGGCAGCGTTTACCGCACCCGTGGAGCTCACGCCATCCACTGCCTGACTGTCATCGGGCAGGTGGAGGGCCATGTGGAAGCGCCCCAGGGACAGAAGACCACAAAATATGAGCATGTCATCCCCCAGCTGGTGGCCGTGCAGGAAGACCCCGCCATCGAGGGCCTGCTGGTCCTGCTCAACACCGTGGGCGGGGATGTGGAGGCGGGACTTGCGCTGGCGGAGCTCATCGCCAGCATCTCCAAGCCCAGTGCGGCGGTGGTGCTGGGCGGGGGCCACTCCATCGGCATCCCGCTGGCCGTCAGCGCCCAGCGGAGCTTCATCGTGCCTACTGCCACCATGACGGTCCACCCCGTCCGCCATTCCGGCATGATACTGGGCGTGCCGCAGACTATGCGCTGGTTCGAGCAGATGCAGGAGCGCATCACCGGCTTCGTGGCGTCCCACAGCGGCATCTCGGAGAAGCGTTATACTGAGCTGATGATGCGCACGGGCGAGCTGGTCATGGACGTCGGCACCGTGCTGGATGGCCGAAAAGCCGTGCGGGAAAAGCTTATCGACGAGCTGGGCGGGCTGTCGGATGCGCTGGCATGGCTCTACCGAGAAATCGAGGGGAAATAAATTGCCATTTGACTTTTCCCGTGGTACAATGAAAGAATCGAGTAGTATCGAAATTCTTCCATCGTCACCGACAGAGCCGCCCTGAGCGCGCCCTGCTTCATGATATAAAATAAGGAACGGGTTTTAGGAAACATGGCAAAGAGAAAACGCAAGACCTCCGGGCGCAGCACAGCCTCGCGCCGCAAGAACCGGACACAGGACCGGATGCCCGCGGGGCTCATCACCCTGTTTGCGGGGCTGGTGCTCATGGCGCTGGCTTTCGTGCCGGGCAGTTCGGCCTGGCGCACGATGCACGATGTCCTGTTCGGCGTGTTCGGCTGCGGAAGCTTCGTGCTGGGCGCAGCGCTGTGCTATCTGGCTATCCTCTACACCCGGGGCGAAGACCTGCTGCCCCATATCGCCAAGCTTGCGCTGGGGCTCATCTTCGCCAGCGGCACGGTCATCGTCTTTTCTGACATCCCCACCGACCAGACCGCCGCGCAGATGACCGCTGCCTGTTATCATAATGGTATGAGCGCATGGCTCTCGGGCGGTGCGCTGGGCGCTGTGCTGGGCGGGACGCTCCTGCTGCTCTGCGGCAGACCCGCCGCCAATCTGGTCATGGCGGCGCTGGCGGCCTGCGCCAGCCTGTACATTTTTGACGTTACGCCCGCCGAGTGCTGGCAGTGGCTCTGCAACGTGGGCGGCAGCGTCCACGAAAAGGGCCTTGCCGTCCACGAGCAGAATGCCGCCCGCCGGGCCGAGCGTCTGGCAGAACGCGCCGCCGAGGAGGCTGCGGCAGAGGAATACGAGGACTATGACGACGACCTGCCGGAAGACGAAGTGGGCGAGGACTGCTGCGGCGGCGAAGAGCCTGCCGCGCCCGCCTTCCATATCCAGCCTCCCGGCTGGCTGGCTGGCGTCTTCCACTGGGGCCATCAGGTGATGCAGGGCGGCGAACAGGCGGAGCCTGTCCCTGCGCCCGCACCGGAAGCGCAGACCCCGCCTCAGCCCGAGCCTGCCCCCGTACAGGTGGAAAAGTCCCGGCCTCGTGCGCCCTTTGATATTGATTTAGGCCCTGACCATACCACCGTCACCGAGGGCGGCAGTGAGCCTATCGAGCCCATCATCCTCGGCCCCGGCGGCACCTTCGGCATGGACCCGCTCCGCCGTGCGCCCATCCGCGCCACCGTGACGCCCATCGTCCCGGACGCTGTGGATACTGCCGCTGAGGACTTCTTCACGGCCCAGCCCGAGCCGACGGTGACACCTACCGTTACGCCCGCTGCCCCGGCAGAAGAGCCGGAACAGCAGCCTGCGCCTGAGCCGCCGCTCTCCTTCGGCATCCCGCTCTATGATCTGACCCCGACTCCGGAACCGGCCCCGCAGCCGGTCAGCGCCGAGAATGCTGTGGCGTTCCGCTCTGAGCCGGATGAGGACGGCTGGATCAGCATCACCAGCGACCCGGTGGAGGAAAAAGACCTCAACACACTGGTGGCAGCCGCCATGGAAAAGCCTGCTGTCTCCGAGGAGCAGGCCGCGAACGCCCCCGCCGAAGAGGCGGAGACGGAGGAGAGCTTCCAGTATCAGTACCCGCCCATCGAGCTGTTCGAGCGCGCCCCGGAGGAAAGCGACTCCGGCGCGGAAGACGAGCTGAAAGCCAACGCCCAGAAGCTGGTGGACACGCTGGAAAGTTTCGGCGTCCGCACCCGTGTGCTGGATATTTCCCGCGGCCCGTCGGTCACCCGGTATGAAGTCCAGCCCATGGCGGGCGTCAAGATAAGCCGCATCACTTCGCTGGCGGACGACATCGCCCTGAACCTGGCGGTGGCCGATGTCCGCATGGAGGCACCCATCCCAGGCAAGCCTGCCGTGGGCATCGAGGTGCCGAACCATAAGAAAACGCCGGTCTACATTCGCAGCGTCTTCGAGAGCCAGAGCTTTTTGCGGATGACCTCGCCGATGGGCATTGCGCTGGGCAAGGACATCGCCGGCGTGGCCCAGGTGGCCGACCTGTGCAAGATGCCTCATCTGCTCATCGCGGGCAGCACCGGCAGCGGTAAATCGGTCTGTGTCAACAGCATCATCATGAGCCTGCTGTTCCGCTCCAGCCCCGAGGACGTCAAGCTCCTGCTCATCGACCCCAAGGTCGTCGAGCTGGCTGAGTACAACGGCATCCCCCACCTGCTGATGCCCGTCGTCACCGAGCCCCGCAAGGCGGCCGGCGCACTGGGCGGCGCAGTGCAGGAGATGGAGCGCCGCTACCACCTCTTCGCGGAGAACAACGTCCGCGACATCAAGTCCTTCAATAAGCTGGCTGCAACGGACCCGAACCTCGAGAAGATGCCCTATATCGCCATCATCATCGACGAGCTGGCCGATTTGATGATGGTCGTCGGCAAGGATGTCGAAGACTCCATCTGCCGCATCGCCCAGAAGGCCCGCGCCGCCGGTATGCACCTCATCGTGGCGACCCAGCGCCCCAGCGTGGACGTCATCACCGGCCTCATCAAGGCCAACATCCCCAGCCGCATCGCCTTCGCCGTGTCCAGTCAGGTGGACAGCCGCACCATCCTCGACGGTGCCGGTGCCGAAAAGCTGCTGGGCATGGGCGATATGCTCTTCATGCCCGTGGGCGCACCCAAGCCCACCCGTATCCAGGGTACCTTCGTGCGGGATGAGGAGATCAGCCGTGTGCTGGACTTCATCAAGAAGAGCGCCACCGTCCAGTACGACGAGGCCATGATAGAGGCCATGGAAAAACACGCCATCCAGGACGGCAAGAAGGGCAGCAGTTCCGCCGACTCCGACGAGGAGGGCGGCAGTGACCCGATGCTCAAGCAGGCCGTGGAGGTGGTCATCGACGCCGGCCAGGCGTCCACCAGCCTGCTGCAGCGCCGTTGCAAGCTGGGTTATGCCCGCGCCGCCCGCATCATGGACGAGATGGAAGAAAAGGGCATCATCGGCCCCTACGAGGGCGCAAAGCCCCGCGCTGTCCTCATCAGCCGCCAGCAGTGGCTGGAAATGCAGATGAATCAACCGGATGAATAACCTCTCAGTCAAAGCCGGACGGCTTTGCCAGCTCCCCTACCAGGGAAGCCACTGGCGTACCGGACAGGCTCACGCTGGATGAATAGAATTTTTGATTTCGGAAGCAATAGAGCCCTGCTGTATAGGGCAGGCATAATGAAAGAAAAAGGATAACTATGGAACATTACACCGAATTTCTCCCCATCAGCCGGGCCGACATGGAGGCCCGGGGATGGGACCAGCTGGACTTCGTGGTGGTGGGCGGCGACGCCTATGTGGACCACCCCAGCTTTGGCACCGCCATCATCAGCCGCCTGCTGGAAGCCGAGGGCTACAAGGTGGGCGTGCTGGCCCAGCCCCGCTACACCGACTGCGAGGACTTCAAGCGGTTCGGAAAGCCGAAGTACGGCTTCTTCATCGGCGGCGGCAATGTGGATAGCATGGTGAGTCACTATTCCGTCGCAAAGATCCCCCGCGCGGAGGACGAGTATTCGCCCGGCGGCAAGGGCGGCGCACGGCCCGACCGCAGCGCCACCGTCTACACCAGACTTGCCAAGCAGGCATACCCTGACCTGCCCGTCATTCTGGGCGGTCTGGAAGCATCGCTCCGCCGCTTTGCCCACTATGACTACTGGCTGGACACCGTCCTGCCCAGCATCGCCGAGGACTCTGGCGCGGACATCATCAGCTTCGGCATGGGTGAACACCAGACCGTGGAAATTGCCCGCCGTCTGGCGGCAGGGGAGCCGGTGGAGAGCATCACCGATGTGGACGGCACCTGCTACCTGACCGACTTCGACCACCTGCCCGAGCGGTATGTGGAGTGCGCGGGCTTCAAGAAGGTCGCCTCCGATAAGGTGGCCTATGCGAAAGCCTGCCGCATCCAGATGGACAATCAGGACGTCGTCAGCGGCAATATCATCGTCCAGAAGCAGAGCGAGAAGTACCTCGTGCAGAACATCCCCGCAAAGCCCCTCGTCCGCTGGGAGCTGGATAAGGTCTACGCTCTGCCTTACACCCGCCGCTACCACCCCATCTACGAGGCCATGGGCGGTGTGCCTGCCATCCGCGAGGTGCAGTTCTCCATCATCCAGAACCGCGGCTGCTTCGGCGGCTGCAATTTCTGCGCCATCCAGCTGCATCAGGGCCGACGCGTCACCAGCCGCAGCGCCGACAGCATCGTGGCCGAAGCAGAGCGGATGACCCACGAGCCGGATTTCAAGGGCTACATCCACGACATCGGCGGCCCCACCGCCAACTTCCGTTTCCCATCCTGCCGCGAGCAGATGCTGCGGGGTATGTGCAACGGCGGCAAGCACTGCCTCGCCCCCACCACCTGTTCCCACATGATCGTGGACCACAGCGATTATTTGAAAATTCTCCGCCGCGTCCGGGAGCTGCCCGGCGTCAAGAAGGTGTTCATCCGCAGCGGCATCCGCTTCGATTACCTGATGGCCGACCCCGATGACACTTTCTTTAAGGAGCTGGTGGAGTACCACGTTTCCGGCCAGCTGAAAGTCGCGCCGGAGCACTGCGCCCCCAACACCCTCGCCTACATGGGCAAGCCGCCCATCGAGACCTTCAACAAGTTCAAGGATAAGTTCTACGAGCTGAGCAGGAAGGCAGGAAAAAAGCAGTACCTCGTGCCGTATCTCATGTCCAGCCACCCGGGCAGCACCCTCAAGGATGCTGTCTATCTGGCCGAATACCTCTACAAGAACCATATGCGCCCCGAGCAGGTGCAGGATTTTTATCCCACGCCCGGCACCGTGAGCACCTGTATGTTCTACACCGGCCTCGACCCCTATACTTTGAAGCCGGTGTTTGTGGAAAAGACCGCTGAGGGCAAGGCACTTCAGCGCGCCCTACTCCAGTATTATGAGCCCCGCAACGCCGAAAAGGTCATCAAAGCGCTGAAAATGACCCACCGCGAAGACCTCATCCCCCTGCTGGTTCCCGCCGAAGGCCGCATTGCGGTCCAGCGTTCGGCCCGCAGAGCCGAGGCCGCCGATGTGACCATCCACGGCGACGGCACCTACACCGTCCGGCCCAGAGGCAAGGGCGGCAAGCCGCAGAGCCGCTCCACCGCCCCGGCGGGCCGCAGCCCGGCAGGCCGTCAGCCCAGCCCCGGCGCACGTTTTGCGCCCCATTCGGCTCCTGCGCATAAACCGAAAAGTAATCAACAGAAAGAGAATACATCGTGGAAAACTTCAAAAAAGAAAAAGTGACCGCTCAAACGCTCATGAGCCGCCTCGCTGCGCTGGCGCTGGCCGCAGCCCTTGCGCTGGGCCTCGTGGGCTGTGATACCTCTTCCATCGTCCCGGGAGGCAGCGGCGACGTCATGCCGAACCCGGCAGCTTCTCAGACCGGAACGACACCTTCCGACGGGCAGGACGCCGCCTTCCAGATGCACTTCATCGACGTAGGGCAGGCGCTGAGCGTGCTGGTGGAGTGCGACGGACAATTCATGCTCTATGACGGCGGCAATGTGGACGACGGCAGTCTGGTAGTCTCCTACTTGCAGAGTCAGGGTGTCGAGCAGCTGGAGTATGTCTTCTGCTCCCATGCTCACGAAGACCATGTGGGCGGTCTGGCCGCTGCGCTGGCTTACTTTCCGGCCTACCACGTTTACAGCCCCGTGACGGAAGCCTCCACCAATTGCTTCAAGGATTTCGTCAAGTACACCCAGCAGCAGAACTTACAGGTCGAAGTACCTGCCGTAGGCACCCAGTGGGCGCTGGGCAGCGCCACTGTGACCATGCTTGGCCCTGTGGCGCAGTACGATGACACCAACGATACCTCCATCGTCCTGCGCATCGACTACGGTGCGACGAGCTTCCTGCTCACCGGTGATATGGAGGCCGACGCCGAGCGCGACCTCGTGAACAGCGGCGCGAACCTCAAGGTGGATGTCTTACAGGTGGGCCACCACGGCTCCAGCACCTCCACCAGCTACGTCTTCCTGAACGCTGTCCTGCCCGAGATGGGCATCATCTCCTGCGGCGTCAACAATAAGTACGGCCACCCCCACGAGGAGACCCTGAGCATCCTGCGCGACGCCGGTGTGGACGTCTACCGCACCGACCTGCTGGGGACGATCACCGTTTCCAGTGACGGCCAGAACTACACGGTGGCAACGGAACACTTCGCCACCGACGCTGAGCTGAACCCCACCGACCCGGCAGCATCCAGCACGGCCCAGCAGGCCTACATCGGCAATGTGAACAGCAAAAAGTTCCATCTGCCCAGCTGCGCCAACCTCCCGGCAGAGAAGAACCAGATTTTGTTCTCGAGCTATGATGAAGCTGTGGCCGCTGGCTACAGCCCCTGCTCGAGCTGCATCAAATAACAAATGGACAAAAGGGAAGCCCCATCGTCAGATGGGGCTTCCCTTTTGTCATAATATCAGCGTCCGCGGCCAGCTCCGCCGCCGTGGCTGCTGCCGCCGCCCATGCCGCCAAAGCTGCCGCCGCCGCGCCCGGCTCCGCCAAAACCGGAGCCGCCGCCCATACCGCCAAAGCCGCTTCCACCGAAGCCGCCGCCGCGGGGAGGACGAGGCCCACGGGGGCCTCTCGGGCCGCGAGGGCCGCCATAGAAACCACCGCCGGGGCCGAAGTCATCGTAAGGGCCGCGGGGAGGGCGCGGGCCTCTGTGCCGACGCCGTGCGCCGAACCAGCCAAACGGCCCCCAGAACCAGCCGAAGGAGTGGCCGAGAGGGGTGATAAAGATAAAGAAAACTGCGATGAACAGGATGATATAAGCAAGCATGGAGAAAATGCCGCCGATAAAGCTTTCCCAGATGGAGTAGTGCTTCTGGGGCGGAACAGGCTCGACAGAGGGCCGGGTGGTCTGGGTGTCAGAGCCGTCGGAATAGATGGTCCCGCCGCTCAGAGTGACCCCATACACCTCTGCGATGGTATTGGCCACATTGGTGGCGCAGGTAAGGACGGCGGCGTCGTACTTCTTGGCGGCGAAATCGTCCTCCATGGTCTGCACGAGGGAGCTTGCCTGGTCGGCCAGCATGGTGCTGCGGAAGCCGTCACCGTAGGTCAGATAGTAGTCACCGTCGGCGTACTGGTCCGACTGCATCACCAGCAGGATGAGTACGCCGTTGTTCTTGCTGGAACTGCCGATGCCCCAGGTGTTGAAGGCTTCAGTGGCGTAGTCCTCGGTGGTGGCGCTGCCGGTGTAGTCCACGGTCAGCACGCCGATCTGTGCGCCGTCGCAGCTGGAAGAGAGCTGTGCGTTGAGGGTCTCGAGCTCCGAGGTGGTGCTGTCGCTCAGCACACCGGCGGCGTCCACCACGCATTGATCTTTCGGCAGGCTGGGCAGCTGGATGCTGGAGGCCGAAGCCGCCGGTGCCAGCGCCGTGATGCCGACGGTCACGACAAGAAGCAGTGCCGCAATGCGGCGGGAGAATGTTTTCATCGTCTTCATGCGAAAAATTCCACCTCCTGTATGCCGAACAGTTTACCCAGCACGCTGGCCGGGAAGCCGCCGACGTCTTTTTGGTAGCTCTGGACTGCATCGTTATAATGCAGGTTGCTGATGATGGTCTGCGCACTGTTGAACTGGCTGTACTGTCCCTGCACTGCGCCCATCTTCATGGGGTCTGCGGCCTGCTCCTGCAATTTTGCGTAGAGCTGGCCGATGGCTGTGCCAAGCGTCTCGTTCGACTGGTAGAGCATATGCATCCTGCCGCCGGTGTAAACACTCAGAGAGTCCGGTGCGTGGATCTTGCCATCGGACTGCACCGCCCCGAGGCAGGCGGAAAAAGAGTCCAGCGCAGCCTGTGCCGTCTGCACTTCGGTGCTGTCTGTACCCAGTGTGTTGGACGCGGTGGTGATGATGTTGGCGGCCGTGTTGAGGCGTGTGGTCAACTCCTCATTCAGGGTATAGCCGCTGTCTGCGGCCACGCCAGTGGTGAACCCGTTCTTCACCGTGTCGTACTTTGCCCGGAGCTTCGCCCCGCCAAAGCCGACAAAGCACCCCAGAATCACCACGATGCAAAGCGCCACGGCCACGGCCTGCTTGCTCAGCGCGGCAGGCAGGGCCTTTTCGAGGCTTGCCAGCTTCTGCTGGAAGGGCGTCAGCCGCACTTCCTCCTCAGCGGGCGCTGCGGCGCGATAGCTGGAAGCGTCAAAGCCGCCGGTGGGTTGATTCTGTTGTCTGGAAAAATCTGCGTTTGCCATTTCAGCTCCGGATCTCCATCATCTTCTGTTTCAGCTCGTCTTCGATGCGGGTGAGCTCCTGCTCGGCAGCGGCACGCTTTGCGCGGCCCTCGCTCTGTATCTTGTTCAGCTCGTCCAGCGTCTCGATAAGGCTCTTGTTGGTCTGCTGCAGGGTCTCGATGTCCACAACACCGCGCTGAGACTCCTTGGCCGTCTCGATGGTACCCATCTTGAGGGCGTCGGCGTTCTTTTTCAGCAGCTCGTTGGTCATGTCGGTGACGGCACGTTCGGCCTGCATGGCTTGCTGGCTGTGGGCCAGACCCAGTGCCAGCACCATCTGGTTCTTCCACAGGGGGATGGTGTTGACGATGGTGGACTGTATCTTCTCGGCCATCATGGAGTTATTGTTCTGCAAAAGCCGGATCTGAGGACCCATCTGCAGGCTGATGGTGCGGGTCAGCTCAAGGTCGTAGAGCTTTTTCTCAAAGCGCTCGCACTGGTCGGCCAGATCGCGTGCGGCCTGTGCGTCCTCAGGCAGGCCGGAAGCCTTTGCCTTGTCCATCGCCTGCTGCAGCTCGTGGGCGCGGAAGTCGGCCAGCTTCTTCTTGCCCGCGAGGATATACATGCTCAGCTCTTTGAAATAGGCCATGTTCAGCTCATACATCTTGTCCAGCATCGCAATATCCTTGAGCAGCTGCACCTGATGCTTTTCGAGGGCGGACTGGATGGTCTCGACGTTCGTTTCCGCTTTGCTGTACTTGGTCTTCATGTTGTCGAGCTGGTTACTCTTTTTCTTGAAGAAGCCGAGGATGCCCTTTTCCTCTTCGGCGGCGTCAAAGTTCTTCAGCTCCCCGATAAGGTCGGTGATCATGCCGCCCACCTCGCCAAGGTCTTTGGTGGACACTTTGGAAAGTGCCGCCTCGGAGAAGTCGCCGATCTTCTTCTGGCAGGCGGAGCCGTACTGCAGCACCTGCTGGCTGTTGGTGATGTCGATCTTCTGAGCGAAGGCGTCCACCATCGCCTGCTCCTCGGGGCTGAGCTTGACCTGTTCGGCCTCGGGGGCCGTAGCGGGTTCGGGCTGCTTTTCCTCGGCGGCAGGTGCTTCCACCGGGTCGAGGGTCAGGGCGGGAACAGCGGGTGCGTCTAAGTCAAAATTGAACGTATTATCAGCCATGAGAGATTCCTTCCTTTCCAAATCAGGCGTTTAGCCTAAGCCTTGTCCTTTGAGCATATTCTGCAATACCGTCAGATCCGCCGAGAGGTCCATGCTTTCAGCGGCATACAGTGCATCCAGCTGGTTTTCGAATGCAGTGGCGATGGAAGCCGCGTTCCGCTCCACCTCTGCCCGAATCGAAGCGGCATTTTCGCCCCGCACGCCCTGGCGGGCGAGTTTTGCGTACTGCTCCAGTACGTTCACCGCGTCGGGCAGATAGTAGTTCGCAAAGCGGCGTACCTGCTTTGCCTTGGCGGGACTGGCCTCCACCGTCTCCACGATGGAGCGGCCTGCCTTTTCCATCCGGGTCATGGCGGCGGAAAGCTCCGGGTCGGGCAGGGCCTCGTTCAGCGCGTGGAGGGCATCCAGCTTCTGCTGGATGTCGGCCAGCATCTCGTCCACATCGCCGCTGCCGGTGTGGAAAGGCACTTCATGCTCCACCACCCGGGGCGGGCAGACCTTCTTTGCCACGCCGAACATCACGGCTGCGCCGCCCAGCGCTATCAGCAGCGCCCACAGCTTATATGCTGGCAGCGCCGCGCACAGCACCGCGAACACCAGCGCCGCCGCATACCACGGCAGGACGCTGGGCTTTTGGGTGCGGATAATTTTGCTCATGCATTTTCTCCTTTCCCGAAGAGGCGCACCGCCCCTTGTACTCTTCCATAATAAATCCTTTTATCCACAAAACGCAAGTGTTTCATGAATAATTTACAGGTTGGAAACGGTTATATAATCTTTGAGGGCCTCGCCCCAGACCTCGCGCAGGGTTTCGGGGCGGCAGGCGGCGTTGGCGGGGCTGGTGCTGGGCAGCTTGACCGCCGGGATGCCGGACACCGGCAGCAGATACTTTGTATAGATGCGGTAGGCCGTGGCCCCGTTGCAGAACACTGCCTCAATGGGTGCTTTTGCCAAAAGAGATGCAATGTCGTTCGGCACCACGTCCCGGATAGAGGCGTCCGACGCGCCGGTGATGGTGCAGCTTTCCAGCGTGTCCCACAGGGCGAGGCCATGGCGGAGGATGATGCCTTTTTTGGCCTCGATGTCCTCCCGGGCGGGGACAGGCTCGCCGGTGAGGGCTGCCATCATGGGCCAGAAACGGTTCTGCGGGTGGCCGTAGTAGAAGGCCATCTCCCGGCTTTTGGGGCTGGGCCATGTGCCGAGGATGAGGGCGCGGCTGTTTTCAGAGTAAACGGGTGCGAAGCTCATCGTTCCATCGTCTCCCATGCAGAGCCGAAGCTGCGGTCGGAGGGCTCCGCCTTTGGGCCGTCGAACCACAGCTCTTCAATAAGGGCAGCAAGTCCGTCTTCCCGCACATCGCCGATGACGCGGTCAGCGGCGGCTTTGGCTTCGTCGGTGCCGTTGGACATGCAGCAGCCGAGGCCGGCTGCTTTCAGCATCCCGACATCGTTGGCGGAGTCGCCTGCCGCCACGGCCTCGGCGAGGGAGAGGCCCATCTTTTCGCAAAGGTCTGCGAGGCCCGCGCCCTTGTCGATCCCGCTTCGCACGATGTCATAGAAGTGGGAGCCGTCGGGCAGCTGGCCGCCCACCTGCATGAAGTGAAGGCCGAGGTGGCCGTACTTTTCGTTGAACCGCTCCAACGCCCCCTCGGGGAAGAGGCATAACGCCGCGTGAGGCATATCGATGAGGTGGCGGTCCTGGTCTTCGCCGTCCACGCAGTCCAGACCGACGCTGTTCATCTGATCGTAGTGCTTGTGGAGGATGTCATACTCACAGTAAGCGTAGTATGCATCCTTGAAGTCAAATTGCAGGGGGTAGTTGTAGTCCTCACAGAAATCCACCAGCGCGTACATCTCTTCGTTGGTCATGGGGTGCTCTGCCACGATGGCACCGTTCTTGTCCACGACGCAGGCACCGTTGCAGGTGATGGCATAGTCGAACCGGATGCCGCCCAGCTGACCTTTCCGGTTGATGGCTGACCAGGATCGGCCTGTGCTGAGCACGAATTTTCCCCCGGCGGCCTGAAGCTTCTTCACAGCCTTGACCATGGCCGGACGGGGCTGGTTTTCCCCGAAGGGGACGAGGGTGTTGTCGTAATCGCTTGCGAGAATTTTATATTGCATGGTGTTCTCCTTATATCTATATATAAGCTGAGTATATCACAAAATAGAGGCTTTGTCTCCAAAATAAAAAGCACCTGCACGCTTCTCCGAAGAAAAGGTGCAGGTGCTTTGCAAATACTCAGGCGATAAATGCTACCACGATTTGGATGCCCACGCCCACAGCGGCGCCGCAGGCCCAGGTCAGGCCGGTGATGAAGAGGTTCTGCTTCCAGGAGGGATTCACCCGCCACAGCACGGCGAGGCCCACGCCCGCGCCGGTGCAGAGACCGGCCACGAGGCTCGAGAAGCGGAGTGCGCCCTCGACGTAGAGCTGGGTCATCAGGACACTGGCAGCACAGTTGGGGACAAGGCCCACCAGTGCGGCCACCACCGGCTGGAAGAAGCCCATCCGGCCCAGCACCGAGGCGAAGACATCCTCGCCGACGCCCTCGACGATGAGGCCGAACACAAGGCTGAACACGAAGATAAAGACAAAGATCTCGAGGGTGTGGCGGAGCGCGGCCTTCCAGATGGGCTGGGGATGGCCCTCTTCGTCGCTGTGCTCCTCGTGGCAGTCCACCTCGTCGGCGTGGCCGGTGTAGCCGCCGCGCAGGCTGCGGGGCAGGGCCTTGCGGAGGACGAAATCCAGCAGAAAGCCCACAAAGACAGCGTACACGACTTTGATGACCATCAGCAGGATCAGCTTATCCCAGTAGGCGGGCATGGACACCAGCAGGGGGATAGCCTCGTCGCTGGTGGCGAGATAGACGGCCATCAGCGTACCCAGCGTGATGACGCGGGAGGCGTAGAAGTTGGAGGCGATGGCCGAGAAGCCGCACTGCGGCACACAGCCCAGCACCGCGCCCGGCACCGCACCCCAGCGGCCGCCGCCCGCCAGCAGGGTCTCGATGCGCTCACCGTGGCGGGTCTCGACATATTCAATAAAGAGATAGGCTAAAAACAGGAAGGGGAGCATCTTGGCGGTGTCCACCAGAGTTTCGCTCAGTACATCCAGAAAAAGTTCCATTGTTTGATACCTCGTGATATAAAATAAAGTGAAGATAAAGTTTGCTCTCGCGCTGGTGGGCGCGGGGCAGAGCGCTCTTTCATTAAGGCTGATCATTCTCTTTTGATGTCAAAAGAGAACCAGAAAACCACCAGCGATTTCGACGCGCTGGATCCACGAGAAAGGGGCTGCTCGCCCCTTTCAGACCCCAAAGAAGAAGTCGAAGTGGAAAAATGCTAGCCGCTTCGCTAAACGCATTTTTCTCACTTCTCCGATTTGCTGCTTCGCAGCTGGTGTTACCTCTCTGCTGACGGTAAAGTTCTGCGAAAGCCTGAAATCTTCGGCGAAGCCGTAAAACGGCGGAGAGCTAAAATGCGGTTAAGAGATCTTCACGCCGAATGGCGTGAATCTCCAGCATTTTTGCTTGGAGTCTACTTCTTTGGAATTGTTAAGGGCGAGAAGTCCTTAACTCGTTGCGGGGAGAGTGGAATCCAGAGGTAGGGAGGGGGGATTCGAAACACCCCTCCCTGCCTCTGGCCCGCGCGGAGCGCATTGCCATTTGACCGAAAAAGAGAACCAAATCCGCGCCACCAGCGCGCGCAGCCGCCACACCATTTTACGTCTTCACCCAAAATAAACGGAGGGACGAAAAGTGCTTTAGTTGCCTAAATTGCAATCTGATTGCAATTTAGGCGCAGGGAAGAGTATACACGGATTCTGCGTGAAATGCAAGACCAAAATGCAATCTTTTTGCATTTTTCTCAAAAGAATGACTCTTAAAAAACTTTTTTGGAAGAAATTCGATTAAACCTATTGACAATATGGGTATGAGGGAATATAATGCAGACAATAAAACCACACGCCTTGTAGGTAAGTGGGAATTTCGGAAAGGAGGGTACTCAAATGACGCTGATTTGGAAAAGTCTTCTGCACGCCAACTTCCGCTGTGGGCGAATGTACAGCGCCCGGGCCGAGAAACAAACTCTGAGCCATAGCTGTACGGTGCCCTCTATGCCGCGAATGTGCGAGCGAATGTGACGCCCGAGACAGACAAAAGGCTCTGAGCTGAGAACGATTTCTTTGCCCGGCAGACGAAAGGTGAAACTCCCCACGCTGCCGGGCATTTTTATGAGTAAAAATAATACTTTGAGTACAGATAGAGAGGAAAAATACTATGTCTAACTATAAATTTGAGACCCTGCAGCTTCACGTTGGCCAGGAGCAGGCCGATCCCGCTACCGATTCCCGTGCTGTGCCTATCTATCAGACCACTTCCTATGTCTTCCGCAACAGCCAGCACGCCGCTGACCGCTTTGGTCTGGCCGATGCCGGCAACATCTATGGCCGTCTGACCAACTCCACCCAGGATGTGTTCGAGAAGCGCATTGCCGCTCTGGAAGGCGGCGTGGCTGCTCTGGCTACTGCTTCCGGTGCAGCTGCCATCACCTACACCATCGAGGCACTGGCTCAGGCCGGCGACCACATCGTAGCTCAGAAGACCATCTACGGCGGTAGTTACAATCTGCTGGAGCACACCCTGACCCAGTTCGGCGTCACCACCACCTTCGTGGACGCTCACGATCTGGAAGAGGTCGAGAACGCGATCCAGCCCAACACCAAGGCTGTCTACCTCGAGACTCTGGGCAACCCCAACAGTGATATTCCTGATATTGATGCCATCGCAGCCATCGCTCACAAGCATGGCCTGCCGCTGGTCATTGATAACACCTTCGGCACCCCGTACCTGATCCGTCCCATCGAGCATGGCGCTGACATCGTCGTCCACTCCGCTACCAAGTTCATCGGCGGCCACGGAACCACGCTGGGCGGCATCATCGTGGATAGCGGCAAGTTCGACTGGAAGGCCAGCGGCAAGTACGGCAACATCGCCGCTCCCAACCCCAGCTACCACGGCGTGTCCTTCGCTGACGCAGCCGGCCCCGCCGCTTTCGTCACCTACATCCGCGCCATCCTGCTGCGTGATACCGGCGCTACCATCTCTCCGTTCAACGCCTTCCTGCTGCTGCAGGGTACCGAGACTCTGAGCCTGCGCATTGAGCGCCATGTGGAGAACACCAAGGAGGTCGTCGAGTTTCTGGCCAACCATCCCCAGGTCGAGAAGGTCAACCATCCCTCTCTGCCGGATCACCCCGACCACGCCCTGTATGAGAAGTACTTCCCCAACGGCGGCGCTTCCATCTTCACCTTCAATATCAAGGGCGGCCGTGAGGAAGCATTCAAGTTCATCGACAACCTGAAGGTCTTCTCTCTGCTGGCAAATGTGGCCGACGTCAAGAGTCTGGTCATCCATCCGGCTTCCACCACTCACAGCCAGCTGACCGATGAGGAACTGGCCGAGCAGCAGATCTACCAGAACACCATCCGCCTGTCCATCGGCACCGAGCACATCGACGACATCATCGCCGACCTCGAGGCTGGCTTCGCAGCCGTCCGCGGCGAGTGATTCTCCGGCACTTCCGTCCCCCGGAAGCATAAAAACGCTATTCTCTCATCCATTCTCCTGAATTGCATAATAGAAGCAGCCAGCCGCCCTGTTACCTTGCAGGGCGGCTGGTTTGCTGTTTGCGGAATGACCGTCTGGCTCAGTGCTCTGCCGCCTCAAAGACGCTGGTCTGCTCCACGCTGGTGGCCTCCATCAGGCCGTCGTGGTAGAGCTGGCTGAGGATGTAGGCCGTGGTGTCGTCCAGTTCCTGCTGTACCAGCTCATCGCAGAAAACGCCGTCCAGCTCCCTGGCCGTCATGGGCTTGAGGGTGCCGGGGTTCAGCAGGGGAGCGGGCTTGTTTTTCATATCGGCCCGCACATTGTACCATGCGGTGGGCAGCTCCGATTCTTCCAGATAAAAGCGGAAAAAGCGAAGTCGTACTACTGCCTGAAACCTGTGCGAGAGGGATGAACACCAGCCGCCCTCGGGGGCTGTACGCCGCCCCGGCCACGCAGCCGTAGAGAAAAAAGAGCATCACCGCCACTGCCGCCGCCAGAAGCAGCAGCCCCCGGTGGTGGAACGACAAAATGCGATGCCCGGGCCGCTGACGCTGCATACAAGACCCCTCCTTTTGTGGTTTGGGCCATCTTATGCCTGTCAGGGTGCGGCTGTGCGATTGTGCCGGGCCGAAGAGTGTGGTACACTATAGCCATCGAGATTTTTTGTGATACGGAGAAACTTTATGCTGACCATTACACTGCTGGGTACAGCGGCCACCATGCCCCTGCCCGACCGCGCCCTCACAGCGGCGGTGGCCGAATGCGGAGGACACAGCCTCCTGTTCGACTGCGGCGAGGGGACCCAGACTGCCGCCCGCCGGGCCGGAGTCAACCTGATGAAGATGGACGCCGTCTGCCTGACCCATTACCACGGCGACCACATCTTCGGCCTGCCGGGGCTGCTGCAGACGCTGGGCTGTCAGGGCCGCACCCGCCCGCTGGCGCTGTACGGGCCGAAGGGGCTCGGCGAAGTCTGGACGGCACTGCGGGTGCTGACGGGGCCTCTGCCGTACCCGGTTTATGCTGAGGTGCTGGACGCCCCGGCGGCGCTCTGCGAAAAATTCGGCGGCTGGCCCCAGGGCGCGAAACTCACGCCGGTGCCGACCCGCCACCGTGTCGTCAGTCAGGGTTACCGACTCGATCTGCCCCGGGCCGGACGGTTCTCACCCGAACAGGCGCGGGCATTGGGCGTACCGGTAAAGCAGTGGAAGACGCTCCAGCACGGCGAGAGCATCACGCTGGACGGTGGACGTGTCATCCAGCCGGAAGCCGTCCTCGGCCCGGCCCGGCAGGGGCTGAGCTTTGTCTTCTCGGGCGACACCGCCCCCTGTCCGGCATTGGAAAAGGCCGCAGCGGGTGCGGACCTTCTGCTCTGCGATTCCACCTATGCTCTGCCGGAGCAGGCCGCGCAGGCCAAACAGTACGGCCACAGCACCTTCGGGCAGAGCGCAGCCCTCGCCGCCAAAGCGGGCGCGAAGCGGCTCTGGCTCGTCCACTATTCGCCCATGATCACCGACCCGGAAGAAGAGCTGGCCCAGGCGCAGAGCCTCTTCCCGGCGGCAGAGTGCGGCTATGACGGCAAGAGCATCACCCTGCAATATGAGGAGGCCGAAGAATGAACATCGTCCTGGAACCCGGCGCCTCCGCCCTGCTGGACGCGCTGCACCGGGCAGGTTTTGCGGCCTACGTTGTGGGCGGCTGTGTCCGGGACAGTCTGCTGGGCCTTGCGCCCCACGACTGGGACCTCTGCACCGCCGCCCGTCCGGAGCAGGTGATGGAGCTGTTCGGAGAAAAGCAGTGCATCCCCACCGGATTGCAGCATGGTACCGTGACCGTGAAGCGGGACGGCAGGCTCTACGAGATCACCACCTTCCGCACCGAGGGCAGTTATTCCGATGGCCGCCACCCCGACAGCGTGGCCTTTGTACCCGACGTCCGGGAGGACCTGGCCCGGCGGGACTTCACCATCAACGCTATGGCCTACAGCGCCGAAGAGGGCTTGTGCGACTCCTTTGGCGGGCAGGAAGATCTGGCCCGGGGCGTGGTGCGGGCCGTCGGTGAGCCGCTGCGCCGCTTTGAAGAAGACGCTCTGCGCATCCTGCGTCTCTACCGCTTTGCGGCCCGGTTCGGCTTTGTGATCGACGAGGCCACCGAAGCGGCGGCGAAGCAGCTGGCCGCCCACCTCGACTGCGTGTCGGTGGAGCGCATCGAAGAAGAGCTGAACAAGCTTCTGTCTGCCCCGAAGCCGGGGGCGTATCTGGAGCCGGAAGTGCTGGCCTTCGTCCTGCCAGAACTGCCGCTCGACGATCTGTCGGAAGCCCGTGAGATCATAGATGCCCTTCCGGCAGGAGCAGAGGAAGTGACCACCCGTTGGGCGGCGCTGCTTCTGCCGCTGGGGGAGGATGGAACACGAAAGGCGTTGAAACGCTTGAAATGCTCCAATGCTGTGATAGATGGAGTATCAACACTTGTGAAGGAGAAAGCTCCCCGTACTCCTACGCTGTCGCTTCAAGCCAAACGACTTCTTGGCAAATACGACCTCCACACCGTGCAGCAGTTGACTGCCCTTTGGAGCGCTCTTCAACCGGAAAGAAAAGATGAATTTACCGCCCTGCAAAAAGAGGCCGAGACGCTGACCGCCCAAAGCGCCTGCTGCCGCGTCTCCCAGCTGGCCGTGAATGGCCGCGATCTGATGGCGGCGGGCGTCGCGCCCGGGCCGGGCCTGCGCCGCGCACTGGAAGCGCTGCTGGAAGAGGTCATCACCGGGCGGCTGCCCAACGAAAAAGCAGAACTTCTGGCCTTTGCGGCCAAATTTTCTGCGTCTTGACAAGAGAAAGAAGCTGCGGTAGTATTATACTACTGTTTTAGTATGTTATAACAGAAGAGGAACAGAATGACAGAAACACAGAACACTTCCCGCCGCCCCGGGGCGCTCATCGCCATGAGCGGCGGTGTAGACAGCTCGGTGGCGGCATGGCTCATGCAGAGGGACGGTTTCGACTGCACCGGCGTCACCATGCGCCTCACCCGCAACGAGGCCGTGAACACCGAGGGTCTGCACACCTGCTGCTCGGAGCGGGACATTGAGGACGCCGCCGAGGTGGCCTATGCGATGGATATTCCCTACGAGGTGCTGGATTTTACGGCAGACTTTCAGGAAAAGATCATCGACAAATTCATCCGGGTCTACGAGGCCGGCGGTACGCCCAATCCCTGCATCGACTGCAACAGATATATGAAGTTCGATCACCTGCTTCGCTGGGCAGAAGCGCACGGACTGGATCATGTGGTCACGGGCCATTATGCCCGGGTGGAGCAGGACGAGGCCACGGGCCGTTGGCTGCTCAAAAAGGGTCTGGACGAGAACAAAGACCAGAGCTATGTGCTCTACAACCTCACGCAGGAGCAGCTGGCTCATGTCCGCCTGCCGCTGGGTGGTCTGCACAAGAGCGAAGTGCGCGCCATCGCCGAGCAGCAGCACTTCGTGAACGCCCGCAAGCATGACAGTCAGGACATCTGCTTCGTGCCGGACGGCGACTACGCCCGCTTTATGGAGGATTTCACCGGCAAGCACTACCCGGCGGGCGATTTCCTCGACGTCGGCGGCAAAAAGGTAGGCACCCACAGCGGCGCTGTGCGGTACACCATCGGCCAGCGGAAGGGCCTGGGCCTCGCCATGGGCGCACCGGTCTACGTCTGCGCCAAGGATATGCAGGCCAACACCGTCACGGTCGGCCCGGAGTCGGAGCTGTTCGATACCATCGTCTATGCGAACGAAGTGAACTGGATCGCCATCCCGGAGCTGAAAGGCCCCCTGCGGGTGACGGCCCGCACCCGTTATCATCAGACCGAACAGCCTGCCACCGTCTACCCGGCAGGGCCGGACAGCTTCCGTCTGGAATTTGACCAGCCTCAGCGCGCCCCCACCCCGGGGCAGGCCGTCGTGCTGTATCAGGGCGATGTCGTCCTCGGAGGCGGCACCATTACACAGGTGGCGAAGGGATAAGGGCAAGCCCGTGAATGTAAAAAGCAGAACCTAAAGGAGAAATGATATGCAAGACCAGTATTCCCGCACCCAGCTGCTGCTGGGCGCGGAAGCAATGACCAAACTGCACGATTCCCGCGTAGCCGTGTTCGGCGTGGGCGGCGTGGGCGGCTACACCGTCGAGGCGCTGGCCCGCAGCGGCGTGGGGGCTCTCGACCTGATCGACGACGACAAAGTCTGCCTCACCAACCTGAACCGCCAGATCATCGCCACCCACAAGACGGTGGGCAGGTTCAAGGTGGATGTGGCCGAAGAGCGCGTCCACGACATCGACCCTAACATCAAGGTCACCACCTACAAGACCTTCTTTGGCCCTGAGACGCAGGACAGCTTCGATTTCAGCCAGTTCGACTACGTGGTGGACGCCATCGACACTGTCACCGGTAAAATTGCGCTGGTCATGAAGTGCAAGGAGGCTGGCGTCCCCATCATCTGCTCCATGGGTGCAGGCAACAAGATGGACCCTACCCGCTTCGAGGTCACGGATATTTATAAGACTTCCGTCTGCCCGCTGGCCAAGGTCATGCGCACCGAGTGCCGCAAGCGCCGCATCAAGCACCTGAAAGTCGTTTACTCCAGGGAGCCTGTCATGACTCCCATCGAGGATGACTCCATCAGCTGCAAACACCACTGCATCTGCCCTCCGGGTACCCAGCGCAAGTGTACCATCCGCCGCTCTGTTCCCGGCTCGAACGCCTTTGTCCCGTCGGTCGTGGGCCTCATCATCGGCGGCGAGGTGGTGAAGGACCTCGTGGGCTTTGTCCCCATGAAGGGCTGAATTTGATAGAATAAGAAAACGGCAGGTTCAATGAACCTGCCGTTTTCTTCGTTATGAGCTGATTTTTACTGCTCAGGAGCAGCGAATGCGATGGGGGTAGCGCCAGCAGCTGCGTCCACGCTCTTCAGAAAGATGGGAGTGGTCTCGTAGTGCAGGGTCTCGAAGCTCTGGGTGCTGCCGTCCTCGGTGGTGAACTCGAGAACATAGGTCATGTCGCCCTGCTTGTCGGCCTCGACATCGCGGGTGATGACGACATTCACAAAGTCATCCGCGGTTCAGCCGCCGCTGCGCCAGCGCAAAGCCGACGGCGCTTGCCGCAAAGACGGCGTAATAGCTGGCCAGCCGGTAGAACATCAGCAGGCTCATGGACGAAGCATTGGGGAGGAAGCTGCTGTACACCAGCAGGAAGGCCGTCTCCACCGAACCCATGCCCGCCACGTTGGGCAGGGCGTTGGAGACAAAGAGGGTCAGCGACGTCAGGAGCTGCACCTGCCAGAAGGTGAGTCCGGTGTCCAGCCCCATGAACCGCAGCCCCATCCACGGCAGGCAGAAGAGCAGGAACAGCTTTACGAGATGCACGCCCAGAATGGCGGCACAGCGGGGCTTGTCTGCCAGCAGATGGCGGCTCTCGGTGCTCAGGGTGTCCAGCTGCTCCAGCCAGCTTTCCCGGCGCTCGGCCCAGCGGCCCGTGTCGGGCAGAAAATGCAGCAGCCAGCGGGCCAGACGCTGCACCACCGGCAGGGCGCAGAGGGCGATGAGCCCCACGATGACGCCCGCCACGACAGCGTAGGCCCCGGGCAGATACCGCAGCACACCGTCGGAGTGGGCCGCTATCCAGGGGCGGCCTGCCAGAAGCAACACGGTGGCGTAAAGCAGGACGGCTGTCTTGTGGAAGACGTATTGCAGGGTCATCAGCCCCACGCCGGGGCCAACGTCCAGCCCGCGCCGGTGGAGATACCACGTCTGAAATGGCACCGACCCTGCGCCGAGGCCCACCACATTGCCGAAGGTCCCCATCCATGCATTGTCGATACCCTGCCGCAGCGGGAAATAGGGCAGGCGGCTGCGGACGATGAGCCAGCTGGATACGCCCTCGAGAAGCGGGTAGCTCAGGCCCACGGCCAGCGCCAGCAGCCCCTGTCCGAGGGTGAGCCGGCTCAGCGCCTCGGAGATCTCGGCCCAGTGCTCCCGGAAGATGAACACCACGATGCCGGTCAGCAGAGCCAGAACGCCCAGCGAGAGCAGGGTCTTTCGGCGCGAAGGGGCGGGGGAGGCGGACGAACTCATGCGGGGACTCCTTTCAAATTTCAACAAAAAACGGACTGGGATAAACTCTTAGGAGAGTATATCACAGTCCGGAGGGGTGTTTGTGAACAACTGCCAAATTTTTTGCCTCAGTTTCGGCAGAGTGATAAAGAACGGGGAGCTTATTCGCCGGTGAGCTCCTTTACAGCCTGTTGTAAACTGTCGGAAAACGCCTGCTTGGAGTAATGGCTCTCGTAAAGCTCACGGCAGGCGGGGCGCATGGCAGCCAGCTTTTCCGGGTGCTCGATGGCCCAGGCCAGCCGCTCGGCCAGCTTTTCGGGGTCGTCGTCCTCGTAGACGAAACCGTCCACGCCCTCGGTGATGAGCCCGGCGGTGCCGGTGTGCTCCGACACGATGGCGGGCTTGCCGAAGATGAGGCCCTCAGTGACGAAAGTAGGCATGGGGTCGTCGCGGGAGGCGCAGACGAGGCAGGTACACTGGGCCATCAAGCTCTTGATCTCGTCGCGGGTGAGCCGCTTGACGTAAAAGACGTTGTCGGGGCAGTCAGCGGTCAGGCTCCGCACGGCGTCCATCATCTCAGCCTCTGCGGCCTTGCCCACGAAGAGGAAGGATGCTTTCTTCATGGTCTCAGGCGGCAGCAGCCGGATGGCTTTGCAGAAGATGTCCTGACCTTTCCGGTTCTCAAAGGAACCCACGGTGGCGAACAGAGGCCGCCCGCCCGCATAGCTCAAATCGTAGTGGGAGAACTTCTCGGCGGCGTAGTCCGGCAGGCCGTAGATGAGGGGCCGGATGTTGAACTCCGGCCGCACCGAGTGCATGGCGTTGGCGGCGTGGCTGCCGACGGAGTAGAGCCGGATATTTTCGCCCAGCTCTCTGGGGATCTGGTGGGCGATGTGGGGGTAGCCTGCAAAGGCATCGTGGAGCCACCAGAGCACCGGAACCCGCGCACCGCTCAGGGCGCGGACGGCCCGGGCCTCCACGACGGTGTTGGCCAGAACGAGGTCGGCGCAAAGGGCCAGCCCCCAGAGCAGGGGAGACTGAACACAGCCCTTGCGGGTGATGACGGTAGCTCCCGCCTCGAGGAAAAGCGGCATGGAGCCGCCGTCCTCAGGGCCGAGGACGACCACTTCGTAGCCCATGCTGCGCAGCACCGGCACGGCGCTCACCAGCACGATGGGCGCACCGGTCATGTCCAGCAGGTGGCTCATGATAAAGACGCGCTTCCCCTTTACAGACCAGACGTCTTCGGCGCAGATGTCCCGCTCATAGTGGGCCAGCGCCAGCGGGAGGCAGACGTGGCTGCGGCTGAGCTTCGCCGCCAGCGTCAGCAGTTCGACGGGATTTTCCGGGTCGCGGGCTTCCGCCTGACAGCGGCGCAGCAGCTCCCGGGAGACGAGGGCGCAGCCCGGGCAGGCTGCAAAGCCCTGACTGTGGTAGAGGGTGGTGACGCCTGAGTAGCCGAAGACGGCGTCGCTGGTGACGTAGTCTGCGCCGCTGCGCAGTGCGTCCGCAAAGCAGGAAAGGGCCGTGGACATCAGGAAAAGGTCTTCCCTGACCAGAAGCACACCGGCGGCGCTGCCGAGGGCTTCGGAGCGGAGGCTGTCCGTCAATAAAAATTTGCGGTGGAGCTGGTCCTGCAGGGAAGCTTTCAGGGCGGCGTTCCGCCCCGGCGCATAGACGCCGAGAAAAACTTCCTGGGTGTCGAGATATTCCTGTTTGGCGAGCTGAGCCCGCTGCAGAGTGGTATAACTGCTGTACATCGTATCCTCCTCTCCGCAGGCAGGCTCAATGGCTGCGATGGAACAGCCCCAGCAGGCGGCGCAGGGGCAGCGTGAGTTTCCAGCTGCTGGAAGAGAGGATGTTTTCCAGCGAGCTCTCGTAGGCTTTGCTCCGGGCGCTCAGCTCGGCGTTGGCCTGATGCAGCTCGGAGAGATTCTTCTGCAGGGCCTCGATGGTCTGCTTCTGGTCAGCCGTAGTCTTTTCCAGCTGGTCGAGGTGCTTCTGCTCGCAGACGCGGGTCTTCTGGAAATACTGTACGCCCTCGAGAACGGCGGCGAACAATGGGTCGTCAGCCAGCGGCTCCAGCGGGAAGTAGCAGTAGCTCACGCCCAGCTTCATCCCGGCGGGGAAACGGTTCAGACCTTCCAGCATGAAATTCGGGTCGTTGTTGAGGAACAGGATGCCGTCGCCGTGGAGCGGCACACCGTTCACCGGGCGGCAGAGGATGCGGTCATCCGAGAAGACGAAATCGGTGATGCAGCAAGGCAGTTCACCGGGGTCGAGACGGAGATTGAACGCGGTCTCCGGCAGCTCGAAGGTCGCTGTCACCATGCCGTTCAGCTCGTCGTATTCGTAGTCCGGGGCTTTAACGGTGTCTTTCTGGGAAAAGCCGAATCCGGCATCATAGTAAAGCAGCGGCTGCACCAGAGCAGGCGAGTCGGTCTGCCTCTCTCTCTGGGGGTGGGCAGCATAGAAGGTCTGCAGCTGCTTTTCCAGCTCAAGGCAGCGCTGGGCCAGCCGCGAAGTGCCTTCGTCTGCAAGTTTGAGCTGTTGTTCAAGGTCCGCAATGCGGCTGCGCAGAGCCGCTTCAGGAGTTTCGTTCATCATTACCGGGGCCTCCTCCGATTTATCGCAAGGCGTACAACCCGCGCTGCAAGCCTATGCATCAAAAGTAACTATAGTCTGCCCTCAAAATGGCTGGATACCAAAGCGCAGGAATTTCAGTGTTTTGCCGCATAGCGGCGGGTCTTGCTCCGCTGCCGGGGCTTGTCCGCAGGATTGCCGCCCCGAAGCTTCCGGCCAAGCTCTTTGCGGCGCATCAGAAGTTCGGTGACGGCGAAGATGGACACAAGCGAGAACACGAACTGCAGCAGCATCCCCTGCACCGGATGGTCAGCATACTTTGCAGCCATCAGATACCACGGGATGGCCGTCAGCTCCACAGTGTGGATGCAGAAGATGAAGAGCGAGCGCCGGCCCACCCACTCGATGGCATGGGAGATGGGGCCGTCCACTCGGCGCTGCCATTTCAAAAAGAGCCGGATGATGCCGTAGCCCACTGCGCCATCCAGCAGGATGCTCAGCGGCCCCATCGTCCACTCACCCAGCGAAACGCAGTCGGTGCTCTGGGTCAGCAAAACGCCCGCGACGACGCCCAGCGCAGCCGCGATGAGGCCGGCCTTGGCTCTGCCGGAAAGGGGAGTTTCGAAAAGGCGGCGCTTCTTGGCCAGATAGCCGATGTAAAGGTAGGGCAGCGACACCATGCCCTGTGCGATGCAGAAAGGAGCCTCCCACACCAGCGTGACGCCCCAGCCAAGCAGGGTGACGCCGACGACTGCGGGGGTTATGTACCGCTCGGGGAAGATCTCGAGCAGCACGTCCAGCAGCACCCACGCCAGCATCAGAGCCACTAAGTACCACATGGGTCCGCAGGAGAAAAACTGATGCCCGAAGTAAGTGGCCGTGTGGGGCAGGCCTAACAGGAAACCGCCTAAGACTTTGGCCGATTCTGAGATGGCAGCATCCCACGAGCCGAAAGCTGCGTGGTGAATGAAAGCGTGGAGCACCGTGGTGGCCAGTGCAGTATAAACGTAAGGCTTGAGCAGGGTCTTGAGCTGCTGCTCGATGCATTTGTGGATGGAGCGCTTGCGGAAGCCGTAGCCGCTGGCAATAAAAAAGGCGGCCATCAGCGCTTCGCGGTAAGCGAACAGCGCGAACGCGAAAGGGGTGACGTCGTTGGTGCCGAGGGGGTAAAGCTCTGCCGTGTGGGCAAAGACAATGGCCAGCATTCCGATGCCTTTCAGCAGGTCGAACATGCCAAGGCTGCTTACAGTGCGGGGCTTGGTGCCTTCCATGAAAAGGGTCCTCCTTGTGCGCCATTCGTCCCGGAGGCCCCGGAAGGCCGTGTTTTAGGCGCGATAAATAAAAATATGAAGCTCGGCGGGGAGCTTTTTTGCTAAATGATATAAACAGTATAATGCTTTTTGGGCTTGCTGTCAATTTGATAAGGACTCGATCTCCGGGCGAAGTTTCGTCCTGACGAAAAAAGTGTATCACAGCTTTTTGCATATCGCAACAAAAGGAAAGAATTACATCTGCCTGCACAAATTGAATGCAAGTTAAAGTTGCATATTTGTGCAATTAAATCTTGCGTTTACGCTCTGCTTGCGGTATACTGTTGCCATAAGGAGCCGTGCCAAAGTTTTCCTCGAACTGCCAGAGATTCGGAATGACTCTGGAAAGTGAATGAAAAAAGTGCTGAGCTGAAAATTTGACAAAAAAGGAGAAAAACCGATGGCTGAATACATCAAAGTACCCGCAGGCGTATACGACATGGTGACCCGCTGCATGGAGCAGGAGTTTCCTGATCATGTGGCCATCCGCTATGTGGCCGAGGACGGCAAGACCGTCGTGGAGAAGAAGTATCGCGAGTATGCGCAGGACATCCGCCGGATGGTGGCCTATCTCAAGGCCGAAGTGCCGGACATCAAGGGCCAGCGCATCGTTCTGCTGAGCCGGAACTGCTATGAATTCTGCGTGGCGTCCTACGGCATCATCCTCGCCGGCGGCGTTCTCGTGACCCTGAACCAGAAAAAGACCTGGGAGGAGCTGGAATATGAGCTGGGCCTCGTGGAGCCTGCCCTCATCCTGAACGACGGCATCGACTACGGCTGCCGCGCCGAGCTGGAAGCCGCCTACGGCCCGAAGCTCCGCCCCATGGACTGCTATAAAGAGACTGCCCCCGGCGAGCTGACCAACTGCGTGGGCCACGATGATTTGATGATGCTGATGTTCACCTCCGGCACCACCGGACGCAGCAAGGGCGTCATGCTCTCGGAGCGGAATATGTGCGCCAGCCTGCACACCTATTCGGAGGTGGCAGAGAACTGGATCACCAACCGCCTCCCGGCAGGCCAGAAGCTGCCGCTGAGCCATATGACCCTGCTGCCCCTCTTCCACATGGCCTGCTTCGTCTGCGTTATGTCCTACCCGCCTGCAGGATGGGCTCTGAACCTCTGCGGCGACATCCGCGACTTCTACCGCGACCTGGGCCTGATGCACAGCGACGTCATGGCCTCGGCCCCCATGCTGGTGGAGACCATCTACAATGACATGAAGCGTGGCCGCGTCAGCCGTCTGAACGGCCTGTGGGACCTGTGCTGCTCTTCCGCTGCCCTCGACCCCAAGATGCTGCTGGAGCTGGCCCAGAACGGCTTCGTCGTCAACCAGTGCTACGGTATGACCGAGACCTTCGGCGACGGCATCCTGAACTTTACGCAGGTCGAAAAGCACATGAGTGCCGTGGGCAAGCCCGACGACCACGTTCAGTATAAGCTGGACGAGACCGGAGAAATTTGCATCAAGGGCGACTGCGTGATGCTGGGCTACTACAAGGACCCCGAGGCCACGGAAGAGGTCATCGACGCCGACGGCTGGTTCCACACCGGCGACCTGGCCCGGATGGATGAGGAAGGCTTCTATTACATCACCGGCCGCAAGAAGAACCTTATCATCCTCGCCAGCGGCGAGAACGTCAGCCCCGAAGAGCTGGAAAAGAAGCTGGCCCTCTGCCCGACCATCACCGAGTGCATCGTGAAGGAGAAGGGCCAGAAAATTTGTGCCGTCATCTACTGCCCTGAGGATAAGCAGGAAGAGGTCAGAGCCTTCGTCATCGAGGTGAACCGCAGCCTGCCGCTGTATAAGCGCATCAGTACCGTGGAGTTTACCGTTGAGCCCCTGCCCCGCAACGCTCTGGGTAAGCTGCTGCGCAAGTAACAAGTAAGAAGAAACAGTGAAAAGGATACGCCGCGTAGTTGCATTTCTCTGCCGAAACAGGTATTATTACTCTGAGGCAGAATATGTCAAATGCCGGCGTTTCGCTGCAATAAAGAAAAACAGCAAGGAGCGACAAAAATGATAAATACTGTATATGAGCTCATCACGGACGTCATGGCGAAGCAGTACCCCGACCGGGTGGCTTTCCGCTATGTGGCCGCCGATGGCAAGACTGTGGTGGAAAAGACCTACGCCCAGTATGTGCAGGACATCCGCAGGGCCGTTACTTATTTTAAGGAGAATATCCCCGACATCAAGGGCAAGCGTGTCGGCATCATGAGCCGCAACTGCTATGAGTACGGTGTCAACAGCTTCGGCGCGATCCTTGCCGGGGCCGTCGTCGTGACCATCAACCAGAAAAAGACCTGGCCCGAGCTGGAATATGAGCTGGGCCTTGCCGAGCCTTCCCTCATCGTCAACGACGGCATCGACTATGGCTGCCGCCCCGACATCGAGGCCGCCTACGGCGATAAACTCCGCCCGATGGACGCCTTCAAGGACAGCGCGCCTGCAGAGCTTGCTGACTGCGTGGGCCATGATGATTTGATGGTGCTGATGTTCACTTCCGGCACCACCGGCCGCAGCAAGGCCGTCATGCTCTCAGAGCGCAACTTTTTTACCACTGTGGAGTGCCAGGTCAAATTCGGCGACGCCATGCTGGACTATAAGCACGAGCATATGCCCGAGGACAAAAACGACGTCCTGAGCAACTTCGCCATCCTGCCCCTGTTCCATCTGGGTACGTTCATCTGCCTCTTCGTTTGGGCCTGCAAGGGCTGGGCGCTGAACCTCTCCGCCGACATCCGCGACTTCTACCGCGACCTCGGCCTGATGCACAGCGATGCCATCGCTGTGGCTCCCATGCTGATGGAGGCCATCTATAAAGACGTCAAGCGGGGCCGCCGCGCCCGCCTGAACGGCGTCTGGAACCCCTGCGGCTCCTCTGCCATGTTTGACGGCGCCATGCTGGCCGAGCTGGCACAGCAGGGCATGATGATCACTCAGGTGTACGGCATGACCGAGACCTGCGGCGACGGCATCATCAACTACGAGCAGGACGAAAAGCACATCCGCGCCGTGGGCAAGCCCGACGACCACGCCGAGTACAAGCTGGACGAGACGGGCGAAATCTGCATCCGCGGCGGCTGCGTCATGCTGGGCTATTACAAAGACCCCGAGGCCACCGCAGAAGTCCTCGACGCCGACGGCTGGTTCCACACCGGAGACCTGGCCCGTGTGGACGAGGACGGCTTCTATTACATCACCGGACGCAAGAAGAATATCATCATCCTCGACAACGGTGAGAACGTCAGCCCCGAAGAACTGGAAAATCTGCTGTCCAAGTGCGAGGCCGTCAAGGAATGCATCGTCAGGGAGAAGGGCAAGAAAATCTGTGCCGTCATCTACTGCGGCGAGGCCGACCAGCAGACCGTCCGCGACTTCATCACTGAGACCAACCGCACCCTGCCGCTCTACAAGCGGATGAGCGCCGTGGAGTTCAGCACCGAGCCTCTGCCCCGCACCGGCACCGGCAAGCTGCTGCGCAAGTAAGAATAAACCGGGCAGGCTGCGGAATACTGGAAAAGAGCCGCAGCCGCCTTTAATGGAATTACGAAAGGAAGATTCAAACTATGGAAAGAACCGAGATCGTGTCCCAGATCCTTGCAATTCTGGAAGATGTTGCAGAAATTTCCCCCGATGATGTCAACGAGAACAGCGTCTTGATGGACGATCTGGACCTGTCGTCCATGGAGATCCTGACCGTCGTCGCCGACCTGGAGGAGACTTTCGGCCTGCGCATCCCCGAAAAGGAGCTGCGCAACTTCGTCACCGTCAGCGATTTGGCCGACTATCTGGCCGCACACGCGGGGGAATAAGGAATGGATGCCGAACAGCGCTCTGTTTTTCAGGGTATCGTTTACTATTACCGCGAAAACATGGTCAACTGCCGTTATCAGGTCACGCTGAAAGATGCCGTAGACGGTGCGCTTTTGCAGCAGGCTCTGGATGCGGCCCGGGCAAAGGCACCCTACTATTTCCAGAAGCCGGTGTGGGAGAAAAAGCTGCTCCACCTCGAGCCGTCGGACGCCCCCTGCCCGGTGCGGCAGGGCAGCGCAAAGCCCGAATTTCCGGACGAGAACGGCTTTACGGTTGCCCTGAGCTATGAGGGGAAAGTCGTCTACTTTGACTGGTTCCACTTTCTGGCCGATGGCCGGGGCGTAGCACCCTTCCTGACCATGGTGCTGCAGTTCTACTGCAACCTGCGGTACGGCACGGCTTTCGAGGGCCGGACCCTTGAGACGGACCCTGCCTACGACATCGAGGACATCCTTGCAAAGTACCCCGAGAGTCAGGTGGCCAACGATATGCAGCGCTCCGTGGTGCAGACCTTTGAAGAGACGCCCACCTGCTGCCGCATCCGGCTGGAAAAGGCGGGGCTTGTGGACGCCGCCCTCCGCTGCGGCGTCAAGCCTTTCAGTACCCTCATGGCCCTGCTCTGTAAGGCGGTGCAGGCGTATCTGGACAAGGGCGAGGTGCTCTACAGCTACTCGACAGACGCCCGCGACGCGCTGGGTGCGCCGAACGCCCTCTACAACTGTGTGGCATCCTTCCAGCGCAAGCTGCCGCTGACGGCAGATGCCCCGCTGGCCGAAGTGGCCGTGGGCGTGGACGCTGACCTGAAAGAGAACCTTTCCGCTGAGCGAAAACTGTTCCGTATTGCGGAGCAGATGGGCTGGGTCTACCGGGTCTACCAGCAGAAAGCCAGCCTCAGCATCAAAAAGCGCATCTTCCAGATGGGCGAGTACATCAGCGGCTTCCCGGCGGACTTCTGGGTGAGCTATCTGGGCGACCCCTTCGCCCCGTCCAGCCCGGAGCTGACCCGGTACATCGAGGACTTCCAGACCTGGGTGCCGGCGGACGGCGCTTCCATCGGTCTGGAATGCACCAGCCTGCATGGCATCATCACCCTCTGCGTCAAGAACAAGGTGCCGCGCCCCGGCTTTGCCGAGGCTCTGCGCGCCGCGTTCGAGGCCGAAGGCATCAAGGTGCTGGAAGCCGCAGAGCTGGGCGCAGACAATACATAAGATCAAACCTCTCCGTCACGCCGTAGGCGAGACGGAGAGGTTTCTTTTTATCCAAAACGTAATTTTTATATCAAATTTTCATGCGTCATACTTTTGCGAAAAAATCGCCTGAAAAGCCGATTTTTCCCTTGCGTCCAACAGTTTGCCGTGGTAGGATAGGTCGAATGTGACCGAAACACACTGGGAAATGGACAAAAGTGAGGAAAATCGTATGGAAAAAAATAAGAACAGCGGCTCGGCACTGGCAAGAAAGATGGCGGTGTCTCTGGTTTGCGGTCTGGCGGCAGGCTTTGCCTTTATGATGCTGCGCGAAAAGCTCGTGGCTTCCGGCAACAGCGGCATCTGGCAGACCATCAACGACCTGCTCTTCCAGGACATTACCGCAGAGGGCGCGGAACGTGCGCTCGGCCTCTTCTACATCATCGGCCAGCTCTTCATCAAAGCACTGCAGCTGGTCATCATCCCGATGGTCTTCACCTCCATCGCGCTGGCCATCGGCAGCATTGCCGATATCAGCACCATGGGCCGCATCTCGGCCAAGACTCTCTTCTGGTTCCTGCTCTGCTCCTTTATGGCGCTGGCACTGGCCGGATGCGTGGGCTACGCCACCTATTCCATGGGCCTCTTCAACGCTCACATCGAGGGCCTGACGGAAGCCGCCGGCTCCACCGGTTCCAACCCCCTGAACGTGGTGCTGAATGTCATCCCCTCCAACATCGTCACGGCTTTCGGCAGCAACAACGCTGTTCTTTCCTCCGTCTTCCTCGCGGTGGCTGTGGGCCTGAGCATGAATGTGCTGGGTGAGAGCCGTACTTCCACCCTCCGCCGCCTGCTGGGCGAGGTGAACGACGTGGTGGTGGTTTTCCTGAACTTCGTCGTCACAAACTTCGCACCCTTTGCAGTCTTCGTGCTGCTGACCCGCACCTTCGCCATCTATGGCATTGATTACCTCAAGCCCGCTCTGGTGTATGTGGTGGTCACGGTGGTCCTGCTCTTCGTCTTCCTGCTGGTGGCCTATCCTCTGGTGGTGGCGCTGGGCGCAAAGCAGAACCCCATCACCTTCATTAAGAAGATCGCCAACGTGGCCGTCTTCGGCTTCTCTACCTCTTCCAGCGCAGCCACTCTCCCCCTGAACATCAGGGTCTGCACCGAGGATTTCGGTGTCGATGAGTCCATCGCCTCCTTCGTCCTGCCTCTGGGCATGACCATCAACATGGACGGCACCGCCATCATGCAGGTGGTGGCCACCGTCTTCATCGCAGGCTGTGCCGGTTATACTGTCACCCCGGCCCAGCTGGTCGTGGTCGCTCTGCTGGCTCTGCTGGCCTCGGTGGGTACGCCTGCCGCCCCCGGCGCAGGAGCCGTCATCCTCTTCACCATCCTGTCCGGTGCGGGCTTCGTGAATGACAGCGCCCTGCTGGCCTACTCCCTCATCCTCGCCATCAACCGCCCCATCGAGATGCTCGTCACCTCCCTGAACGTGGTGGGCGACGCTGTGGCCAGCATCTGCGTGGCCAAGAGCGAGGGTCTGCTGGACGAGGAAAAGTTCAACGCATAATTGACCTGCAACATACAAAAGCGCCCCTCCGTTTTACCGGAGGGGCGCTTTTTGCGCAGCAGAAGTCTTCTTTTTTACAGACGGCCCAAAGCCGCCGCCGGGGTTTTACGCCGATTTTGCGTCCGCATGGTTTCGGGCCGGGCGGCTGCGGCGGTAGAATAAGGCCGTTCCCGATAAATCGAAAAAGAGAGAAGGAGCCATGAGGCTCATGGAAAGAGAGGACTTTCGCATGAAAGAGAATAAAATGTCCCGCCGCAGCTTTTTGAAGGTCGGTGCCGTTGCATCCGCCGCCGGTATGCTGGCCGCAGCGCCTGCCGCTGCCAACGCCGCTGCCCCCAATGCCGCCAACGCAGCAGAGGAAGAGAACGGACTGCTGGGCGTATTCGGCGGCAAACCCAAGTATGTTTTCCTCTTCATCGGCGACGGCATGGGTACGGCCCAGATACAGTCCGCCCGATTCTATAAGGGTACGGTGGAGAACAACGGCGCTGTCGTCGAGGGCGAGTTGAGCTTCACTCAGTTCCCCGAGGTGGGCAGCGTGACCACCTACGACAGCACTTCTTTCTGCCCCGACTCCGCTTCCACTGCCACTTCCATCGCCACCGGCCACAAGACTGAGAGCGGCGTCATCAATATGTGTCCGTGGACCCGCGATGTGCCGTATGAGACCATCGCCGAGAAACTCCACGCCCAGAAGAACTACAAGGTGGGCGTCGTCTCCTCTGTCAACATCGACCACGCCACCCCCGCTGCCTTCTATGCACATCAGAAGACCCGCAAGAACTACTACGCCATCGGCAAGGAGCTGGCCGCCTCTGGCTTCGAGTATTTCGCAGGCGGCGAGTTCCAGAAGGTAAACGGCGACGGCACCGGCCCCAACAACCACGAGATCGCCGCCCAGAACGGCTACAACGTCGTCACCCGTCAGGCAGACGCTGCCGCCCTCAAGGCTGGTGCAGGCAAGACCCTCATCATCGCCGAGGCACTGGCCGACGGCAAGGCCATGAACTACGCTATGGACGCCGCCGCAGGCGAGTGGCAGCTGACCGACTACGTCAGGAAGGGCATCGAGCTGCTGGACAACAAGAAGGGCTTCTTCCTGATGACCGAGTCCGGCAAGATCGACTGGGCCTGCCATGCCAACGATGCCGCCGCTTCCATCCACGATGTGCTTGAGATGAGCAACGCCGTGCAGGCCGCTGTGGACTTCTACAACGCCCACCCCAACGACACCCTCATCCTCGTCACCGCTGACCACGAGACGGGCGGCATGGCCATCGGCTACAAGACCACCAACTACGACACCTTCCTGACCAACCTCACCCACCAGAAGATGTCTTACGCCAAGTTCGACTCCACCTATGTGAAGGGCTACATCGCTAACAAGACTCCCTTCGAGGCCGCCATGGCCGACGTGAAGGCAAACTTCGGCCTGACCCTGCCCACCGACCCCGATGCTGCCAGTGCAGGCAAGCTGCTGCTGACCGACTACGAGGTGGAGAACCTGCGCAAAGCCTACGAGCGGACGCTGGAAGTCGGCGCTTCCTCCCAGAAGGAGATGAGCCAGCAGGATTATGAGCTGTACGGCACCTACATCCCCTTCAGCATGGCCATCTGCCACACCATCAACCACAAGTCCGGCATGGACCACACCACCTATGCCCACACCGGCGCGATGGTCAACATCTATGCGCTGGGCGCTGGTGCGGAGAAGTTCCGCGGCGTCTTCGACAACACTGAGATCTACCACAAGCTGGCTGAGCTGACCGGCGTACAGTAAGCCTCTCTCTTCAAACGAAAAAGCCTGTGCAGACGCTCCCGGGGCGGGAGGCTGCACAGGCTTTCTTGTGTTCACAGGTGGATGGTGCAGCCGCGGCCCAGCATCTGGGCCAGCAGCATAAGGGTCGAGACGCCGAAGCACCCACCCATCATCAGCAGGCAGAGCACCACCGAGCCGAAGTCGCACCGGCATGCGCCGGGCCGGGCCGAGTAGTAGAGTACCTCGCACCCCAGCAGGATGAGCCCCGCAGCCGGCATCACCTGCCAGATGACCAGCCACGGCAGGCCGGGCAGGAAGCGGGCCAGCAGGAAGAGTGTGCCCGCCGCGATGAGGCAGACGCCCAGCGTCAGGGTGCCGACTCGGCGGAGCGGCTTATTCGTCGTGTTCGTGGTCGAAGTCATCGTCCGTCACCTCGTTTTCATTCACCACAGGAGAGGAGAGCAGAGCGGCGTTGTCCGGCTCGTCGGCGTGATACTCGCAGAAATCGGCATCCTCGGGGACATCCTTGGAAGCATCCGGCTTTTTGGCCGGATGGGGGCCTTTCACCAGCCAGACGCCGCAGACGATGAGGACCACACAGACCACCACATCCGGCAGGCTGTCCATGACGAGATAGAGGGCGCGGAAAACGGGGGAGGAGTGGCCCCAGCGGTAAACGAGGTCGCCGAGAGTGTTCATGATGAGGTTCTGGTAGGCGATGAGCGCACCGAAGGCGATGAGCAGCCAGCCCACCAGCTTGTGGCTGTCCAGCAGAGCCCGGGCCAGCCGTCTGTCGCGGGGGTCGAAGTGGACGAGGTAGTCGTCCTCCGGCGCGGTGTCCGCGATGATCTGCGCCCGGAGGTTGAAGGTGTCAAAGAAGCTGTACATCCACACCACCACCAGCAGGAGCAGTACCGGGTTGAGCAGTGAGCTCACCATCCCGATGAGGCAGGCCGTGAGGATGAGGGAGAGGCCCCGCTTCATGTAACCCTGATACATCTGGCCTGCGCCGGGGATAAACGCACAGCAGAAGGTCAAAAATCCGTTTTTCAGCATAACGATCTCCTTGTTTTATGATTTTATGTTTTCTGCCGCGTTCAGCAGGCTTTCCAGCACAGAGGAAACGCGGGTATAGATGTTCTCGCCGGGGCGGGAAGTCACGGGCCTGCCCAGCTTTTCGGGCAGAATCTTCGGGGGCTGTTTTTCCGGCAGGGTGACCTGGACTGTGGGCAGGAGAGCCTGCAGGTCGCTGCCGTGGTCGGTGACGAAGGTCAGCGCTCCGGTACGCCACATGGTCAGCGCCAACACGGCGGCGACGCCCGCCACCGCAGCCCGGCCATAGGTGCTCTGCATCAGCCGCACCCAGATGGTGCTCATCACGGTACGGCGGACATCCCGGGGCGGGTCGGTGAGGGCGTCGGCGGTCAGAAGTGCGGTGTAACGGTCGGTGCATTTGTCGCAGTAGGCGAGATGTTCGGCGGCTTCCAGCCGTCCCAGCTCGTCCAGCTGCCCGGCGGTGAGGGCGTGCAGCCCTTCGTCGCTCAGACAGCCGTCTTCACGGAACAATTCCATCTTAAAAGCCCTCCTTTCCGGCGGCGCTCAGCTGCGCGGCCAGCATCTTTTTTGCCCGGAAGACCTGCGCCTCCACTGTTTTCTGGGGCCTGCCGCAGAGCCGGGCGGCTTCGGCGGCGGTGTGCTGTTCCAGCAGCATGAGGCGGCAGGGTGTCTTGTAGGGCTCCCGCAGAGCGAGGATGCGCTGCGTCAGCTCCTCTTCGCCCAGAGCTTCCAGCACCTGCGCTTCCGGCTCGCTGCCGGGCGGTGCGCCCTCAAGTGCAAGTACATCGTCGCCGGGGGTGTTCACCCGGCGCGCCCAGGCGCTGCGTAAGTAATCCTTGGCTTTGTTGGAGGCGATGCGGGCCAGCCATTGCTTTTCGTATCCGGCAGGACAGCGGTCCATGCTCCGCCATGCAGAGAGAAAAGTCTCCTGCGTCAGATCCTGCGCATAGCCCTCATCTGCCACCAGCTGACGGCAGATGGTGTAGACGAGGGGCTGGTACTTCTGTACCAGCCTGTCAAATTCCAGTGCATTCAATGGCTGCTCTCCGCCTCCTTTCTGCCCGGCATTTCAAGCGCTCTGTCTATCTATACGAATCAGTGGGGCCAAAACCTGCAAAATCGTGGGAAAAATTTTGAAAATATGGTAGAATGGCCTTATCAAACCTCACAAAGGAGAAAACACGATGGCCTCTGCCACAAAACAGGCACTTCTGGCGGCGCTCTCCGCCGCCCAGGGCGAATGCATCTCCGGCCAGCAGCTGGCGCAGCAGCTGGGTGTGAGCCGCGCTGCTGTCCATAAGGCTGCGGCTGCACTGGCGGCTCAGGGCTATGCACTGGAAGCCGCCCCCCGGCGGGGCTATCGGCTGGCGGGCGGCGACCCCTTCTGCGCCGAGGCGGTGGGGGAGTACGACGCCCCCATCTACCTCTACGACAAGCTGGAAAGTTCCAACCGCACGGCCAAGACGCTGGCCCTCGAAGGTACGCCCCACGGCACGATGGTGCTGACAAGTCAGCAGACGGCGGGCCGGGGCCGGCTGGGGCGGCGGTTCGAGAGCCCGGCGGGGAAAGGCATTTATCTCTCGCTGGTGCTGCGGCCCGGCCTGCCCATGACCGAGGCGCAGGCCGTCACCGTCAGCGCGGCGGTGGCCGTCTGCCGGGCTGTGAAGCGGCTCTGCGGGCTGGACTTGGGCATCAAGTGGGTCAACGACCTCTATTATAACGGCAAGAAGGTCTGCGGTATCCTGACGGAAGCCGGGGCCGACATCGAGAGCGGCCAGCTGGAATGGCTGGTGGTGGGCATCGGCCTGAACCTGACCTCCCGCCCGGAGGACTGGCCCGAGGAGCTGCGGCCCATCGCGGGCAGTCTCTACCCCGGCGGGCCTGCACCGGTGGGCCGGGCGGCACTGGCCGGGGCCATCGCCCGGGAACTGCTGGGTCTCTGCCCGGCCTTCGACTGTCTGGACGAGTACCGCGCCCGGTGCTTTGTGCCGGGCCACTGGGTCACGGTCTGCACCGGGACGGAGAGCTACGCCGCAAAGGCGGTGGCCATCGACGACGCCGGGCGGCTCATCGTGCAGCGGGAAGGGGGCCGCACCGAGGCGCTCTGCCACGGAGAAGTGAGTATAAGGCCGTCGCCGCTGGCGGTAAAATAATAAACCTCTCCGTCATCGCTGGCGCGATGCCACCTCCCCTATCGAGGGGAGGCTTTGGCAGGCCGGGCCGCTTTGTACTGACTGCTGAAAGCTGAATATGGCGCAAAATACCGTGCCCTGCTTGCGGGGGCAGCGGCTGCTGGACAAGTTATCTCGTCAAGCCGCTGCTGCCCGCTGTAGCAGGGCACTATTGCTTCTGAAAGATTGAGCTTTGCTCGTTTATAGCAATTCAACTTTTTAATGCAACAGCAACAGCGTTGAATTGCATATCGCAAATATGCTGTTATCATATTGCGTTATTTTCTTGACTTGCGATAGAATGGATTTGACCGACACGCCAGAGGCTCCCCTACTAGGGGCAACGGCGACGACCGCCGCCAGTGGCGGAAACAGGGAGGAGATGTTGGGGCAGCGGCCAGCAAGACGCAAGCAAAGCGCAGCGGATGCTGGGTGCCGCAACCCGGCCCTGTCGAGCGGAGCGAGACTGAGAGGTTAAAACACCCCGAAGCACACCAGCCCCAGCACCGCCGCGATGCCGATGACCTTCGGCACACTGAGCTTGAATTTCTGGAGCAGCACAAAGCAGAGGATGCCGATGGCGATGCCCGGCAGGCTGATGCCTCCTGCCTCGGTGATGCAGGTCTGGCGGCAGAGGCCCACCAGAACACCCAGCACCATGCCGATGCAGACAGGCTTGACGATTTTCATGATGTAGCTCATGACCTTGCTGGTGCGGAACTTCTGGAAGAACGCCGCCGCCAGAAGCGTCAGCGTCAGGGTGGGGCTGAGGACGCCCAGGACCGCGAAGACGCCGCCCGGCATCCCGGCGGTCTTGGTGCCTGCAAAGGTGGCGGCATTGACGCCCAGAGAGCCGGGTGTCATCTCGGCGATGGCGATGAGGTTCGTCAAATCGGCGTCCGTCATCCAGCCATGGGAGGACATTTCATCCATGATGAGGGGGATCATGGAGGTGCCGCCGAAGCTGGTGAAGCCGATCTTCGCAAACGCGGCGAAGAGCTGAACGAGGGTCTCAAACATGGCCATGTTCGCTCACCCCCATCCAGACCAGCGCGATGACCACACCGGCCACCACCAGCGTCAGATTGCTGATGGACGTAAAGTAACAGAGCACAAAGGCGACGGCACAGATGATGATGGGCATCGCGCTGGTCAGAGCATCTTTGCCGAGAGAGATGGCCGCGCCGCCGATGATGGGGGCCACGGCGCACTGGACGCCCTTGAGGGCCGACCAGACCCAGTAGTTATCTTTAATGGCGTCGTAGATGGCCGTCACGATGGTAAGGGTGACGACGGCGGGGATGCACAGGCCGATGGCCGCGCAGATGCCGCCCAGCACCCCGGCCATCTGATAGCCGAAGAGCAGAGTGATGTTCGCCACCATGATGCCGGGCAGGCTCTTGCCCACGGCGATGAGCTCCAGAAGATCGCTCTTGGTCATCCAGCCGCGCTCGTCCACGAACTCCCGCTCCATCTGGGCAATGATGCTCCATCCGCTGCCAAAGGTGAACGCGCCGATCTTGATAAAGTAAAGAAGCATCAGCAGGGCCATTCGTGCGCCGGTGGGGCGCTGCTGTGCGGTTTCGGGTTTTGTTGTCTGCATGAATCCTCCTGAGATACCGGGTTTGCGGTTCTTTTACCTATAAGATACCACAGACGTCCCCAAAAGGCGAATGGAAAAATGGAATGGTTCCCGGTTCCTGTCAGGAATGCTCGTAAGTCATCCAGCTGCCTTTCCATGCGTAGAGGGCCATCAGCACGGCACCCAGCGCCCACGACACCGGGTAGAGGACGAACACGCCCTCGATGCCCGCAAAGAAGGGGAGGACGAACTGGATCCACACCACACGGAAGAGGCAGAGCGAGATGAGCAGCACCACCATCGGCGGTACGCTGCGGCCAGTGCCGCGCACTGCGCCCGCCATGCCGTGGAGGATGGCCAGCAGGAAGTAGAAGGGGCAGAAGTAGTGCATGGCGCTGCACCCGAAGGCCACCACCGTCTCGTCGGAGGTGAACAGGTGCATGATGGGATTCTGGAACGCCAGCAGCAGAGCACCGGTGCAGAGGGTGTAGAGCACGCCCATGCCCAGCGTGACCCACATGCCATTCTTCACTCGTTTGAGGTTGCCTGCGCCATAGTTCTGGCCCACGAAGGTCGTCGCCGCCATGCTGAAACTGGTGACGGGCAGGATGTTGAAGCCGTCGATTTTCATATAGGCCGCAAAGCCTGCCATGGCGGCGGCACCGTAGCTGTTGACGCTGGACTGCACCAGCACGTTCGAGAAAGAGATGACCATGTTCTGGATGCCGGTGGGAAGGCCGATGCGGATGATGCGGGAGGTCATCCGCTGATCGGGCCGGATGGCGGAAAGCTCCACCTTGTAGTCGGCGTCCACCTTCATCAGAAAGCGGAGGCTCAGCACACAGGAGACGAGCTGGCTGATGTCGGTGGCGATGGCCGCACCCGCCACACCCATCTTCAGCCCGGCGATGAGCACGAGGTCGAGGATGATGTTGGTGATGGAAGCGCAGGCGAGGTAGATGACCGAGCGGCGGGAGTTGCCCGCCGCGTTGAGGATGCCGGCTGCCATGTTGTAGACGACGCTGAACAGCACACCGCCGAAGTAGAGCTTCATGTAAGTCACGGCGTCGCCGAGGACTTCTTCGGGGGTGTTCATCCAGACCAGCAGACTGCGGCTGACGGCGATGCCGCCCACCGTCAGGATGAGGCCGAGGATGACCGCGATGGCCAGCGAGGTGTGGACGGCGATGCGCGTTTCCTTTTTATCTTTTGCGCCGAGGTACTGGCTCACGACGACGCCGGCGCCGACGGCCACGCCCTGACTGAAACCGATGAGCAGGTAGATGGGTGAGCCGCTGGAACCCACAGCGGCCAGAGCGTTGCTGCCCAGAAAGTTGCCGACGATGATGGAGTCGGCGGTGTTGTAAAGCTGCTGGAGCAGGTTGCCCAGGATGAGCGGCACCGAGAAGAGCAGGATGCTTTTCCAGATGCTGCCCTCGGTCATGAGCAGGGTCTTTTCCTGCTGCGGCTGTGCCGTTGCGGCCATAGTGTCTCCTCCCTCAAAAATGCAGGAATTTCATAGGTATTTCACAATAAACTTAACAATACATCGTTCTGTGCCGAATGTCAAGCAGAACGGAAAAGAAAGTCCTCCGACTTTCCACATCTTGTTTGCAGATTGTTCAAAACTAACTCAAAGAAACTCCATTTTTATCCGGTACAATAAAGGTGCAGTCGGGAAGACAAGAACGAGATCCCCCATCTCCGGCTTTTGACTTTCCATAAATGCCATGCAGGCAGGATTCATGCGCAGCCCCGCAGCGGGTGCCGCGCCCCTAAAAAATACTGTCCCCCACCTATGCGAGGCAATAGCCACGGCGGCGGACAGACTACCAACAACCTCCTAGCAGCCGCAAATGTTTAGGAGTTCTCATACACAGGCAGCGCCGCTTTCTCCTCCTTTCCACGGCGCTGTCTGTTTTTGTTTGCTGACGCAAAAAAGCCCATCGCACAGCTGCGCGATGGGCTTTTGACGTTCTTATCGCATATCATGCAGGCGCTCTGCCGGGAGGGAGGCTTGCAGCAGGCTCCATGCGGCGTCGAGGCTGTCGTTCAGCAGATAGGCCTGATTCTGCTGGACATAGAGGTAAATGGCGTTGGGGGTGCGGTAGGCCAGATGCATATCGTGCCACGCATACTTGCGGCTCGCCTCAGGCTTGTCCTGCTCGCCGGCCATCCAGACCGACAGTCCTTCGTCGTCCAGCAGCAGCCGGTAGAAGGGGCGGGGCAGGCCCATCTTTTTGATTTGGAGGCTCAGGGAGTGGAAGAATGTCCAGAAGTAGACGGCCGGCACGCCCAGCGCCACCACGGCCAGCACCACCGTGAGCAGGGCTGCGCCGTCTTTCTGGCCCACCTGCGACAGGCAGAAGCCGGCAGACACCAGCAAAATGGCCGTGAACACCAGAGGCCGGTGCCACGCCTTGCGGTGGCGCAGCAGGTCAAAGGCGGCAAAATCGTGGAAGGATGCAGCATCCATCTGGACGGAAACGGAGATCGGCTGAGACATAAAAATACCCTCCTTTTTGGTCATAGTACCATATTATTTTCCAACAATCAAGGATGATATTGCGCAGATGCCCTAAAATGTGCTAAAATAGGACGAAAAAGAAAGTTTATGGAGCTTTCGCTCTGACGGCAGACAGGCCGGATAAGGCGGAAGATGCGCGGCAGAATATCACAGAGAAGGAGGATGGGTGCGTGGGGCGCAGGATGACCCTGAAAGGGCAGATCAGTCTTTGCCTGGCAGCGTTTTTTCTGGCGCTGGCGGGGCAGATATTCTTGAGCTTTTACCAGTCCGGCACCGTGCTGCGGGAACTGGACGACCAGATGGGCAACTTCAACGCCATCAGCCGCTTCCAGAACGGCGTGGAGCGGAGCCTTTCGGCCATGGAAGATTACCGCTGGGAGTACGGCGATGCCAAAGCGCTGACAGAGGAGCTCCACAGCGCCTTTTCCGTCACCAACGCATGGCTCTGGCGCATCGAGAGCGACCTTGGCACTGTGAGTGAGGAGCAGTATCTGCTCTACAATGCCGTTTCCACTACCTACGACAGCTACACCGCACTGGTGGACCAGCTGGAAGAAGCGGTGGCCGCCGGTCAGGACACGAAAGCCGCCCAGCTCTACTATAATAAAATCGTACCCTGCGGCGGCTATCTGCGCCAGTACACCCAGCAGCTGCTGAACACGGCCATCACCGACGCTCAGGGGACTTACACCACCGTGTCGGCCCTCAGCGACCGGGTGAAATGGGTGCAGACCGTCGTGGTGGCGCTCTGCCTTGCGCTGGGCTGCGTCATGGCCTTCTCGGTGCTGACGTTGCTGACCCCGGTGCAGCAGATGATCGGCGCCTCCCGGGAGGTCACCCGGGGCGAGTTCGACTCGCCCGACCTGCCTGCGCCCCGTCAGCCGGAAATGGCCCAGCTGACCGAAGCCTTCAACCACATGAAGCATTCGATGGCGGAGCAGGTGACCACCCTGCGGGAGAAAAACGAGATGGAGCGGGAACTCCACCGCCAGAAGACGGAAGCTCTGGAATTACAGAACCGGATGGAGCGCAGCCGTTTGCAGCAGCTGCGCAGCCAGATCGACCCCCATTTCCTTTTCAACACCCTGAACGTCATTTTACAGACTGCCGGACAGGAAAAAGCCTACCGCACTCAGGCCCTCATCACGGCTCTGTCGCACCTGCTGCGCTACAGCCTGATGAGCAACGACGAGCAGGTGCCGCTGGCCCGGGAAGTGCGCATCGTGGACGAGTATTACTCCATTTATCACGTCCGCTTCGGCGACCGGGTGAAGATGGTGTGGCGTATCTCCGACTCCCTCGATTTGACGGAGACGATGGTGCCGTCCTTCATCTTGCAGCCCATTGTGGAGAATGCCTTCAAGCACGGCATCTCGCCCAAGGAAGAGGGCGGCGTGGTGCGCATCCGCATCAACCCGCTGCGGGATAAGGGGCTGCTCTATATCAGCGTCTGCGACAACGGCGTGGGCATCCAGCCCGAACAGCTGGCCCAGCTGAAAGCCGCGCTGGCCCAGCCCGGGGAGCGCTGGGAGCATATCGGCGTCTATAACGTGGCCGCACGGCTGCGGCTTCTGGATAAACGGGGGCGGCTGGTCATCCGCTCTCACCCGGGCCGGGGGACGGCCATCAGTATGTACCTGCCCCTTGTAGAACTTTTGGAGGAGGATTTGGACGATGATACGCTTGTTGATCGCGGATGACGAAAAGCTGGAGCGGGAGGCGCTTGCAGAGCTGGTCCAGCGCCGTTTTGAGCGGGAAGTGGTCCTGGAGGTGGCGGAAAATGGCCGCAAAGCTGCCGACACGGCGGTGCTGTGGGGCGCGGACCTCATCCTGATGGATATTGAGATGCCGGGCATGAGTGGTCTCGACGCTGCCCGCGCCGTGCTGGCCCAGCGGCCTTCCTGCCGGGTCATCTTCGTCACGGCCTACAGCCTGTTCCAGTATGCCCATGAGGCGGTGCATCTGGGGGCCTGCGACTATCTGCTCAAGCCGGTGGACCCCGACGAGCTGGAAGCCTCGGTGCGTCGGGCTATGCGGCAGATCGAGACGGAGCGGAAGCTGGAAGAGCTGGCCGCCGCCCAGCCCCAGCAGGAGCAGACGGAGACCGAAGAAGAGGCGGAAGACGCCCCCGAGGAGGGTGAGAACAGCCAGACGGCCCTTGTTATGGCCCATGTCCGCCGCTACCTCGAGGATAATTATATGTTCGATCTGTCGCTGGACAGCGTGGGCGAGATCCTGCACATCAGCCCGGCCTATCTGTCGGCGCAGTTCAAGAAATACCAGAAGATGAACTTCCTCGACTGCCTCACCGAGCTGCGCATCAACGCGGCAAAGGAATTGCTGGCCGACCCCTTCCGCTCCTCGGCAGAGGTGGCGTCGATGGTGGGCTACGAGGACGCCAGCTACTTCGCCCGGGCGTTCAAGAAACGCACCGGCATGACTCCCACCCAGTACCGCCGTCAGGCCGGCCAGAAGGCAAAGGCCGACCCGGAGGCCGGGCTGTGAGCGGGCGGATGATTTCCCGCCGCAGTGTGCTGGCGCTGGCCGCCTGTACGGCGCTGGGCGCTGTGGGCTGCAGCAAGACGGAAGAGTACACCGGCCCGGAGCTCATCCTGCGCTACGCCGAGAACCAGCCCGGGGACTATCCCACCACTCAGGCCGCTCTGGCCTTCGCCGACCTCGTGGCCGAGCGGACGGAGGGGAGGGTCAAAGTCGTGGTCTACAGCGGCGGGGAGCTGGGGGCCGAACAGAGCGTCATCGAGCAGATGCAGTACGGCGGCATCGACTTTGCCCGCGTCTCCCTGAGTCAGCTGGCCGAGTATCAGCCGGCCCTGAGCGTATTGCAGCTGCCTTTTCTCTATACCGACGCGCCCCAGATGTGGCGGGTGCTGGACGGTGAGATCGGCGATGAATTCCTCTCCGGCCTCGGCGCGATGGACCTCGTGGGCCTGTCGTGGTTCGACGCCGGTGTCCGCAGCTTCTACACCCGCGAAAAGGTGGAGACGCTGGCGGACCTCGCGGGGCTGACGCTCCGGGTGCAGGAGTCGGACATGATGAGCGAGATGATACTGGACCTCGGCGCAAAGCCCGCGCAGGTGGTCTACAGCCGGGTCTATGCAGCCCTGCACAACGCCGAGATAGACGGCGCGGAAAACAACTGGCCCAGCTATGAGGCCATGGGCCACTACGAGGTGGCCCCCTATTTCTTAAAGGATGAGCATGCCCGCGTGCCGGAGCTGCAGCTGGCCAGCGAGGCTGCGATGGAAAAGCTGGCAGAGCTGGACGAGCGCTTCCCGGACATCATCCGCACCTGCGGAAAGGAGAGCGCTCTGGCCGAACGCCGCCTCTGGGCGGAGCGGGAGGCCAGCGCCGAGAAGCATATGCGGGAATGGGGCGTGGAGGTGACGACCCTCTCCGCTGTCGAGAAAGCCCGCTTCCGGGCGGCAGTCGAGCCTATGTACGCGGCTTTTGAGGAGCAGAGCCGCCTCATCCAGCGCATTCGCGAAGCCTGAAAAGTACCAGAGATATTACATTGTATTCATCTCGTTGGGCAGTGTGCTGAATAAACTGCACCGTGGTTTGTAAGGAATGCACAAAAGTGTTTCTCACATTTTTTTGAAAAACAGGACATTTTTCATAAGCTCTTGTTCTGACTAAAAATTTTTGCTAAAGTGTGTACAGTAAATGAACGGACGGTGTGCGACCCGTGCAGAGCGCACCGCCCTGAATGAGGAAAATCTAAGGAGGATTTTATCATGAAGAAGATTTCTCGTCGCAGCTTTCTGGCAGCAGCCGGTGTTTCCGCCGCTGCTCTGGCACTGACCGCCTGTGGTGGCTCCAGCAACAGCACTGCTGCTTCTACCGCTACCTCTGCTGCAGCTTCCACCGCTCCCGCCGGTGATGCCGCAGCTGCTGCTTCCGATCCGAAGGTGACTCTGGTCTACGCCGAGGTCAACCCGCTGGATACCATCGTCGGCCAGACCGGTTCTCACTTCAAGGAGAAGGTCGAGGAGCTGACCGGCGGCTCCGTCGTCGTCGATGTGCAGGCTTCCGGCGTTCTGGGCTCTGAGAACGACGTTCTGGACGCTATCCTCGGCGGCTCCACCTCCATCGACATCAGCCGTATCTCCGCTTTCGCACTGACCAGCTACGGCTGCAACAAGTCCAAGCTGCTGTCCATCCCCTTCACCTTCGAGAACCGCGCACACTTCTGGAACTTCGCCAACAGCGAGCTGGCACCTGAGTTCCTGAACGAGCCCCAGGAGCTGGGCCTGCCCGTTCGTGGTATCTTCTACGGCGAAGAGGGCTTCCGTCACTTCTTCACTGTCAAGCCCGTTTCCGGCATCGCTGATTTCAAGGGCCTGAAGCTGCGTGTGTCCAACGACCCCGTCATGAACGGCATGGTCGAGGGCCTGGGCGCTAACCCCACCGTCGTTTCCTTCGGCGAGCTGTACAGCGCACTGCAGACCGGCGTTGTCGATGGCGCTGAGCAGCCCATCGCAAACTACAAGTCCAACGCCTTCCCCGAGGTCGCTAACAACCTGATCCTCGACGGCCATACTTTGGGCGCTGTGCAGGCTGTCATCACCGACAACGCCTGGAACAAGCTGACCGAGAACCAGCAGGCTGCCGTCATGGAGGCTGCTGCGGATACGCAGGCCTTCAACGCTGACCTGTCCGAGACCGCTGAGAACAAGGTCCTCGACGAGCTGAAGTCTTCCGGCTGCAACGTCGTCGATGTCCCCGATAAGACTCCCTGGCAGGAGGCTTGCGCTAAGGTCATCAGCGAGAACACCTCTGATCAGGCTGAGCTGTATCAGCAGCTGCTGGATATGAAGGCCTGATAAAAGCGCCTTTATCCTGAAGTAGTACATAGCCCGGCGGGGGACTACGGGATACGCCCGCAGACCCGCCGGGCTTTTTATAAGAGTATGGAGGAGATCCTATGCCGAAAATCTTTACCACTCTGGATAAGATCAAGCCGGCGTACGACGTCACCTACAAAGTGGTCCTGTTTATCTGCAAGATTCTGCTGATCGTGGATATTCTCATCACCACCATGTCGGTCATTGGTCGTTACGTCCCGTTCATCCCGGACCCCGCATGGTCTGAAGAAGTCGTTCTGACCTGCATGAGCTACATGGCCGTGCTGAGTGCTGCTCTGGCCATCCGCCGCGGCGCACACATCCGCATGACCGCATTTGACGTCTATCTGCCCAAGATCGCCGTCAAGGTGCTGGACATCCTCGCCGATCTGGCGGTCTGCATCCTCGGCCTCATCATGCTGGTTGTGGGCTGGAACTACGCCACCACCCTGGGCGGCCGCGGCTTCTATGTCTCGATGCCCTGGCTGAGCCGTTTCTGGATGTACTTCCCCGTGCCTCTGGCCGGTGTCGCCATGATCATCTTCGAGATCGAGGCACTGTACAACCACATCAAGAGCATTTTTGTAAAGGAGGAGAACTAATATGACAGTCCAGACACTGGCAATCGTTGTCCTTCTTGTCAGCTTCTTCGTCATGATTTTCCTGCGCTTCCCCATCGCATACGCCGTTGGTCTGTCCAGCGTGCTGTGCATGATGGTGCAGGGTCAGGCACTGACCGATGTCTGCCGCCTGATGGTCAAGGGCATCTCGTCTTTCAGCCTGATGGCCGTCCCGTTCTTCATCACCATGGGCGTCCTCATGGGCAGCGGCGGCATTTCCGAAAAGCTGATCGCTCTGGCTGATGCCTGCGTCGGCTGGATGCGCGGCGGCATGGCAATGGTCAACATCGTTGCTTCCTACTTCTTCGGCGGCATTTCCGGTTCTGCTTCTGCAGATACCGCTTCCATCGGCTCCATCATGATCCCCATGATGGTCGATCAGGGCTACGACGCCGACTTCTCCACCGCTGTCACCATCACCTCCTCCTGCGAGGGCCTGCTGGTTCCTCCGAGCCATAACATGGTCATCTACGCCACCACCGCCGGCGGCATCTCCGTGGGCAGCCTGTTCTTGGCTGGCTACCTGCCCGGCGCTCTGCTGGCCATCGTCCTGATGATCGGCTCCTACATCATCTCTGTCAAGGAGAATTACCCCAAGGGCTCTCCCTTCACCATCAAGGGCTTCATCAAGCAGCTGGGTACCTCCATCTGGGCTCTGGCCGCAGTCGTCATCGTCGTGTTCGGCGTTGTCGGCGGTGTGTTCACCGCTACCGAGTCCGCTGCTATCGCAGTTATCTACTCTCTGCTGGTCTCCGTCTTCGTCTACAAGGGCCTTGACTGGAAGGGCGTCTGGCACGCTCTGGATGAGTGCGTCAACACTCTGTCCATCGTCCTCATCCTGATCGCCACCTCTGCTGTGTTCGGCAACTGCCTGACCATGCTGCACGTGCCTGATCTGGCTGCAAACGCCATCACCAGCGTCACCAGCAACCCCTACATCATCGCACTGCTCATCGACCTCATCATCCTGGTGCTGGGCATGATCATGGATATGGCTCCCATCATCCTGATCGCTACCCCCATCCTGCTGCCCATCGCAACCTCCATCGGCATCGACCCCATCCAGTTCGGTATCATCATGGTCCTGAACTGCGGTATCGGCCTGCTGACTCCCCCTGTCGGCGCGGTTCTGTTCATCGGCTCTGCCGTTGCGAAGCGCCCCATGGAGAAGGTCGTCAAGGCTACTCTCCCGTTCTATCTGTGCATGTTCATCGCTCTGCTGCTGCTGACCTTCGTGCCTGACATCAGCCTCGCTATTCCGAAGCTGCTGGGCGGCTACGTCAGCCCCATCACCAACCCGCTTGGCCCGGTGTTCATTCACTGATCAGCTCATTCTCCTCCGGATGACAGAATAAACGGAAAGCCCCCGCCTGCAAAGGCGGGGGCTTTCCGGCGTTATAGAAGTGTCTGAAGTGCCGGAGCACTGCATTTCATGAGCTTTTTCAGGGTCAGCTCCTGCTGAGAGATTTGATACAGCAGCCGTGCGGCCAGCTCTTCGGGCGGGGCGGAAAACTCGGGCAGGAATGCGTGTACTGCCCGGGTAAAGGCGTGGACGCCCTCTTCTGTCTCAAGCACCACCAGCTGGGTATGCCCCCGCAGCAGGGCAAACAGTCCGACCTGATACTCCCGGGTGTCCAGCAGAAGCTCCATCTCGTCGGCGGTGAGGAGGAGGATGTCCGCGAAGGGGAGAAACTGCATCACCGTGTCCCGCAGGGTCTTCTCGCTGGGCCAGAGAGCCGGGCGGAGAGAGGGGACAAAGCAGACCGGCACGCCGGCGGTGCGGGCGGTGTCCAGCGCGGCAAGATGGGTGTAGCGGCAGGGACTGTCCACGAGGCAGGCGCTGGAAAAGGCCAGCATTTCAGCATCCGCGGCCCAGCCAGCGCCCAGCTGTTCGGGTGCATAGAGCAGCTCCGAAGAACGGGTGCGGCAGGCCAGCGTCTCGCCGCCGCCGTCGAACAGCAGCGGCGTGGGGGCGCGGGAGGTGAAGCAGACCCGGCTGATGTCCACACCGGCAGTAGATAAAGCGTCTGTGATGCGGTGTCCGAAAGCATCCTCGCCAAGCTGCGTTAAAAGAGAGGTTCTGCCGCCTTGTGCGGCATAAGCCAGTGCCAGCGAGGCGGCGCTTCCACCCATGCGGGGAGAAAACGTCTTTGCCGCCGCCAGCGGTGCGGTGCTGTTCAATTCCAGCCACGCTTCGCCCAGACAGTATAAAGTCTTGCCCGGCATGATGCACCCTCCCTTCTGCCTGTTTTCAAAAACAAACTACAGTATACACCCATCCGGGCGTTTGTGCAAATGGAGAGCTTGACAGCTTCGGTCGGATTGTGATAAACTGACGCAATATGGCAGTATATCTATAATTTGAATGATAAAAATGTGACATTTGACGAGGAGAACATGAGCCTTACCAAACAGTATTTCAAATACGTCAGCCAGAACATCTTCGGTCTGCTGGGGACGTCCTGCTACATCCTGGCCGATACCTACTTCATCTCGCAGGCGGCAGGCACCAGCGGCGTGGCTCTGCTGAACCTTTGTCTGCCCATCTACAACTTCATCTTCGCCATCGGCTCCATGCTGGGCCTCGGTGCGGCCACCCGCTACGCCATCCTCCGGGCGCAGGGCGACGAGCGGTCGGAGCACTATTTCTCCAACGCCCTGCTTTGGGCGCTGGTGTTCGCCCTGCCCTTCATGCTGGCGGGCATCTTCTGCCCCGAGGTGCTGCTGCGGTTCATGGGCGGCGACGCGGAGATCGTTGCACTGGGCGTGGGGTACGCCCGCATCTTTCTGCTGTTCACGCCCTTCTTCATGTGCAACTACATCGTCTCAGCCTTTGTCCGGAACGATGGTGATCCCTCACTGGCCATGGTGGCGACCCTCTGCGGAAGCCTCTTCAACGTGGTGTTCGATTACATCTTCATGTTCCCCATGGGCCTCGGCCTGCCCGGCGCGGCGTTGGCGACGGCAGTCTCGCCGGTGTTGAGCATTGCGATCTGCAGCCGCCACTTCTTCAAAAAGAGCAGCACCGTCCGCCTTGTGCGGCAGCTGCCCTCGCCGAAGCTGCTGGCCCAGAGCTGCCAGCTGGGCGTCTCGGGCTTCGTGGGAGAGATGTCCTCCGGCGTGACCACCACCGTCTTCAACCTGCTGCTCCTGCGTTTGGCGGGCAATGTGGCCGTGGCGGCTTACGGCGTCGTGGCGAACTACGCGCTGGTGGCGACGGCTATCTTCAACGGTGTGGCCCAGGGCGCACAGCCGCTGGTCAGCAGGTGCTACGGCAAAAACGATGCCGCCGGTACCCGCAAGCTCCTGCTGCTGGGCAGCGGAACAGCGCTTGCGCTGGCGGCGGCACTGTATGCAGTTCTGTTCGGGTTCACCGGGCCGATCGTCGCGGTCTTCAACAGTGAGAACTCGGCCCTCATGGCGCAGTATGCCTTCAGCGGGATGCGCATCTACTTCCTCGGCTATTTCTTCGCGGGCTTCAATATCGTGGCCGCCGGCTATCTGGGCGCGGTGGACCGCCCCGCAGAGGCTTCTGCGACGTCGCTTTCCCGCGGCATCGTGGCCATCGTGGCTTGCTCTCTGGTGCTGAGCGCCCTCTTCGGGATGAACGGCGTCTGGGCCGCGTTCCCGGCCTCTGAGGCCATCACGGCCTGCCTGACCCTCTTCCTGCTGAAGCGGAAAAATTAAATAAACAATTCCTGTTCCAACCGCTGCTGCTCGGGCGAAAGCTCGGGCAGTGCGCTCCGACCGGCCATCGCCCGCCACTGCGTGGGAGATTGGCCGGTCGTTTTTTTGAAGACGCGGCAGAGGTAGTTGGCCCCCGAGAAACCGCAGAGACTGGCGATGACATCCAGCGTGTACTCCCGGTGGAGCAGCAGACGCATGGCGGCTTCTATGCGGACGTTGGTGAGGTACCGCCCTGGCGAGACGCCCAGCGCTGCCGTAAAGGCCCGGACGAGGTGGCTCTTGGAGACACCCAGCCGCTCGCTCAGCTCTTCCACGCCGTAGAGCCCGGCGTAGTTCCTGCGGATGTCCTCGATGGCGGCGGCCACCAGCGGGGGCAAGGCAGGGGCGGCGCTGTCGGCGTCTGAGAGCTCGCACAGCAGCGCGAAGGCCAGCTGACTGCGCACCCGCTCCGAGGCGTCCCGCTCTTCGGCAAGGCGCCCCATCAGCTCTGCCGCCGCCGGGCAGGTCTCGCCCCGGGCAAGGAAGGGCATTTCGGAAAGCCCTGCGAGGAACTGTTCCGCTGCCTGCCCGGTGAGCTGGACGCAGAGCAGATGGCACTCGTTTTCCGGCGCGAGGGTCAGCGGCCCCCGGCTCAGCACGAGATGGCCCGCTGCGGCATTCTGGGGTGGCAGCAACAGGGCAGAACCTGCCGGCATCAGTTCGAGATCGGACAGCGAGACGACACATTTTCCGCTGGAAATGAGGCAGACCCAGAGCCCTTCGCCCCGCAGGGTGAGGGGCTCTTCCGGCTGGGCATCCTCCACGATGCCGAGGGCGGCAGTCGTGCTGGGAGAGTAAATCAATATCTGACACCTCAAATCAATAAAATGCTATTTTATAACACAAAATAATCTGCTATTATAATAGCAATGAAACGGCTCATCGTCAAGCTGAGCCTTTGAGTGCAACAACATCAATGGAGGAAAAAGCTTTATGGCTTCTATCAGCTGCCAGCATATCTACAAGATCTACCCCGGTGCTACGGCTCCTTCCGTCACCGATTTCAACCTGGAGATCCAGGACAAGGAATTCATCATCTTCGTCGGCCCCTCTGGCTGTGGTAAGTCCACCACCCTGCGCATGATCGCCGGTCTGGAGGAGATCTCCAAGGGCGAGATGTACATCGGCGGCCGCCTCATCAACGACGTTCCCCCGAAGGACCGCGACATCGCCATGGTCTTCCAGAGCTACGCTCTGTACCCCCACATGACCGTCTACAAGAACATCGCTTTCGGTCTGGAACTGCGCAAGACCCCGAAGGACGAGATCGACCGCCGCGTCCACGAGGCTGCTAAGATCCTGGAGATCGAGCACCTGCTGGACCGTAAGCCCAAGGCTCTGTCCGGTGGTCAGCGCCAGCGTGTCGCTCTGGGCCGTGCAATGGTCCGTAACCCGGCAGTCTTCCTGCTGGACGAGCCTCTGTCCAACCTGGACGCTAAGCTGCGTACCTCCATGCGCACCGAGATCATCAAGCTGCACAAGAAGCTGGCTACCACCTTCATCTACGTTACCCACGACCAGACCGAGGCTATGACCATGGGCGACCGTATCGTTGTCATGAAGGACGGCATCATCCAGCAGGTCGATACCCCGCAGAACCTGTACGATATGCCCTGCAACATGTTCGTCGCAGGCTTCATCGGCAGCCCCCAGATGAACTTCCTGGACGGCACCATCGTCAAGAAGGGCGACCAGTACAGCGTCGATCTGGGCGGCGACCTCATCCCCCTGCCCAAGGAGAAGACCGCTGACAGCAAGCTGGATTCCTACGTCGGCAAGAAGGTCAAGATGGGCATCCGTCCCGAGGACATCGACGATGAGCCCGAGTTCATGGCAAAGCACACCGACTGCCAGCTGGATGCTAAGGTCGATGTCTCTGAGATGATGGGCGCTGAGATCTACCTGTACCTGGAGTACAAGGGCAACAAGATGACCGCCCGCGTCGCTCCCACCTCCAAGGCCCGCAACGGAGACACCGTCCGCGTTGCCTTCGATCCCCACAAGGTCCACCTGTTCGACGTCGAGACCGAGCAGACCATCCTGAACTGAATAAGATAGTCTACGATCATTTTTGATCCTCCTATCATAAGAAAAGCCGTCGGGCCGCAAGGCCCGGCGGCTTTTCCTGTGCCGGAAAAAAGACATAATAAAAACCCATGCTGCGGCAAAGCAAAACGCAGCATGGGTGCGGAAATGGCTTATGAAGTCAGGGGACGCTTAGATCAGCGGGCCTTGACGTACTTGTGCAGGGTAGCGCGGACAGCGCCGGGGCCTGCGAACAGCTCCTTGGCCATGGACTCGATCTTCTCGCCCAGACCGACGGCGTACAGGTCCACGCCGAAGACATCGGTGCGGCTGTACAGAGCCTTCAGGCAGGAGAAGTCCTGCTCGCCGGCTTCCACCTTCAGGGGAGCCACGATGGCCTGCAGCTCAGCCAGCAGCGGGTCAGTGGAGATCTCGAAGGGCTGGCCGTTGTCGTCGATGCCCTTCAGGTAGCGGGCATAGCCTGCCAGCACCAGCGGGATCAGCACGAGGTTGGACTTGTCCAGACCGCGCGCTTCGTAAGCCTTGATGGTCTCGCCGAAACGGATCGCCAGCTTCTGGGAGGTATCGGTGGCGATACGCTGAGGAGCGTCGGGCATGAAGGGGTTGGGCAGACGGCGGTTGATGACAGCGCCGATGAACTCGTAGGGATTCAGAACGCCGGGGTCAACGACGACGGGCATCGCCTCGATGTAGCCGATCTTCTGGATGAAGCTGCGCAAATCCTCGTCTGCCATCTCGGCAGAGATGAGGGTGTAGCCCAGCATGCAGCCGTAGATGGACATGGCGGTGTGCAGGGGGTTGAGGCAGGTGCAGACCTTCATCTTCTCGATCTTATCGACGGTCTCGCGGTCGCAGTAGAGGACACCGCCCAGCTCCAGCGGAGGACGGCCATTGGTGTAGTGGTCCTCGATGCAGAGGTACTGGGTCTCCTCGGCGTTGACGAAGGGAGCGGTGAAGGTGTGCTTCTCGGTGACGATGGTGTAGTTGTCCTCAAAACCGTCGTCAGCCAGCATCTTCTGGACCTTGGCATCCGGGCGGGGAGTGATCTTGTCGATCATGCTCCAGGGGAAGGTGATCTTGGTCTCGTCCTTGACGTAGGCCAGGAACTCGGCGGGGACCAGGCCCTGCTCGACCCACTTGGAAGCGTAGGCGAAGACTGCGGCCTTGACCTTATCGCCGTTGTGAGAGCAGTTGTCCATGCTCTGGACGGTCAGGGGCAGCTTGCCGGCCTTGAAGCGCTCGTACAGCAGAGCAGTGACCTTGCCCATGGCCAGAACGGGGGTCAGGCCGCGCTCGAGGTCAGCAGGAGCGACGCCGTAGCCCTTCTCGGTGATGGTGAAGGAGATCATCTGCAGGCTGGGTGCCTGGAAGATCTCGACCAGACGTGCCCAGTCAGCGCCGAAGGAGTAGTCAGCCTTCAGGCTCTCGGTGACGGAGGCGATGACCTTCTTCTCGATGTCGCCGGTGGACTTCAGGCAGACCAGCAGGCTCAGGTTGTCGTAGGGCCGATAAGCCTTGTCGATGATCTCGTAGTCGAAGCTCTCGGCCACGATGACGCCGCGGTCATACTTGCCGCTGTTCAGGGCGTCGTTCAGGATGGCAGCCGGGAATGCGCGGAAGATGTTGCCGGCACCGAAGTGGACCCAGGTGGGTTCTGCGTGGGTCTTGGCCTTGACGGCCTCAACGTCGAACTTGGGCAGCTCGTAGCCCTTTTCTGCCCACTCGGCGGACAGATTGCCGTTCTTAATATCAGTCAGCTTCATGATATATCAGCCCTTCTTCTTCTCTTCGTCCAGACGGTCCAGCAGGTCCCAGACGCCCAGCATATACTGGATGCCCAGCGCACGGTCATACTTGCCGTAGCCGGGGCGGCAGCTGCCAGGGCCTTCCTCCCACAGCTGACGGCCATGGTCGGGGCGGATGTAGCCCTCGAAGCCGCAGTCATGGTAGGCGCGCAGGATCTCGATGATGCCGGTCTCGCCGCAGCAGTCGCGGTGGGCAGCCTCGGAGAAGTCGCCGTTGGGGAAGTGATGGATGTTGCGGATGTGTGCGAATGCGATGCGGTCGCAGTGCTTGCGGACGATCTCAGCCACATTGTTGTTGGGGTTGGCGTTCAGGCTGCCGGAGCAGAGGGTCAGGCAGTTGTACTCGTCGTCCACCATGCTCAGGAAGCGGTCGATGCTCTCGGCATCCACCAGCAGGCGGGGCAGGCCGAAGATGTCCCAAGGGGGGTCGTCCATGTGGATGGCCATCTTGATGTCGCACTCGCGGCAGGTGGGCATCAGGGCTTCGAGGAAGTACTTCAGGTTCTCCCAGAGCTTTTCCTTGGTGACAGGGGCGTAGGCCTTGAACAGCTCGTCCAGCTTTGCCATGCGCTCCGGCTCCCAGCCGGGGAAGGTCATGTTGTACTTCTCAGTGAAGGACATGATGTACTCGGCCATGGACTTGTAGTCGCCCTTGATCTTGTCCTTCTCGTAGAACAGTGCGGTGGAGCCGTCGCCGACGGGGTGGAACAGGTCGGTGCGGGTCCAGTCGAAGATGGGCATGAAGTTGTAGCAGATGACCTTGACACCGAACTTGGACAGGTTGCGGATGCACTGCTTGTAGTTCTCGATGTACTTATCGCGGGTGGGCAGGCCGATCTTGATGTCGTCGTGGACGTTGACAGACTCGACAACGTCCATGTCGAAGCCGTAAGCGTGGATCTGGTCTGCGACCTTCTGGATCTCGTCGATCTCCCAGATCTCGCCGGGCATCTTGTTGTGCAGCGCCCAGACGATGCTGGTCACGCCGGGGATCTGCTTGATGTCGCTGAGGGTGACGGGGTCGTTGCCCTCGCCATACCAGCGCCAACCCATTTTCATAGGCATAGTGGATGTCCTCCGTTAATATTGCTTTGCGTTTATGCGCGGCAGGAGTGCCTCGCTCTCTCACTTACATTCTAATATATCAGTTGAGAATTAGCAATAGTCGATTTGCTGAGTTTTAATGTTTTTTCTTGTATACTTTAGACAAATTGACATGGAAATGACAAAAAAGAGCGCCAGCTCCGGCAAAGCCGGGACTGGCGCTCCTGTCGCAGAGTCTGAGTTAACGCTTCACGTTGAAAGCAGCCATGCCGGGGTAGACGGCGCTGCCGCCCAGCTGCTCCTCGATGCGCAGCAGCTGGTTGTACTTTGCCACACGCTCGGTGCGGCTGGGGGCGCCGGTCTTGATCTGGCAGGTGTTCAGGGCCACGGCCAGGTCGGCGATGGTGGTGTCCTCAGTCTCGCCGGAGCGGTGAGAGCTGATGGCGGTATAGCCGGCCTTGTGAGCCATCTTGATGGCTTCCAGAGTCTCAGATACGGAGCCGATCTGGTTCAGCTTGATGAGGATGGCGTTGCCGGCACCCAGCTGGATGCCCTTGGCCAGACGCTCGGTGTTGGTGACGAACAGGTCGTCGCCCACCAGCTGGACCTTGCCGCCCAGCTCGCGGGTCATCTCCTGCCAGCCTTCCCAGTCCTCTTCGTCCAGACCGTCCTCGATGGAGATGATGGGGTACTTCTCCACCAGCTTCTTCCAGTGTGCGATGAGCTCACTGGAGGTGAACTCGGTGCCGGCCTTAGGCAGCTTGTAGAAGCCCTTGCCCTTGGGGCTCTTCCACTCGGAAGAGGCAGCGTCCATGGCCAGCATGAAGTCCTTGCCGGGAAGATAACCGGCCTTCTCGATGGCGGCCAGAATGGTCTCAATGGTCTCCTCGTCGCTGGACAGGTTGGGAGCGAAGCCGCCCTCGTCGCCCACGGAGGTAGCCAGACCCTTTGCCTTCAGGATGGAAGCCAGAGCGTGGAAGACCTCAGCGCACCAGCGCAGGCCCTCCTTAAAGGAAGGTGCGCCCACGGGCATGATCATGAACTCCTGGGTGTCCACGGTGTTGGTGGCGTGTGCGCCACCGTTCAGGATGTTCATCATGGGGACGGGCAGGCGGTTGCCGTTCACGCCGCCGAGGAAGCGGTAGAGGGGCATGTCTAGCGAAGTGGCAGCAGCGCGGCAGGCAGCGATGGAAACGGCCAGAATGGCGTTTGCGCCCAGCTTGGACTTGTCCTTGGTGCCGTCGGCGTCGATCATAGCCTTGTCGATGGCGTAGATGTCGGAAGCATCCATGCCGATGACGGCATCAGCGATGACGGTGTTGATGCTCTCCACAGCCTTGGTGACGCCCTTGCCCAGATAGCGGCCCTTGTCACCGTCGCGCAGCTCCAGGGCTTCGAACTCGCCGGTGGATGCGCCGGACGGTGCGCAGCCCCGGGCCACGGTGCCGTCGGCGAGGGTGATCTCAGCCTCAACAGTGGGATTGCCGCGGGAGTCCAAGATCTCACGGCCCTGAACGTCTACGATCTCAAGATAGTTCATGATTTGTACCTCCATATATAATAGGAATGGATGCGCTGTTCTCATTTGGATAGTATATGCTAACTAACCGACATTATCCTACCATGATTCGGCCCGGGATGCAAGAGGATGCAGTGATGTTAGCAGTAGCAAACTTCAGGAGAGGAAAGTTGTGTCATCTTTTTGTTACTCATGAATTGCTTTCATGTTCTGTTTTTCTCAGGTGAACAATTTGAAAAAGTAACCAAAAAGCGACGCTTGATTTTGTGAAAAATAGCGAGTTTTACCCGAAACCCCTCCAAAACTATGGACGATTTGTGAATTGCGGACTTGCACCGAAGTGCTTATAATAAGACTCAAGGAAGCAGAGCTGCTTTGAGGGAAGGGAGCACTGCTTCCTTAACAGCTTTTCGGGACACTGGCTCATGGGCCGCGCGCGATGGCTGCAAATAACACGAACGCTTCCAAATATCAGGAGGATATAGACTTATGAAAAACATGATCTCTCGTCGTAACTTTCTGGCTGCTGCCGGTGTCGTGGCTGCTGCCGGTGTTCTGACTGCCTGCGGCGGCTCTTCCAGCACCGCAGCTTCCACTGCTGCCGCTTCCGGTTCTACCGCAGCAGCTGCTTCCGGCGACACCATCAAGGTCGGCGTTATGGGTCCCCTGAGCGGCAACGTCTCCGTTTACGGTCAGGCTGTTGTCAACGGTGCTACCCTGTACCTGAAGCAGGTCAACGCCAACGGCGGCATCAACGGCAAGCAGATCGAGATCCTCACCGAGGACGAGCAGGGCGACGCTACGCAGGCTGTCAACTGCTTCACCAAGATGGTGGACGAGGGCATGACCGCTCTGATCGGCGACGTTACCACCACCCCGACTCTGGCAGTCGTTGCTGAGAGCGCAGACTACAATATGCCCATGGTCACCGCTTCCGCTACCGCTGAGGCTGTCACCTACGATGCCGAGACCGATACCGTGAACGCAAACGTCTTCCGTGCCACCTTCACCGACCCGTTCCAGGGCATCAAGATGGCTGACTACGCATACAAGAAGCTGGGCTACACCAAGGCAGCCGTCATCTTCAAGAAGGGTGCTGACTACAACGAGGGCCTGGCAGAGAACTTCGTCAACGAGTTCGAATCTCTGGGCGGCACCATCGTCGATCAGGAGAGCTACTCTGAGGGCGACGTGGACTTCAAGACTCAGCTGACCACCATCCTCGGCAAGGACCCCGAGACTGTCTTCTGCCCCAACTACTACGAGGAAGTGGGCCAGATTCTGTCTCAGGCTGAGAGCGTCGGCCTGACCGTTCCGTTCTTGGGCGGCGACGGCTGGGATGGTCTGGAAGGCTACGCCTCCAACGATCAGCTGAAGGACACTTACTTCTGCGCCAACTACGCAAAGGGCTCCAACGCCGAGTTTGAGGATGCCTACAAGGCAGAGTACGGTCAGGAGTACCCCAACGGCTTCTCTCCTCTGGGCTACGATGCAGCAAAGACCATCGTCTACGGCCTGCAGGCTGCTGAGGATGCCGGTCTCGAGGCTGGCACCGACGATTACAAGCAGGCTGTCATCGATGCCATTGCCTCCGGCACCATCGACGGCATCACCGGCACCTTCACCTTCGACGAGCATCACGACCCCGTCAAGCAGACTGCTATCCTGACCTATGTGGACGGCAAGCCGGTGCTGAAGGAAATGTTCTGATCCCAGCTTTCTTCCATCGACCGGTGATGGAAGCGCCGCTGAGATCCGAATGATCGTAAATTGACCCGACTGCGGAGAACGCCGGAACAGTATTGCCCCGGTGATCTCCGCTTTTTTGGTAAAAAAGTGTATCCCCACATAAGGCGTGCAACAGCGCCGGAAAGAAAGGAAGTATCCATCCATGACAGTGTTTTTCAGCCAGCTCATCAATGGCCTGTCCCTTGGCAGCATCTATGCACTGATCGCACTGGGCTACAGCATGGTGTACGGCATCATCCTGCTGCTGAACTTTGCCCACGGCGACGTCATCATGGTGGGCGCATACATGTCCTGGTTCGTCATGAACCAGCTGGGCCTCGGCCCGGTCACGGCGGTCTGTGCCACCATCTTCACCTGTACGCTGCTGGGCGTGGTCATCGAAAAGATCGCCTACACCCCGCTGCGCAGCGCACCCCGTATCTCTCTGCTCATCACGGCCATCGGCGTGTCGTTCTTTCTCGAGTACACGGCTGAGCTGGTCATGGGCTCGGGCGCAAAGGTCATCCCGTCTTACTACGACAACAAGACCTTCTATCTGGGCAAGGTGCCTCTGGGCCTGACCTCCATCATCACGCTGGCGGTCACCGTGCTGTCCATGCTGGTGCTGACCTTCCTCGTCCAGAAGACCAAGCTTGGCAAGGCCATGCGCGCCGTCTCTGAGGATATGGACGCTGCCCGCCTGATGGGCATCAACGTCAACAGCACCATCTCCTTTACCTTTGCGGTCGGCTCTGCACTGGCCGGCATCGGCTCGGTGCTGTACTGCTGCTCCTACCCGCAGGCTACCCCCACCATGGGCTCCATGCTGGGCCTGAAAGCCTTCGTCGCCGCCGTTCTGGGCGGCATCGGCTCCATCCCGGGCGCAATGGTCGGTGGCATCGTCATCGGCCTGTGCGAGTGCTTCGTCTCCGCCATCGGCCTGTCTGCCTGGAAGGACGCCGTCACGTTCGCCATCCTCATCATCGTGCTGCTGTTCAAGCCCACGGGCTTCCTCGGCCGCAAGGTGCAGGAAAAGGTGTAAGGAGGGCATGAAGATGAACAAGAATCGCAAAACGCTCAAAATGCCCGTGCGCTACCTCATGAACGCCGTGCTGGTGGTGCTGTTGTTCCTGGCCCTTTCCTACATGACCGGCAACATGCTCTCCACTTACCAGAACAAGGTGCTCATGACCGTGGGCATCAACATCATCCTGGCCGTGTCCCTGAACGTGGCCACCGGCTATCTGGGCCAGCTGCCGCTGGGCCACGCCGGTTTCATGGCCGTGGGTGCTTACACCTGCGCCCTCTTCACCAAGTACAGCCCTCTGCCCGATGGCGTTTCCTTTGCCATCGGCCTTGCACTGGGCGCTGTGATGGCCGGCCTGTTTGGCGTCCTCATCGGCGTCCCGGCCCTTCGTCTGACCGGTGACTATCTGGCCATCCTGACCCTGGGCTTCGGCGAGATCATCCGCATCACCCTGAACAACATCGACGATGTGCTGGGCTACAGCCTGTTCTACGGCTCCAAGGGCCTCAAGAACATCCCCAAGTACTCCAACTTTGCCAATGTCTTCCTCTGTGTGGTCATCACCTGCTTCCTCATCCATGCCATGATGAAGAGCCGCCATGGCCGTGCCGTCCTCGCCATCCGCGACAACGAGATCGCTGCCGAGAGCTGCGGCATCCAGACTACTTATTATAAGGTCATGGCCTTCGCTTTCTCTGCTGCCTTTGCCGGTCTGGCCGGTGGTCTGTACGCCTGCTACATCGGCGTTCTGAACCCCTCCACCTTCGGCTTCATGAAGTCCATCGAGATCCTGGTCATGGTGGTTCTGGGCGGCATGGGCTCCATGCTGGGTTCCATCCTCTCCGCTACCGTCCTGACCATCCTGCCCGAGGCTACCCGCAGCTTCGACAGCTACCGCATGGTCATCTACTCGCTGGTGCTCGTCCTGATGATGATCTTCCGTCCGGGCGGACTGCTGGGCAGCTACGATTTCTCCATGAGCCGCATCGTGGAAAAGGTCATGAACGGCGAGCTGTTCCACAAGAAGAATGCTGACAAGGAGGGCGCAGACCATGAGTGAGTTCCAGACTAAGTTACACAGCGTCCCTTCCGGCGGCTTCCTGACCGACCGCGACAAGGATAAGAAGCCCATCCTCGACGTCCGTGAACTGGGCATCGACTTCGGCGGCCTGACCGCCGTGGACGGCTTCAACCTGATGATCGGCCGCAACGAGATCACCGGCCTCATCGGCCCCAACGGCGCCGGTAAGACCACCGTCTTCAACCTGCTGACCAACGTCTACCAGCCCACCCGCGGCTCCATCCTCATCGATGGGATGCCCACCGCCGGCAAAAAGACCTATCAGGTCAACCGGATGGGCGTGGCCCGTACGTTCCAGAATATCCGCCTGTTCAAGGACCTGTCCGTCATCGACAACATCAAGGTGGGTCTCCACGAGTCCATGAAGTACAATCTGGGCTCCTCTCTCATCCGCCTGCCCAACTACTGGAAGGAAGAGAAGCGCTGCACCGAACGTGCCTTCGAGCTGCTGGACATCTTCCATATGGCCGACCTCGCCGATGCACAGGCCGGCAGCCTGCCCTACGGCGCACAGCGCCGTCTGGAGATCATGCGCGCGCTGGCTACCAGCCCGAAGCTGCTGCTTCTGGACGAGCCGGCCGCTGGCATGAACCCCTCCGAGACCGCAGAGCTGACGGAGACCATCCGCCGCATCCGCGACGAGTTCAACATCGCCGTCCTGCTCATCGAGCATGATATGAGCCTCGTTATGGGCATCTGCGAGGGCATCGCCGTGCTGAACTTTGGCCGCATCATCGCCAAGGGTACGCCGGACGAGATCCGCAACAATCCCCAGGTCATCGAAGCCTACCTGGGCAAGAAGGAGGGCTGAACGATGGCACAGACTTTGCTGAAAGTTGATAATATCAACGTCTTTTATGGCAACATCCACGCAGTCAAGGACGTCTCCTTCGAGGTGAACGAGGGCGAGATCGTCACCCTCATCGGTGCCAACGGTGCCGGTAAGTCCACCACCCTGAAGACCATCTCCGGCCTGCTCCACCCGAAGACCGGCGACGTCCTCTACAAGGGCAAGAGCATCAAGGGCGTCCGCGCTCATAAAATCGTCGAGGCCGGTCTGGCACAGGTGCCGGAAGGCCGTCATGTCTTCCTGCATATGACCGTGGAAGAGAATCTGGATATGGGCGCTTATACCCAGCCTGCTTCCACCATCGCTCCCAACAAGGAGAAGGTCTTTGAGCTGTTCCCCCGCCTGAAGGAGCGCCGCAAGCAGCTGGCCGGCACCATGTCCGGCGGCGAGCAGCAGATGCTGGCCATGGGCCGTGCTCTGATGAGCAACGCCTCCATGCTGATGCTGGACGAGCCCTCCATGGGTCTGTCGCCCCTGCTGGTGCAGGAAATCTTCGACATCATCCAGAACATCCACAAAGAGGGCATGACCATCCTGCTGGTCGAGCAGAACGCACAGATGGCCCTTTCCGTGGCAGACCGCGCCTACGTCCTCGAGACGGGCCGCGTGGTCATGGATGGCACCGGTGCTGAGCTGCTGACCAACGAGCGTGTCCGCAGCGCATATCTGGGCGGTTAAATTACAAAAAGTAAAAGAGGCGTGACCTTGCGGCCACGCCTCTTTGTTTTATATCAGCTGATTTTGTCAGCCTGTATATTTGCTGACTTCCAGCAGCTCCTCGGCCCGCTTGGCCTGTTCCGCCGTGGGCGGGACAGCATCGGGCAGGGGATAAGGGATGCCGAGCTTCTGCCACTTGAAGAGGCCCAGCGTGTGGTAGGGCAGTACCTCTACCCGCTGCACCGTCTTGAGAGACGAGATGAACTCTGCGGTCTTCCGCAGGCCGTCTTCGTCGTCCGTCAGACCGGGGACGAGGACATGGCGTATCCAGAGCGGTACGCCGAGGTCGGAGATGTGGCGCGCCATCGCAAGGATATTCGCGTTGTCCCTGCCGGTGAGCCTGCGGTGCTTCTCCGGGTCGATTTCCTTCAAATCGAGGATGACGAGGCTGGTGGACTTCATCAGCCGGTCAAAATCGGCCAGATACGCTGCATCGTCGGGGCGGAAGGGCTGACCGGCGGTGTCCAGAGCCGTATGCACGCCCTTGGAGCGTGCCAGCTCGAAGAACGCCGTCAGGAACTCCATCTGGCGCAGCGGCTCGCCGCCGCTGACCGTGATGCCGCCCTTTTTGCCCCAGTAGTTGCGGTAGCGCCACACCCGCTGGAAGAGCTTGTCCACCGTCCATTCCTCGCCGCCCTCAGTCCATGTCTCCGGGTTGTGGCAGTATTTGCACCGCAGGGCGCACCCCTGCAAAAAGACGACGAAGCGGACGCCGGGGCCGTCCACAGAACCGAAAGTCTCCAGCGAGTGGACGTATCCGATGGGGTTACAGAGCTGCATGGCAGGTACGGGAGATGACGTCCATCTGCTGCTCGCGGGTCAGGTCGATGAACTTGACGGCGTAGCCGGAGACACGGATGGTGAAGTTTGCGTACTCCTCCTTCTCGGGGTGCTCCATAGCGTCGATGAGCTTCTCTTTGCCGAAGACATTGACGTTCAGGTGGTGTGCGCCCTGGTCGAAGTAGCCGTCCATGACCTGCACCAGATTCTCAATGCGCTCGCCCTCGCTGTGGCCCAGAGCGTCGGGGTTGATGGTCTGGGTGTTGGAGATGCCGTCCAGAGCCCAGTGGTAGGGCAGCTTGGCCACGGAGTTCAGAGAGGCCAGCAGGCCGTTCTGCTCTGCGCCGTAGCTGGGGTTGGCACCGGGTGCGAACGGGGTGAATGCGGCACGGCCATCGGGCAGAGCGCCGGTGTACTTGCCGTAGACCACGTTGGAGGTGATGGTCAGGATGGAGGTGGTAGCCTCGGAGTTGCGGTAGGTGTGGCGCTTCTTGATCATCTCAAGGAAGGTGCGCAGCAGCCAGACGCCGATCTCGTCGGCACGGTCATCGTCGTTGCCGTACTTCGGGAAGTCGCCCTCGACCTCGAAGCCGGTGGCAAGACCCATCTCGTCACGCACGACCTTGACCTTGGCGTACTTGATGGCGCTCAGGGAGTCGATGACGTGGGAGAAGCCGGCGATACCGGTGGCGAAGGTGCGGCGGACATCGGTGTCGATGAGGGCCATCTCAGCCTCTTCGTAGTAGTACTTGTCGTGCATATACTGGATGAGGTTCAGCACGTTGACGTACAGGCCGGCCAGCCAGTCCAGCATCTGGACGTACTTGGGCAGCACCTCGTCGTAGTTCAGGTACTCGCCGGTGATGGGGGCGTAGTTGGGGCCGCACTGCTCGTGGCTCTTCTCATCCACACCGCCGTTGATGGCGTAGAGCAGGCACTTTGCCAGGTTGGCACGTGCGCCGAAGAACTGCATCTCCTTGCCGGTCTGGGTAGCAGACACGCAGCAGCAGATGGAGTAATCGTCGCCCCAGACGGGCTTCATGACGTCGTCGTTCTCGTACTGGACGGAACTGGTGTTGATGGACACCTTGGCGGCGTACTTCTTGAAGTTCTCAGGCAGAGCAGAGGAGTACAGAACGGTCAGGTTCGGCTCCGGTGCAGGGCCCATGTTCTCGAGGGTATGCAGGAAGCGATAGCAGTTCTTGGTGACCATGCTGCGGCCGTCCATGCCGATGCCGCCCACTTCCAGCGTTGCCCAGACGGGGTCGCCGGAGAACAGCTGGTTGTAGCTGGGGATGCGGGCGAACTTGACCATGCGGAACTTCATGACCATGTGGTCGATGAGCTCCTGAGCCTCGCTCTCGGTCAGGATGCCCTTGTCCAGATCACGCTGGATATAAATATCGAGGAAGGTGGAGATGCGGCCCACGCTCATAGCGGCGCCGTTCTGGGTCTTGATGGCGGCCAGATAGCCGAAGTACAGCCACTGGCAGGCTTCCTTGGCGGTCTTAGCGGGCTGAGAGATGTCGTAGCCGTAAGCCTCGGCCATCTTCTTCATGCCCTTCAGGGCGTTGATCTGGCGTGCGATCTCTTCGCGCAGGCGGATGACGTCATCGGTCATGGTGCCGTCGCCGCAGTTGGCGAAGTCTTCCTGCTTGAACTTGATGAGGGCGTCGATGCCGTACAGTGCCACACGGCGGTAGTCACCGACGATACGGCCACGGCCATAGGTGTCGGGCAGGCCGGTGATGATGTGGGTGTGGCGGGCGGTCTTCATCTCGGGGGTATAGGCATCGAACACAGCCTGATTGTGGGTGCGGGTGTAGTCGGTGAAGATCTTGTGCAGCTCTTCAGAGGGCTGGTAGCCGTAGGTAGTGCAGGCCTGCTCCGCCATCTTGATGCCGCCGTAGGGCATGAATGCACGCTTCAGGGGCTTGTCGGTCTGCAGGCCGACGATCTGCTCAAACTCTTTCAGGCTCTCGTCGATGTAGCCGGGGCCGTACGCGGTCAGACCGCTGACGACCTCGGTCTCCATATCCAGCACGCCGCCCTTGGCACGCTCGGCCTTCTGCAGCTTCTGCAGTGCGCCCCAGAGCTTATCGGTGGCCTCGGTGGGGCCAGCCAGGAAAGACTCGTCGCCGTCATAAGGGGTGTAGTTCTTCTGGATAAAGTCGCGGACGTTGACTTCCTCTTTCCAGATGCGGCCCTCAAAGCCTTCCCACTGTTCAAAATCGATCATTGGAACCTCCTTGCTCCGTTCCTGACGCTCCGACCAATCTGCTTTGCAATAATTAGTTAGAGCAGTCTAACTGTTCCGTCTTAAAAAAGCCGCCGATTGCGGTTTCTGAAAGACAGGGTGGTACAGGGCGCAGAGGTATTTGGATGGCAACCCCTGCGCTGTTTATGAGCCGCTGCAGACAGGCAATCGAGTCCGACTGCAACGGCCTGACAATATAATAACAGTGATTCTCAGAAAAAGCAAGAGGGAACCTGTGGATTTTCTACAAGAGATGGCGGTTTTTGTTATGAAAAATGCTCATGGAGGCCGCCGGAGAAAAATTTTTTGAAAATTTGAAAAACAGGCTTGACAGTCATGACAAACTATGGTATCCTGTTGTCACGGCGAGGTTAGTTAAACCTAACCAAAACTCCTCCGATTCACTGCAAAGGGATGCCTGCAACTCTCTTTGAGGCGATTCGGTTCCTCCATTCCATTCTCCTATTTATTAAAAAGAGAAAGCGGCTTATGGTTTGCTCCGCTTTCCCTGCGCGCAGCGCGGGGCGCTCTGGTACGGCGGCCTGTGCAAAAAAGTACAAAATGCGGGACACACAGACTTGACCACCTGTGCGCCCCGCTTTTTGTTTTGCAAAGGGAGAGGCAGAACGTCGGCAGAGCTGTCTCTTGACACCCCGGGTGAGTGTACTATAATAATGTGTGTCGGAAAAACGAGAAAAGTTGTTTTTCTTCGGAACGATAAAATGGGAGGAAATGAATGAAAAAATTAGCGAGGGCCATCGTGAAGATGCGCAGGCTCATCCTCATCGTGGCGGTCCTGCTGCTCATCCCGGCGGCAGTGGGAGCCATCGCCACGCCCATCAACTATGACATCCTTTCTTACCTGCCTCAGGAGCTGGACTCCCGCGTGGGTCAGCTGCTGCTGGAAACGGATTACCATCTGGCGTCCACCAACATGATAACTGTGGAGGGGATGCCCACCAACGAGTTGCTGGCCATGAAGGCCGAGATCGACGAGGTGCCGGACGTGCTGAACACCTTCTGGCTCAGCGACGTGCTGGACCCGGCGGTGCCGACGGAGATGCTGCCGGCGGATGTCCAGCAGTTTATGTTCGGCAAGAACGACTCCACCATCCTCATCGTCCAGCTGGGCGGCTCCAGCGTCAGCGAAGAGACGATGCAGGCCGTGGCCCAAATCAAGAAGATACTCCGGAAGAATTGCTTCTTCGGCGGCATCAGCGTCATCCTGAGCGACACCAAAGAGCTGGTCATGGGCGAGATGCCCTGGTATGTGCTCTGCGCCGTGGGCGGTTGTCTGCTGGTGCTGTTCCTCTCGCTGGAAAGCTGGCTCACGCCGTTTTTGTTCATGCTGGGGCTGCTCTTCCCGCTGGTCTATAACTTTGGCACGAATATTTTCCTCGGTCAGGTCTGCTTTATCACCGCGTCGCTGGCGGCTGTTCTGCAGCTGGGCGTGACGATGGACTTCTCCATCTTCCTGCTCCACCGCTACGACGAGGAAAAGAAGCTCTGTGCCTCCAACGAAGAGGCCATGGAGAACGCCATCTGTAAGACCATGAGCTCCATCACGGCGTCCAGCCTGACGACCATCGCGGGCTTTCTGGCCCTCTGCGCCATGCAGCTGACGCTGGGCGCAGACCTCGGCATCGTCATGGCAAAGGGCGTGGCGCTGGGCGTCATCTGTACCATCGTTATCCTGCCCTCGCTCATTCTATTCTTCGATAAGTGGGTGGAAAAATACCGCCACCGCACCTTTATGCCCAAGCTCACCCACCTGAGCCATTTTGTCTCGAAGCACCCGATGCCCGTCGTGGTGGTGTTCATCCTGCTGATGATCCCCTTCGGGCTGGCCCAGAGCAAGACCGATATTTACTACAACATTTTTGCCGCTCTTCCGCAGGATATGCCCGGCATCGTGGGTACGAACAAGCTTGGCGAAGACTTCGGCATGATGACCAACCACTTCATCCTCGTGCGGGAGGAGCTGACTGCCTCTCAGGTGTCCACCCTCTGCGATGAGATAAAGGCGGTGGACGGCATCACGCAGGTGGTGAGCCTCGACTCCATCACCGGCCCGGGCTTTGAGACGGAACTTCTGCCCGACGAGCTGATGAACATCGTCCAGAACGGCGGTTACAAGCTCATCCTTGCCAATGGCCGTTATAAGTCGGGCAGCGACGCGCTGAACGCGCAGGTGGACGAGCTGGTCCGCCTCGTCAAGGAGGCAGACCCCGAGGGCCTCGTCACCGGCGAGGGTGCCATGATGAAAGACCTCGTGGAGATCGCCGACGAGGATTTCAAAAATGTCAACATCTGGTCCATCGCGGCGGTGCTGGTCATCATCGCGCTGTCCTTCCGCAGCCTGTCGGTGCCGGTGCTGCTGGTGGCCAGCATCGAAGCGGCCATTGCCATCAACATGGGCATCCCGTACTTTATCGACGACTCGCTGCCCTTCATCGCCAGCATCGTCATCGGCACCATCCAGCTGGGCGCGACGGTGGACTACTCCATCCTCATGACCACCCGCTACCGCGAAGAGCGGCTGGCCCTCCGCTCGCCCAAGGCGGCGGCACAGCAGGCCCTCGAGCACTGCAGCCAGAGCATCCTGACAAGCGGCCTGACCTTCTTCGCGGCCACTTTCGGCGTCGCGGCCATCAGCAAGGTGGAACTGCTGGAAAGTATCTGTATGCTCATCTCCCGCGGTGCGCTCATCAGTATGGTGGTTATCCTGCTGGTGCTGCCCGCCGGCCTGATGCTGCTGGACGGCCTCATCTGCCGCACCACCTACCACTGGCTCAACGCCCCCAACGCTGCAAAGGAGTGAATGCTATGAGAAAAACTCAGAATTTTCTGCGCCGCGCTGGCTCTGCGGCGCTTGCCCTGACCCTGACGGTCAGCCTCTGTCAGCCCGCCTTTGCGGCGACCAAGGCGCCCTTCTCGAAGGATGAGACGGTGTATGCCGTCATGGCAGCGGACGGCTCTGTCACCAAGACCACCGTCAGCGAGCATCTTTACAATGCCGACGGCCTCGCCGGTGTGGAGGACAGGACCACCCTGAAAAATATCGTGAACACCGAGAGCTTCGCCGAGTACACTCAGAACGGTGATACCCTCGTTTGGAATACCGACGACACCGATGTTTACTACAAGGGCGACACGGACCGTCAGCTGCCCATCTCTGCCAAAGTGACCTACACGCTGGACGGCAAGACCGCCCCGCTCAGCGAGCTTCTGGGCCAGAGCGGCCACCTCGTGCTCACCATCGACCTGACCAACAATGAGACCGGCAAGGTGACCGTGAACGGCAAAGAGCGCACCATCGTCACCCCGCTGGTCACGGCGGTGGGCGTCGTGCTGGGCGATGACGCCAGCAACGTCAACGCTGTGAACGGCCTGCTGGAAAGTGCGGCCAAGAGCAGCGTCGCGGCCTTCGTCACCCTGCCGGGCGTGAAAGATTCCCTCGACGGCCTGCTTCCCGAACAGGTGAACGGTGTGGCCGAGTACTTACAGGACAGCGTGACCGTGGAGGCCGATGTGGAGTCGCTGACGGCACCCCAGATTTTACTGGCCTGCGCGACGAGCGCCGAGGCACTGGGGCAGGGGGATGAGGTCTTCGACCTCGACAGCCTCAACGATTTGACCGACGGCATCGCGGCGCTGAATGATGCCATGAACCAGCTGCTGGACGGTGCGTCGCAGCTGAAAGTGGGTGCGGCACAGCTTGCCGCCGGTTCGCTGGCTCTGCTGGATGGGGTCAACCAGCTGGACAGCGGCCTCGGACAGCTGACGGAAGGGCTGGACACCCTGACGTCCAACAACGCCGCCCTGACTTCCGGCGCACAGCAGGTGGCCGACGGCGTGCTGGACTCCGCCAACCAGACCCTCATGGAGAACGGCCTCATCGACACCCCCATGACGTGGGATACGTATGAAGCCGTCATTGACGACATCCTCTCGCTGGGCGACAAGACGCTGGCGGCAGGTCGCAAAAAGATGGTGCGCACCATCTGGGAGCAGGCTCCGCAGTTCAAGGCCAGCCAGCTGGACATCGCACTCTACCTCGCGGCCACCAGGACCGACCACGACCTTGAGGCCGCTCTGCGCCTGATGCAGAGCTTTTCGCCCGATTTCATCATGGGCTGGCTGAAAAAACTCACCGACAGCGACGCCCAGCAGAAGATCCACGACGAGCTGGTCTATCAGACCGCCAACAGCGAGGATATGGCCAGCGTCCGCGCCCTGAAGGAAAATCTGGGCCAGATCCGGCTCTTCGTGTCCAGCGTCGGCCAGTACGCCGACGGCGTGGCTGCAGCCGCTGACGGCGCACACACCGCCAAGGACGGAAGCGCTCAGCTGGCCGGCGGCGCATCCGCCCTGTATGACGGTGTGCTCCAGCTCCAGAACGGCACCGACCAGCTCAGCGGCGGCCTCGTGCAGTTCAATGAGGAGGGCATTTCTCAGCTCACCGGTGCGCTGGACGCCGACCAGCTCCACGCCCTGCAGACCGTGGTGGAAGAGATGACCAGCCGCCTCGCCGACTACACCAGCTTTGCCGGTGTACCCGAGGGTGCGTCCAGCCGGGTGAAGTTCCTCTACAAGACCGCCGAGACGCCCACCGAAACGGCTCCGGTGGAGACGACGGCAGACAACGCTTCGGAGGGCAATTTCTTCCTCCGCCTGTGGCACCGCCTGCTGGCCCTGTTCGGGCTGCAAGAATAAAAGAATATAAAATGAAAACCGCCCGGACGCTCATCGTCCGGGCGGTTTTCTGCAAAGCAGAGGATGGAGGTTTTGAGAATGAGAAAATAGCTTAGTCGTTATACTCGAGGTAGGCGCCCTTCATGGGGCTGGCGGCGTGCTCACTGAACAGCCGCAGTGTGCCGCGCTTGTAACGGCGGGGCTTCGGCTTCCATGCAGCGCGGCGCTGAGCCAGCACGGCGTCGATCTCTTCGGGGGACTTGCGCTCCCCCTTGATGCCGATGATGTTCAGCTTGCGGGCGGGGATGTCGATTTCGATGAGGTCGCCCTCTTCCACCAGAGCGATGGGGCCGCCGGTCTGGGCCTCAGGGCTGCAGTGGCCGATGACGGGGCCGGTGGATGCACCGGAGAAGCGGCCATCCGTGATGAGGGCGATGCTGCGGCCCAGCTCCTTGTCCGAGCTGATGGCCTCGCTGGTGTAGAACATCTCCGGCATGCCGCTGCCCTGAGGGCCTTCGTAGCGGATGAAGACGGCGTCGCCCTTTTCCACCTTGTGGTGGAGCACGGCGTCCAGACACTCTTCTTCGCTGTCGAAGGGGCGAGCGCGGAGCACAGCCTGGAACATCTCCTTAGGGCAGGCGGTGTGTTTGATGACCGCGCCCTCCGGGGCAAGGTTGCCCTTCAGGATGGCGATGCTGCCGTCGGTGCCGATGGGGTCGGAAGCCGGGCGGATGATGTCGGCGCGGGTCAGCTTGATGCCGCAGCGGGCATTCGCCTCGTCCAGCAGTTGCTGGCAGTGCTCGTAGAAGCCGTTCGCCTTCAGCTCGTCCAGATTCTCGCCCAGCGTCTTGCCGGTGATGGTCATGGCGTCGAGATGGAGCACATCCCGGATCTCCTCCATGATGGCAGGCACGCCGCCGGCATAGTAGAAGAACTCTGCGGGCCAGCGGCCGGCCGGGCGGATGTCCAGCAGGTACTTTGCGCCGCGGTGGAGACGGTCAAAGGTGTCGCCGTCGATGGAGATGCCAAATTCATGGGCGATAGCAGGCAGATGGAGCAGGGCGTTAGTGGAGCCGGAGATGGCCGCGTGGACCATGATAGCGTTCTCGAAACTGTCCATCGTCACGACGTCGCTAGGGCGCAGGCCCTGTTTGGCGAGGACGACGGCCTGATAGCCGGCCCGGCGGGCGTACTCCACCAGGTCGGGGCTGGTGGCCGGCAGCAGGGCGCTGCCCGGCAGGGCCAGACCCAGAGCCTCAGCCATGATCTGCATGGTGGAGGCGGTGCCGATGAAGCTGCAGGCACCGCAGCTGGGGGCAGGCGTTCTGCTTGGCCCAGTTGAGCTTTGCTTCGTCGATCTCGCCGCGCTCATACTTTGCGCTGTACATACCCAGCTGCTCCAGCGTCAGCAGCTCCGGGCCTGCGTGCATGGTGCCGCCGGTGACCACCACCGAGGGGATGTTCACCCGGGCCAGCCCCATGAGGTTCGCGGGCATACCCTTGTCGCAGCTGGAAATATAGACGCCGCCGTCAAAAGGGGTCGCGTTGGCGTGGATCTCGATCATATTGGCGATCATCTCGCGGCTGGCGAGGCTGAAGTTGATGCCGTCGGTACCCTGACTCTCGCCGTCGCAGATGTCGGTGGCAAAGTACCGGGCGCCGTGGCCGCCGGCCTCGGCTGCGCCCTTGCAGGCGGCGTTGACCAGCTTGTCCAGATGGCCGCTGCCGGGGTGGCTGTCGCCAAAGGTGCTTTCTACGATGATCTGAGGCTTGGAAAGTTCATCCGGCGTCCAGCCGGTACCCAGACGGAGCGGGTCCAGCTCGGGAGCCAGCTTGCGCATTTTTTGACTAGTGAGTTCCATAACAAATCCCTGTATCTTCCATGATATTTGGTGTGTGCGAATGATATTTTAGACGAGGCCGACTGCGTGGATGATGACCAGCACGATGAAGGCCACGATGCCGCCGAGGGCGTTGGTGGTGGTGAAGTACTTCAGGCCCTGCTTGGTGTCAAAGCCGTACAGGGAGGTGAAGATCCAGAAGCCGCTGTTGTTGACGTGCCAGCCGACCATGGAGCCGGCGCCGATGGCCAGAGTGGTCAGGACGGGGTCGAGGCCCAGAACGGTCATCAGGCCGCCCATCAGACCTGCAGCAGTCATGGCGGCGGTGGTCATGGAACCGCAGACGGTCATGAGGATGGCTGCCATGATAAAGGGCACCAGAACGGCGGGGAAGCTGCTCTCGGCGATCATGCCGCCGATGGTGGCGATGGCTTCGTTCTCGCGGAGGATGCCGCCCATGGCACCGCCCATAGCGGTGATGAGCAGAGCGCCGATGGCGATCTGGAGGGCGCGGCCCACCCAGTTGTTCATGACGATCTCAAACCAGGAGCTCTTCTCGGTCAGCTTGCAGCCGGTGCCGTCAGCATTGGCTTTCTTGACGACCTTGTCCTTGCGGCCGCAGATCAGGCAGCCGACAGCAATGATGCCCATGAACAGAGCCAGAACGGTGTTGCCGAAGGTGTTGAAGAAGTTGTAGGCGGCAGAGCCTTCTGCGGTGAACAGCTTGCCGATGGAGCCGATGGCGATCATCACGGCAGGCAGAAGCAGGGGCAGGAAGGAAGCGCCGGCGCTGGGGGTGTTGTCCTCCTTGATGAGCAGGGCGTTTACATCGTTGGTGTCTTCCACAGCCTCGATGCCCTCGGTGTACTGGGGCAGGGGAGCGACGTACTCGCCCTTGGCGTAGACAGGACGCAGGCCGAGGTAGCAGACAACGAAGGAGATGACGGAGCAGATGAGGCCGATGATAATGACAGTGCCGATGTCAGCGCCCAGCAGGATGGAGACAGCCAGGATGCCGGGGGTGGGAGGCACCAGACCGTGGGTCAGAGTCAGGCCGAGGTTAACGAAGGGAGCGACCTGCTGCATACCCAGCTTCTTGCGCTTGGCAAGTATGGCGGAGATGGGGGCGTTCAGGATGATGGCGATGTCGCCGAAGACGGGGATGCTCATGATGAAGCCGGTCAGGGACGGTGCCAGCTCAAGGCACTTGCCCTTGAACTTCTTGATGAAGAAGTTGACCATGCTGGTGGCAGCGCCGGTGTCATTGATGCCCGATGCAATGACTGCACCAAAAATAATCATAACACCAATGGAGCCTAAGGTCGAGCCGAAGTATTTGGTAATGGCAGCAAAGGTGTCTACAAGGGTCTTGCCGGAGGCTAGACCGCAGAAGGTGGCGGTAAGGAACAGCACCATAACCGGGTGCATCTTGAATTTCAGTGTCAGAACGGTCAGGATGATGATCGCGATGATCAGCATGATCACAAAATGTAGAGGTGACATAATGTACTCCTTTTAAGCTTACAGGCACTGGTTCTTTTCCAGTGCGGCATAGGTCGTACGATAGGCGTTCTCGATGACCCACTCAGGGGTCTTGGCCCAGTATTCGGGGCGGAAGGTCTCTACCGAGACCATGCCGTCGTAGCCGCAGCATTTCAGGGTCTGCAAAAAGCTGTCGGTGTCCACGACGCCGGTGCCGGCAAAGCAGCGCTTGTCCTGCCCCATCTCGCTTTCGGGGACGTCGTCGGCGCTCATCAGGTGGACGGCAAAGATCTTTTCGGGCTGCACGTTTTTGATGGCGCTGAAATCGTTGCAGTGACCGTTGAGGTGGATGTTGTAGGAATCGAACACGAAGCCTGCGTTGTCCTCGTCCACGGCCCGCACAATGCGGTCGGCGGCCTCGATGCTGCGCACACAGCTCTTGCGCAGGCCAACCAGCTCGAAGCAGAGCTTCATGCCGTAGGGCCGGGCCAGCGCCGAGAGCTTTTTCAGGATGCGGATGCACTCCTGCTCTGCAGCGGCTACATCACCGGTGAACACCCCGCTGGGGTCGAGGGGCGGCACGATGATGACGTAGCCGCTGCCGATGGCGCTGCCCACCTCACAGGCCAGCTTGAAGTCCTGCATGGCGGGGTCATCCCAGTCGGGCGTTTCGTCCGGCAGCATCCCCTGATGCAGATAGACGGCGTTGATGGCGTGGGGCTTGAGCCGATGCGTTTCGAAAAATTCCTTGAGCTGCTCTACCGTGTGCTCCTTGAGCCAGCCCCGGAGCAGATCAAGTCGTATTTCGATGTAATCGAAGCCGGCTTTCTCACAGAGGGCGAGATCCTTTTCCAGAGTAGAGCAGTCGCGGGCGCAGGCTTCATTATAAGAGGTCTTCATAAGCAGCAGCACTCCTTTTTGCCCATCTCAGCGGATGGGGAATTTGATGACGGAGTTGGTCTGGGTGCTGCGGTAGATGGCCTCGAACAGCTCCACGGTCTTGCGGCCGTCGCGGGCGTCCACCAAGGGCTTAGTGTGGGTCTCCACGGCGTGGAGGAAGTCCTTGATCTGCTCCTGATGGTAGTAGTACATGGAGTCCACGCTGTTGAAGAAGTCGCAGTCGCCCTTCTTCCAGTCCTCCAGCTTGTCGGCCTCGCCCTCAACAGTCCACAGGTCGTTGTAGGGCGGCTCGGTGATGGTGGACATGCCGGCGATGAACATTGCGCCGCCGTCGGTCTGGACGCCCACGCCTGCACCGTTCTCGCCGAAGACGTGTACCTTGCCGTAGAGGGCGGGGTTCTGGCTGTTGCTGACCACGATGTTGCCCACGGCGCCGCTCTTGAATTTGACGACGGCCACGGCGGTATCTTCCACTTCGATATAGGGGTGGTTCAGATTCTTCCAGACGCCGTATACTTCATCGACGTCGCCCATGTACCACAGCAGCAGGTCGAGCTGATGGGGTGCCTGGTTGACCAGAACGCCGCCGCCTTCGCCCTTCCAGGTGCCGCGCCATGCGTCGCTGTCGTAGTAGGCCTTATCACGCCAGCCCAGCATGGTGACCATGCCCAGCACCGGCTTGCCGATCTTGCCGGCCTCGATGGCCTCGTGGATGCGCATACAGGGGCGGTAGAAGCGGCGCTGCACCATCGTGCCGATGGTGACGTGGTTCTTGTCGCCTGCCTCGATGATGCGGTCGCAGTCAGCGAGGCTGGAAGCCAGAGGCTTCTCGATGAGGACGTTGCAGCCGTTCTCCGCTGCGGTCACAGCGGGGTCGCAGTGGATGGGGTGCGGGGTGCAGACGCTGACGACGTTCAGATGTTCTTTCTGGATCATCTCCGCAATGTCCGAGTAGGCGTGGACATTGTATCGCTCTGCGAAGGCTTTTGCACGCTCCAGATTGGCGTCACACACGGCAGTGAACTCGCTGTTCTCCAGCTGGGCGTATGCCTTTGCATGGAAATCGCCGACCTTTCCGCAGCCGATGATACCGGTTTTCAACTTCATTGTTCTCTCCCTTTCTTGATGCTCTGAACAGGAAAATTGTCGCACGACTTTTTCTGGCTTCATGATACCACTTCCGGATTTTCACAGCAAGTTGTTTCCGGAAGCTTCTACTTTTCCCACATTATGCGATTTTTTGATTGTGCATTTTGCTCAAAAATGAAGGAAAATTTCGTCGTGTGAACGAATTGAATCGAAAATGTAAACTTTTTTGCAAAATCAGTCAGACAACTTTTGCCGCGAAACAGCAGCCTGAAAATCAAAAAAGAGGTGCCGTAGCACCTCTTTGCAGTGTCATTGTTCCTGATTTTCCAGCTCCCGATTCCGTGCATCGTAGATCTCTTTGATGGCGGCCCGGTTATAGGAAATGTGCATCGTCATGGCGCTGCGCGCCCCTACGGGGTCGTGCTCGGCGATGGATTTTGTGATGGCGCGGTGGGTGATGATGGTCTCCTGCCGCAGGCGGCGGTGGGTCAGGTTCACGAACATCAGCACCGCCGTCTCGATGATGGAGATGATCTGCTCCACCACCTTGTTCTTGCTGCACCGGGCGATGTAGGTGTGGAAATCGATGTCGTCCTGGATGTAATAGAGGTCATGCTCTATCTTATATTCCACAGCGTCGCACAGGTCTTTCAGATGTTCGATCTCTTCGTCGGTGGCGTTGTAGGCTGCCAGCTCGGCGATGCCCGGCTCCAGGATGAGGCGCAGGTCCACCAGATTCATGGCCAGTGTGACCTTATCTTCTACGTTGCGCAGATTCAAAGGGTCGAGGTCAGTGGGGACGAGGTCTTTTACATAGGTGCCGGAGCCGCGCCGCGTCTCGAGGACGTTCCGGGAGACCAGGAGCTTTACGGCTTCCCGCACTGTGCTGCGGCCTACCCCGAACATCTCCGCCAGCTTGAATTCGTTGGGCAGTTTGTCGCCTGCCTTCAGGGGCAGCTTTGTGATGTACTCGTACAGCTGCTCTTCCACCTGCTCGGCCAGCAGGGTGTTCTTGATACCAGAAAACGATGCCATATCTTTTTCCTCTTTTATTTTACACGAACCAGCGACCCGACCACTTCACAATGTGCGCTGTGGGGGAACATATCCACCGGCGTGAAGCCCTCGGCGCGGTAGCCTTTCTGGGTCAGGAGAGCGAGGTCGCGGGCCATCGTCTCGGGGTTGCAGCTGACGTAGACCACCCGCTTCGGGGCCATGCGGGCCACGCTCTCGATGAAGGCGGGCGTCGAACCCTCCCGGGGCGGGTCCATGAAGACGACGTCGGCCTTCTGGCCCGCGTCGGCGGCTTCCCGTATCCATGCGGTGGCGTCAGCGGCAAAGAAGCGGGCGTTTTTTACGCCGTTGTGCTTCGCGTTGCCGATGGCGTCCCGGACGGCGTCCCGGTTCACTTCCACGCCCACCACCTGCCGGGCCTTGTCAGAGGCCGTCAGGCCGATGGTGCCGATGCCGCAGTAGGCGTCGAGGACGACTTCTTTGCCGGTGAGGTGGGCGGCATCGACGGCCAGCCCGTAGAGCACGGCGGTCTGGACGGGGTTCACCTGATAGAAGCTGCGGGGGCTGAGGGCGTAGGTCTTGCCGCAGAGGGTGTCGAGGATGAAGCCCTTGCCGTAGAGGACTTTTTCGTCCTCGCCCAAAACGACGCTGGTGCGGCGGGGATTGTAGTTCTGTACGACGGTGGTGACGGGGACGCCCCGCTTTTCGGCCTCGGCCAGCAGGGCTTTCACGAAGTTCTTTGCGCCGGGCAGCACGGGCTGGGCCGTGACCAGCACCACCATCACCTGACCGGTGGCGACGCCCCGGCGGAGCAGGCAGTGGCGGAGCAGGCCGGTGCCTTTGTCCTCGTTGAAGGGCTGGTAGCGGCAGGCGTTGGCGGCGGCGCGGACGGCCAGCATCACCTTGTCCAGTACCTCGTCCTGCAAAAGGCAGCTCTCCACCGGCAGCACCTTGTGGGTGCGAGCCGCGTAGATGCCGGAGGTGAGTTTTCCACCGGCAGCGGGGGCAAAGGTGGAAATCACTTTATTGCGGTAGTGGTAGGGCGTTTCCATCCCCCGGATGGGGGAGACGGGGCCGTATTTGCCCAGCAGGGCGCGGACGTCGGCCTCTTTCTTTTTGAGCTGTGCGGCGTATTCGGTGGCCAGCATCGGGCAGCCGCCGCAGTTTTTGGCGCGAAGTTTGCAATCCATTATCATATCCTCCTGAAACCAGACCGCAGGGTCTATTGCCTTACGGATGGCAGTGCATTTTTATCCAGTACGAGTTGAGCGGCCTGACAAGGGCTCCCCTAACAGGGAAGCCGGCGAGCGCGGCAAGACTGAGAGGTTTAACCGTACGGGTCATACAGGTCATATTCTTCCGATTCTGCGTGCTTTTCGTTCAGCACAGCGATGGCCTGTTCCAGCTCGCTCTGGGAGCAGCCGCTCTCGCTCACCAGCGCCCGCACAGCCTGTGCGAGGTCGCCGCCAAAGACGGTGTCCAGACGCTGGCGCATGGTGTAGACGCCGTAGGCCCGGCGGGTGACGGTGGGGGCGTAGAGGTTGTGGTTCTGCTCTTTGGTGCAGGTGACCCAGCCCTTCTCTTCCAGCCGGTATAAAAAGTTCAGCACAGTGGCGGCGGCCCAGCCTTTTTCGGCCAGACGCGCACCGATGTCCCGCCGCGACACGGGCGGTTTGCAGTCCCACAGGGCCAGAAGCACCTGTTCCTCCGCCGCCGAAAGGGCTTTCAGCCTGTCCGGAATGCCATACATGGGGGCGATCTCTCCTTTATGAGTAAAAAAACTTGATTTTACATTTGTCTTAGATGCTGCGATTATACCAAAAATCAGGAAAAAGGACAAAAGCAGAAAACCCAGCAGCCATGCGGTTATCCACTAGCTATTTTACAAATGTCTCTGAAAATGTCCTCTGCACGAGGACGTTTGTGCGCTTCGTGCGCCCGCCCGGGCTTTGACGGCTCAACTTTGTGCAAAGATGCTCTTGTTTTGCACCCCTCAAAACCATTATACTACGGACAAATCCAGAGCACAACGCCCGAACGGGCCGTCAGATAGAGGAAAAGGAGAGAATCCGTCATGGCACGAGTTTATAATTTCAGCGCAGGTCCCAGCATGTTGCCCGAAAAGGTGCTCAAGCAGGCTCAGGCAGAGCTGCTCGAATACGGCGGCAGCGGCCAGAGCGTGATGGAGATGAGCCACCGCAGCAAGTGGTTCGACGCCATCATCACCGACACCGAAGCCACCCTGCGCCGGGTGATGAACATTCCCGATCATTATAAGGTCGGCTTCTTCCAGGGCGGCGCGACCCAGCAGTTCGCCATGGTGCCGCTGAACTTCATGACCACCGGCAAGGCCGACTACATCGTCACCGGCAACTTCTCCAACCTGGCCGCAAAGGAAGCTGCAAAGTTCGGCGAGGCCAAAATCGTCGCGTCCAGCAAGGATAAGAACTTCACCTACATCCCGGACGTAAACGCCATCGACTACGACAAGGATGCAAGCTACATCCACATCTGCCAGAACAACACCATCTTCGGCACCCAGTATGTCGAGGTGCCTCAGGTGGAGGGTGTGCCGCTGGTGGCGGATATGAGCTCCATGATCCTCTCCAAGCCCGTGGACGTCACCAAGTACGGCTGCATCTACTTCGGCGTCCAGAAGAACGTCGCCCCCGCCGGTATGGCCATCGCCATCGTCCGGGACGACCTGCTGGGTCACGCCGCCGACAATGTACCCACCATGATGAACTACACCACCCTGCTGGCCAAGGACAGTATGTACAATACGCCGCCCTGCTGGTGCATCTACATGACCGGTCTGGTGCTCAAGTATCTGGAAAACGACATCGGCGGTCTTGCCAATATGCAGAAGATCAACGAGGCCAAGGCTAAAGTCCTGTACGACTACCTCGATGGTCAGGACTTCTTCAACAATCCCGTGGAGCACCGCTACCGCAGCACCATGAACGTCACCTTCACCAGCCCTGACCCTGACCTCGACAAGAAGTTCTGCGCCGAGGCCGCAGACGCCGGTTTCGTCAACCTGAAGGGCCACCGCCTCGTGGGCGGTATGCGCGCCTCCATCTACAACGCAATGCCAGCCGAGGGCATCGACAAGCTGGTAGACTTCATGGAGAAGTTCCGCAAAGAGAATGCATGAGTTTTTGTGTATAGGAGATAGGAAAGTATGTTCACCATCAAAACCCTGAACGCCATCAGCCCGGTGGGTCTGGCAAAGCTGAACAAAAACCTGTTCGATGTCTCGGTGGACACCGACGCCCCTGATGGCATCCTTGTCCGCAGCGCCGACCTGCTGAACACCACCTTCGATGACAACCTGCTGGCCATTGCCCGCGCCGGTGCCGGTGTCAACAATATTCCTCTCGACCGGTGCAGTGAGCAGGGCATCGTGGTGTTCAACACGCCCGGTGCAAACGCCAACGCTGTGGCGGAACTGGTCATCGGTATGCTCATCGCAGGCAGCCGCAATGTGGCTGCTGCCGCCCAGTGGACTCAGGGTCTTGCCGGCGACCCCGCCATGGCAAAGAGCGTGGAGAAGGGCAAAAAGCAGTTCGTGGGCAACGAGATCAAGGGCAAGACCCTCGGCGTCATCGGCCTGGGTGCCATCGGTTCCCGCGTTGCCAACTGCGCCATCGAGCTGGGCATGGAAGTCTACGGCTATGACCCCTATATCTCCATTGATGCTGCGTGGAACCTGAGCAGTCAGGTCCACCACTGCGTCAACCTGAATGATATGCTGCCCCTCTGCGACTACATCACCATCCATGTGCCGTATCTGCCCACCACCAAGGACACCATCAATGCCCAGACGCTGGCCCTCTGCAAGGACGGTGTCAAGCTGCTGAACTACGCCCGCGGTGAGCTGGTGAACACCGACGCCCTGCTGGAAGCCCTTGACACCGGCAAAGTGTCCGGCTATATGACCGACTTCCCCACGGAAGCTCTGCTGGGCCGTCCGGGCGTCATCTGCACGCCTCATCTGGGCGCTTCTACCCCGGAGGCCGAGGACAACTGCGCGGTCATGGCCGCCCAGGAGCTCAACGACTACCTCAAGAACGGCAACATCACCCACTCGGTGAACATGCCCGAGGTGCATCAGCCCCGCGCCGGCGGCAAGCGCATCTGCATCATCCACAAGAACGAGCCGGGCATGATCAGCCAGATCACCGCCCTGACCACGGAGGCGGGCCTGAACATCGAGAACATGGTGAACAAGAGCAAGAAGAACATGGCCTACACCATGCTGGACGCCACCGGTGCCGTGAATGATACACTGGCCGCGAAGCTCTCGGCCATCCCCGCCGTCGTCCGGGTGCGCATCCTGTGATGCTGCGATAAAATTTTCTGAGGCCGCTGCCCTGCCGGGGCAGCGGTCTTTTCGTGAGCGGATACACTTGAATCCCGTCATTGACCACAGCAGGGATTTGCGGTAAAATCATACTAGCCGGAGTGTCAGCCTGTGCGGCCCGCCCGGCTGAAGATGATGAATACAGGAGGTTTGTCCATATGAAGGCCAAAAGAATGCTTTCGCTGCTTCTCACAGCAGCCCTCATGCTGAGCATGGTGACCCCGGTGCTGGCCGCCTCGGCAGAGACCGAATTGCCCCGCGCCTCTCAGACCCGGCTGGAAGAGACGAATGAAGTCGTCTCCATTCGTCTGCAGGCTGCCGGAAAGCTGGTCTATGGCTCCCCGTTCGAGCTGTCGGTGGTCACCCGCCCGGCGGACGCGCAGTATATCGGCGTGGTGCTGGGCGTTAAGGGCGAAGCCAAGGGCTACGTCACTCTCGTGCTCTCCGATAAGCTCCGCACCCTGCTCAAGATGATACCCCTGCCCCGCAAGATGTCCAAGACCCCTGATCAGGTAGAAGAGTTCAATGTCTACGCCTATGTCAAACAGCTCATCGACGGCAACGACGTCAGTGTGCTGCTGGGCGTGGCCGATGAGGTCGTCAAGGTGATGGATACCCTGAAATTCTATATCCCCACCCTGAAGGATATGTCCATGGGCCTGAAGCTCTCTCTCGAGCTCATCCGCCGCTACCTTCCCGAGGGCGCGTTCAGCCGCATCTATCTGGATGAACAGCCCGTGGATTCGGGCAGCTATGTTGCGGGTGCCGTGGCGCTGGAATCCGGCGATTTGAACACCGCCGGTGTGGCCATGTTCAAGATAAAGCCCAAGACCGAGGGCGTCCGCCTCTACTGGGCCGAAGACCTGCCCGCCGGGATGACGCTGGCCGAGGCGGAGGCACACAATGTCGGCGCTCTGCTGGAGTCGGACGGCGTGGTGGTCGATAATGCCAAGGTCACCTGTACTTATAAAAAGAAGGGCCTGTTCAGCAGCAAGTCCACGGAGTTCCCGACGCAGCCGGGGATCTACACCCAGACGGCAACAGTCTCCGGCAACTATTCCTGTGAGAAGATCACACGGACCATCGTCATCAGCTAAAGGGTGCTGTTCTGAAAAAAGTAAAATGAAATGAGAGTGCCGCTGCACGAGGAATCGTGCGGTGGCACTCTTTTTTGCGTGTACACACGAAAACAAATTTTGGAAAAAACACACGCAATCTGTTATGTATACTAGTTTATTTCAAATAAAATTGTGCATGATGTATATATAAGAAAAATATCCACGAAAAGATTATGGTAAAAACTACAAAAAACCCTTGAAATGTGTCGGGAAAATGTTTATTATAGAATCACGGACGAAAAAATAAAAAGGGGGAATGAAGATGCTGGGGATGATGATGGATTTCCTTCGTGATTCTATAGATCCGGTGTTTGCAAAAGGAATGCTTACGATCTATAACTCTACAACATCGGTGATCATGGGGATTGCTGCAGTCGTGGCAATCGCTCAGCTCTTTCAGGAGAATAAGGATTCGGAGAATGATAAGGAGGAAGAGAAGCCTCTGAAGCGGTGTGCAGGAGAACTGTTTTTGGTAGTTGCAATTATCTTTTTTTGTTACGGAGAATACTGCAAGCTTCACTATTACGAGGTGCCAAACATCAATTTCTACGATAGTTATGAAAAGGTGGAAAATGAGATCTCCGCGCCCGGCAGTATAGCGGACATCGTATATGACGAGGCGGCGAACCAAAGAGAAAATGAGGACGTAGAGGAGAGTGATGGGGAATTCAAGGTGTACGGCATCAACTATGTGCCGGGAAGCCTTATTTATCATCGGATGGGGGAAAAGGTGGACATCATTCTCTATGTAACGTGGGACAAGGGTCGGAAACCCATACCGAAAGCTGAAAAGCTGGACTTCGAATTTGATAGAGAGAAGATCCAACCGTGTGCTGAGGACAAATTCAAGATAACCGCATCCCCCTTTTTGTTTTGCTCCAAGGCAAAATACTTGGGTGACAGCAGCGATATGGTGCTGTATAACTACTATGACCTTAGCAAGCATCAGGTAATCATATCGCTTCTGGATGCCGAAACGCGGAAAATTGTACAGATGAAACGAGGGCAGTTATCGAAACCGATGGTGTTTGAAAAATTGCAGCCCGGGATATACTACTATGCGGTAGAAGCGGACGGTTACAGTCCCTATGTTTCACCCTACTCCCTTCAAGTTGTAGCCGGAGGAAAAAAGGACGGATGGGAAGGAGCTTATGTTTCCATGCGGGAGACAAAAGAAGAGTCGGAGGACGAGGAATTCCGGGTGCTCGTATGGGCGGGAGACGATTATCCTCTGCCGAATACAAAGCTGAAAGCCTACATAGAGCACCCAAATGAACTGGAGGAAGAAAAGGAAAATTTCTATAAAATGGCCACAGATGAAAATGGATTTTTGTTTTTTGAAGAGGACCTCATGAACGGAGCAAGGCCGATAGAGAGGAGATACCAACTTTATTGGAACAGGTGGATGCTGCTTAGCTATGAAGATGAATCTCGGGATTCTGCTGTTGAGGTCGAAGTGAAGGATGGCCTCGGAATTGCGAGACTGGCCGAACGCTAAAAAACGAAGGAGCACTGCATTAGCAATGCTCCTTCGTTTTTTAGTTACATCCGGAACCGCCAGCCCCAGCCGCCGCCACAGCAGCAGTTGCAGAGCAGATTGAGCAAAATCATGCTCCAGCACCAGCGCATCAGCCCGCCGGGCTGGGCGTAGGTGGTCTGGGTGCGGTAGGTCTGGCCGGGGTTCTGCATCCGGCGCAGGTGAATCTGGTACTCGGTGTTGTTGGGGTCCAGCTGAACGGCGCGGCGGGCGTCCTGCAGCGCATCGATGCTGTTGCCGAGGCCCTGATTGGCCAGCGAGGAGAGGTAGTACCACCGCGCTGAGCGGCTGTTCATGCTGTCCAGCACCCGGCGGGCCTCAGCGTAGCGGCCATTGGCCACAAAGTTGCGGGCCGCCTGCATCTCGGGGCTGTCAGAGCCGGAGTAGCTGGCCCCGCTCTGCTGCTGGTAGCCGCCAAAGCCGAATCCGAAACCAAACGGGTCGAACCCGAAGCCGAAATCGTCCTGCTGCCAGCCGTTCTGGCTGTAGCCCGGATCGTATCCCTGCTGGTAGCCGCCCTGATAATAACCCTGCTGGCCGTAGCCGTAACCGCCGCCGGGCTGTCCGCCCATCTGGGGGCCGGTGTCGCCCTTGGTGATGGCGTCGTAAGCTGCCTGCACCTCTTTGAAGTGCTCTTCGGCGGTGGGGTCGTTGGGGTTCAGGTCGGGGTGCCAGCGCTTGCACTTGGCACGGTAGGCTTTCTTTATCTCGTCGTCGGTTGCGCCGCGCTGGATGCCCAGCACCTCATAGGGATCTCTCATGGGTCTACTTCCTCACGTCTCTCAGGCCATGCGCGGCCTTTTCGTTCCATACAATATTACAGTCTACAGGACAGTGCCTGCAAAATCAAGACAAAATCCGCCTTTTGGGCGGAATTGGTTACTTTTTCTGGGTCTCTTTGGCCTGCTTGCAGTTGTATTTGAGCCACACGCCGGAATACAGGATGTTCCGCAGAAGGTCCGCGTCCTCCACGCAGGGCAGACGCTCGAAGCTTCTGGCGCACCGGGCTAACAGCAGCTCGAAGATGTCCCGCATCTCTTCCTCGTAGCCGGGCTGACGGCTGAGGGAGCGCAGCGGATTGTATGCGCCCTTTTTCTCGTCCCGTGCCAGGTCATCGTAGGCGTCCAGCAGGTAGATGAATTTGCCCAGATGGAAGCCGATGCTCCGCAGCTCCGGCGACCAGTGGTCCTGCTTGTAGTCGAACAGCTCGGCCATCAGCTCGCCGAAGCAGCCCGACACAGCGTCAAGGTCCTCGCTGCCCTCGGCTTCCAGCTGAGTCAGCCGGTCGAGGCAGGTGCGGATGGCATTGCACTGTCGGGGCCAGCGCTGTGCGACGGTCTGAGCAGGGGAGTCCAGCAGCTTTTCGAAGCCGAGGCCCAGCAGGCTGTGGTCGTCGTTCCATTTATCGGCGGCGTTGTAGTAGTGGAGCGCCACGCTCATATCGGCGCAGTAGTCGGTGGGGCCGCTGTGCCGCCAATTTATCTTCCGGATGGGGTGGATGGGGCAGTGGCCGCTGCCGGTGACGCACTCGCTCTCACCCTCGTAGAGGCTGGAAAGCAGCAGATCCAAGAACGTCAGATCGTAACTCAGCGTCAGACGGCCCCGCAGGCCGTGGAGCGCACCGATGCGGCGGCAGAGGCCGCAGTAGGCCGTGCGGTAGCGGGCCTTGGCCTCGTCGTCCAGCGCGGCCTGATTCGGGATGACATATCCAAACATACGTTAGCTCTTCTTGATGAACTGAGTGCCGCAGCGGGGGCAGGAGATCTGGATGCGGCCCCGGCCCCGGGGAACGCGCAGCTTCTGGCGGCACTGAGGGCAGCGGTAATAGTGGTATAGCCTGCGGTTGTCCCACTGGTCCTTCAGGCCGCTGAACTTATTGCGGATGCGGTCCTTCACGGCGTAGTATTTATAATTTTCTTCGGTGCGCTTGGAGATGTTGCGGCTGAACATCCGGTAGTAGCAGAAGCCCAGCAGCACCACGCCAACGTACAGCAGCAGCGGCAGACGGGTGAGGATATAGACCAGGATCAGCACGAGAGAGGCGATGTTCAAAAACTGGTTCAGACCATCGGTGCCGTAGCGGCCTATCATGAACTGGCGGATCTTTTCTTTCATAAACGTCCTTCCTCATAAAAGAGGGGCGGATGCGCCGCCCCTTCTGTATTTTTCTGCTCTCAGGATACCATGCAACCATGAGAAAATTTTGAACAGAGTGCAAACCTATCGTAAAGAGACGGCGTTTAAGTGCCGCTCACTCCTCCCGGCAGCGGATGGTGAGGGAAACTTCGGTGTCCAAGGCACCCTCCATCCGGCAGTGGAGCTTGGCCGGGCCGGCCTCGCCGGTGGTGGCGAGATAGGTGCCTGCCATGCCGCCCCGCAGAGGGACGACGCTGGGGCCAAGGATGCGCAGCGGCCCCTCTACGCTCAGCTGAACGGCCTCACCACAGTAGGGCAGGAGATTGCCGTTCTGGTCGATGGCCCGCAGGCTCACGGCGGCACAGTCCCAGGTGGGACCGTCGGTCAGGATGGGATTGTGGACGGTGCATTCCAGCCGGACGCTCTGCACCGGCTCCTTTACGACGGTGCGGACGGCCCGGCCATGCCACACGGCCTCGAAGCGGTAAACGGCGGCGGGGCTGCCCAGCACACCGATATATTTGTAATAAAGCTGCACCAGCTCGTTCCAGCTCAGGCGCAGTGAGTACATCCGCGCCCGGGACAGGGGCGAAAGCTCCATAGAGTCCCGGCGCATCTCGTTGAGGATGGCGGCTACCTGCGGCGCGGCAGTGCGGTCGATGCCCTCGTATTTTTCAAGCAGCAGGCCCACGAAATCGTGTATCTCGATGGGCGGGTGGGGCAGAGCCGCAAAACGGCCCCGGCGGTCGGGGGTGAACTCGGCTACGAAGTCGTTGTCCCGGTAGAGCCGCAGGCTCTCGGCGTTGGTGAACGCCCAGCACGCCCCCGCAAAGCCGCCCGGATGGTCGCCCAGCGCCATGCTGGATGAAATTTCGAGCACGATGTCGGAAGGGGAGCGGGGCGTCTTCTGGCTGGCGTAGACGGCGGCAGAAAGCTTCGGGTTGCGGAACATGTCCATCACACCCTGATAGCTGATGCGGTCGCCGCTGCCGAATTCGCGGTGGGTGTTGTAGTCGGTCATGCACCAGCCGAAGCTGCCCGCCACGCCCTGCTGAGCGATGGCGTCGTTGAGGACGGCGGCGTAGCGCAGGGCCTGCGCCAGGCGGTGGGGCTCGTCGTCGAAGGGCTTGGCCGGGAACTGGGCGCCCTCGAATTCGCTGATGAGATAGCCTTTCCGGGTGTCGGGTGTGACGGCGGTGCGGGCCTCGCACCCGACGCCGCGCCCGTGGTAGGAGTAGTCGGCATAGGCGTAAACATCTTCCAGAAGCTGGCTGCGGCGGGTGCTGCGGGTACCAGCCGTGGGGCGGGTGGGGTCGAGGCGGCGCACCGTCTCGTTGGTGCGCTTATAAAAGCTCTCGTCGTCGGCGCTGCCGCTGACCCGCACGCCCCACAAAAAGATGCTGGGGTGGCTGCGGCACTGGCAGACCATCTCGCGGCAGTTCTGCAGAGCCTGCGCTTTCCAGATGTCGTCGCCGACGTGCTGCCAGCCGGGCATCTCCACAAAGACCAAAAGGCCCAGCTCGTCGCAGGCATCGAGGAAGGCGGGGCTGGGAGGAGTGGTGAGGCGCACGGCGTTGCAGCCCAGCTGCTTTTTCAGGAGCTGAGCGTCCAGACGCTGGATGCTGTCGGGCATGGCATAGCCCTGATAGGCGTAGCTCTGGCGGCGGTTGAGGCCCCGCAGCTCCACCCGCTGGCCGTTGAGGTAGAGCCCGCCCGCCACGAACTGCAGAGTACGGAAGCCGAACCGGCAGCTTTTCTCGTCCAGGACCCGGTCGGGCAGGCCGCCGGTGCCGGGACGGATGAGCCGGACGGTCAGGGTGTAGAGGGTGGGGTGCTCGATGCTCCACGGATGGACGCTGTTCAGTGCGCCGGTGATGGGCAGCGACAGCTCGCCGGTGTAGAACGCCCGGCTGCCCGAGGGGCTGCGTATCTCGGCCTGTAACGTGCAGCCGACGGTCTCGCCCACGGTGGCCGTGTAGATGCGGAAATCGCCCTCGGCCTTCGTCTCGATGAAGATGTCCCGCAGGTAGGCGGGCTCTTTCACGTCGAGGCAGACGGCGCGGCAGATGCCGCCGTAGGTCAGAAAGTCCATCTGCCCGCCGAAGGGCGGGATGTTCAAATCTTCGCGGCTGTCGCAGCGGACAGCCACCACGTTCTTCTGACCCAGATGGAGAGCACTGGTCAAATCGACGGTAAAAGCGGTGTAGCCGCAGCTGTGGTGGAACACCCGCCGCCCGTTGCAGAACACCGTGGCGTCATGGGCCACGGCTCCGAAGGTGAGCAGAACGGTGCGGCCCTCCCATTCTTTGGGCGCAAAAAACTCCCGCCGGTAGCCCGAAAGCTTCTGGTAGTCGTTCTCGTTGCAGTAATTGTAGGGCAGGGCCTTGACCGTGTGGGGCAGGCGCACCGGCTCAAGGGTCAGCTCCGGGCATTCCGGCCGCACGATGGCGGGGTCAAAGACCGGGGTGAAAAGCCAGCCGTCGTTCCAATCGTAGTGTTCCATGGCAAATGTTCTCCGTGGCAAAGAATACTTTAGTTCCTATGCTACCACAAAGTTATGAACGAAAAAAGAATCCGCGCCGGATTTTATCGGTTTCTGAATAAAATTTCAGAAAGAAAGGGCCGCGTTCCCGGCGGAAACGCGGCCCTTTGGAGAAAACCTCTCCGTCAGGCTTTGACTGAGAGGTTTAACGTATAAAGTTGGTCATGGGTCTGCGGGGATTCTCCGGGTGCTGGATGCCCGCGGCTTTGCCGGCCTCGATGCACCGGAGCAGCCAGGCCATGTTGCGGCCCAGCTCCTGCATGACGGCGCAGCCCTCGGCGTCCTGCAATACCTGCTCGGGGTTCGAACCGTGGACCATGGGCCAGTAGGAGCCGCTCACCAGCGGCATATGGAAGAACTCGGGGTACTTCACCAGCTGATCGAGGGCGCTGGTGGTGCCGGCGCGGCGGGCCGAGCAGCAGATGGCGGCGGGCTTGTAGGCCAGATACCTGCCGCCCGCGTAGGCGAGACGGTCCATGAAGCTGGTCATGTTGCCGGAGGCGGAAGCGTAATGCACCGGCGTGCCGAAGACGAAGGCGTCGGCAGTCTTGGCTTTCTCGATGGCCTCGTTGACCACGCCGCCGAAGACGCAGCCCTTGCCGGCAGCACAGCCGCCGCAGCCGATGCAGCCGCCCACGGGCTTTGTGCCGACGTTCAAGATCTCCGTCTCGATGCCGGCGGCGTTCAGCTCCCCGGCGATGAGGCTCAGTGCGGTATAGGTGCAGCCCTTCTCGTGGGGGCTGCCGTTGATGAGCAGGACTTTCATGATAAATACTCTCCTTTTGTACGCCCGAAAAAGCGGCGTTCTGGTATGATTTTAGCACATTCATGACCGTAACGCAACGAATCATGACACTGCCCTTGACAAAGACCGGCGGTATGACGATAATATGAAGTTACGATAACAGGAAAGACCCGAAGGAGGCCAAAACCATGCGAGTCATTGCAGGAGAAGCCCGCGGCAGACGGCTGGAAGCGCTGCCCGGCACGGATATTACCCGCCCCACCCTCGATCAGGTGAAGGAGGCGATGTTCAGCATCGTCCAGTTCGACCTGCCCGGAGCCCGTGTGCTGGACCTGTACGCAGGCAGCGGCCAGCTGGGCATTGAGGCTCTGAGCCGGGGCGCTGCCCGGTGCGTGTTCCTGGACGAGAACCGCGAGGCTGTGAACATCGTTATGAAGAACTGCAAGAACTGCGGCGTCTTTGACCGCAGCCGCGTCAACATCGGCGAAGCGGCCCGCTTCCTCTCGGCCTGCCGGGAGCAGTTCGATCTGGTGCTGCTGGACCCGCCCTTCCACAACGGCACGCTGGAAAATATCCTCCCCATCGTGGATAAGTGCGTCGCCCCCGGCGGCATCGTCATCTGCGAGAGCGAGACGAAACTCGTCCTCCCCGCCGAAGTGGGCGGTTTACAGCTGAAGAAGCAGTATAAGTACGGCAAAGTCCTGCTCTGGAAATATGTGAGACCCATGGCAGACGCCGCAGAGGAAGAAGGAGAAGCGTGATGAACGTCAACGAGCTTTTGGATACCATCGAAGACCTGCTGGAAGAGAGCACCGGAATGCCCCTTTCGGGCGGCAAGCGCATCGTGGATGTGGAACAAATTCGGGACTATCTCGATGACATCCGCGCAAACCTCCCTGTGGAGCTGCGTCAGGCCCAGTCCATCGTCAGCGACCGCGCTCAGCTCATCGAGTCGGCCAACGCGCAGGCACAGGCCATCGTCAAGAAGGCAGAAGAGCGCGCCCGCATCCTCGTGAGCGAGGCCGAGATCGTCCGCGCCGCCCAGCAGCGTGCGTCCGAGATCGTCTCCGCTGCCCAGACCGAGGCCCGCACCGTCCGCCAGACGGTCACGGATTACTGCGATAATATGCTGAAAACCACCGAGGAGACGATGTCTGAGAACGCCGCCCAGGTGAAAAACGTCCGCGCGAACCTGCGCCAGACCCCCCGCCGCGGCGTGTGATGAGCCGCTCCTGACCTGAATACAGTCCCCTGCGAGTAAAAATGACGATTCGCAGGGGCTTTTTTTGTAACATTTTGTAGGAAAAAAGCGCAGGAAAAAACTTGCATTCAGCGTTTCGATTTGCTAAAATAAAATAGAGTCGTCAGGTATCTTGACAGAGCAGAAAACGGGACAAACTCCCCGGGAGATGTCCGGCGTATCGGACGGCTCGGAACACGAAACGAAAGGAGGCTGGGCGCGATGACTCAGACAGAAGATTTGGCACAGTTCGACCCGGCCTCGTTTGAGCATATCCCCGTGCTTCTGAACGAGTGCCTCGACGGACTGAACATCGACCCGGCAGGCACTTATCTCGACGGCACGGCGGGCGGCGCGGGACACTCCCGCCAGATCGCCCTCCGGCTGGACGGCGCAAAAGGCGGGCGGCTCGTCTCCCTCGACCAGGACCCCGACGCGGTGCAGACCGCCAGGGCGCGGCTGGCCGGGCTCCCGGCCACGGTGGTGCAGATAAATTTCCGCTACGCCGGACAAGCCCTCGAGAGCCACGGCATCGAGAAGATAAACGGTGCGCTGCTGGACCTCGGTGTTTCCAGCCATCAGCTGGACGACGCGGCCCGGGGCTTTTCGTACCGGGCAGACGCCCCGCTGGATATGCGGATGAGCCAGCAGGGCGAGACGGCGGCAGACCTCGTGAACACCGCCAGCCGGGAAGAGATCTCCCGCATCCTGCGGGACTACGGCGAAGAGCCCTATGCGTGGCAGATCGCCGGCCACATCGTGGAGGCCCGCGAGACGGCCCCCATCGAGACGACTTTGCAGCTGGCCGACATCGTGGCCAGCGCCATGCCGCCTGCGGAGCGGCGCAAGAACAAGAATCCTTCGCGGCGCACGTTTCAGGCGCTGCGTATCGCGGTCAACCACGAGCTGGACGCTCTGGAGGAAGGTCTGGATACCATTTTCGACCACCTTGCCCCGGGCGGAAGGCTGTGTGTGATCACCTTCCATTCGCTGGAAGACCGGCTGGTGAAAAACAAGTTCCGCCGCTGGTCCACTGCCTGCACCTGCCCGCCGGAGTTCCCGGTCTGCGTCTGCGGCGGCAAGGCGAAGGCAAAGCTCATTACTCGGAAGCCCATCGAGGCCGACAAGCAGGAACTGGAGGAGAACCGGCGCAGCCGTTCTGCTCATCTGCGCGTTTTGGAGAAACTCTGAGCCGGATAAGACGCCGCTCAGTGTAAGAGGAGGAGATCAACTATGGGTCAGCCAGCTTATGATATGTCGTCTGAGGTGCGTCGCAGAAAAGCGCCTCAGACCCAGCGCAAGGTCGCACTGCGGGTGGAAAAAGGCGGCAAACGCCGTCTCAGCCCGTTCCAGGCGGCCATGCAGCACGCACTTCAACTGATCTCGATGGCGCTGCTGGCAGGCTTTGCGGTAAGCCTGCTGTGGAGCGAGGCCCAGCTGGTGGAGGTCAACGACCAGATCCAGAAGGCCAAAGCGGAACTTGTGAGCGAGCAGAGCCAGTACACCTACTATAACAGTGTCCTCAACAGCAAGACCAATATCACCAGCGTGGAAGAAGTGGCCGGGCGGCTGGGCCTCATGAAGATGGACCAGAGCCAGCTCACCTACATCCGCCTCGACAGCGACAGCGTGCTGGTGCGCAGGGAGTCGGCTGTCCACCAGTGGACGGATTTCCTGCACGACGGTGCCATGACCATTCTGGCTTCCGTCCGCAGCGTAAAATAAGCAAACAGACAGAAAAGCGTGCGGCAGCGCACGCTTTTCTGGTTTCTGCAGGAGAATACCATGCAAAACAAGCCCTCCAACGACCAGCATAAGAACATCTACTACCGCCTCCGCCGCAGCGACCCGCACGAGCGCCTCAGTGCGCGGCTGCGGCATTTCAGCTTCGGCGCGGCGGTATTTTTTGTAGTGGCGGCTGCGGGCATCGTCACCCACAGCCTGTATAACATCCAGATAAAACAGGGCGCGACCTTCCGCCAGTATGCGGCCCAGCAGCAGCTGCTGGACAGCACCATCCAAGCCACCCGCGGCGAGATATACGACGCCTCCGGCATCACGCTGGCATCCACCAGCGTAGTATGGACCATCTGGGCCGACCCCAGCTACAGCACGGCCCTCTTCACCAGCCAGACCGTCGAGGAGACGGGTGAGGCTGTCAAGACCGTGGACGAGACGACGCTGGCCGATGTGAGCCGCCAGCTCACCCTGCGGCTGCTCTCCGGCGACGGCGAGAGTCTGGACAGCGTAGATACCTCTTCGGCAGAATATCAGACCCAGTACCAGACCGTCCACGACGCGCTGGCCAAGAACGGGTCGTCCTATCAGGTGCTGGCCACCAAGGTGAACAATGCCGTCAAGCTCTCCATCGAGAAATACATCAGCGAATATAATAAAAATCACGCCAAAGCCAAGACTCTGGAAGACGGCACCGTCATCAAGAAGGGCCGTGTCTCCGTCTCTTCGTCCAAGAGTTTCCAGCGCGATTACCCCTACGGCGCGTTCGCCGCATCGGTGCTGGGCTTCTGCAACGGCGACGGCGAGGGCTTCTACGGCCTCGAAAAATCCTACAATGACACCCTCGCGGGCGTCAATGGCCGCACGATCACCCTCCGCAATGCCTACGGCAACGCCATCGCCGACGCCAACGCCACCACTTACGCCGCCAAGGACGGCTCCAATCTGGTGCTGTCGCTGGACGTCAATGTGCAGGAGGTCGTGGAGCGCTACCTCAACGAGGCCATCTACGCCAACACGGTCGAGAACCGCGGCGCAGCCATCGTCATGAACGTCAAGACCGGTGCCATCCTTGCCATGGCCTCGAAGCCTGACTTCGACCCCAACGCTCCGCTGGATTTCAGCGAGAACCTGGCCTATCTGAATGAGCAGGTGAACGCCGAGCCGGAAATTTACACCATCTACAAGAAAGACGCCAACGGCAACTATCTCCGGGACGAGCAGGGCAAGAAGATACCGGAAGAAGACCCCGACTACACCGGAACCTACCGCGACATCCAGTGGAAGAACAAGACCATCACCGAGCTGTACTATCCCGGAAGCGTCTTCAAGGTCATCACGGCCGCCATGGGTGTGGACTCGGGCAAGGCTACCTATTACACCACCTTCAACTGCTCCGGTGCCTACGGCGTGGCAAAAGAGACGTACCACTGCGCCGGTAAGAAGGCCCACGGCGTCCAGAACCTCGCCGAGGCCCTCCGGAACAGCTGCAACATCTACTTCATCCAGCTGGGTCAGCGGCTGGGTTCCAGCGTCTTCTACGACTACTTCGACGCTTTCGGCTTCACCGAGCGCACCGGCGTGGACCTGCCCAACGAGACGGGCATGATGAAGTATTACACCAAGAGCCAGCTGGGCGAGGTCGAGCTTTCGTCTTCGTCCTTCGGTCAGGCAATGGCCGTGACCCCGCTGCAGGTCTGCACCGCCATCTCGGCAGCCGTCAACGGAGGCTACCTCGTCACCCCTCATGTGGTGGATAAGATAACCGACCAGAACGGCAACGTCGTCGAGGAGATCGGCGCGAACGTCCGCCGTCAGGTCATCAGCAAGAGCGCCAGCGAGACCATCCGCCAGATCATGGAGTATGAGGTGGGCGACGGCACCACCACCGGCGGCGGTTCCAACGCCTACGTCGCGGGTTACCGCATCGGCGGCAAATCCGGTACGTCCGAGCAGCTGAACATGGAGCGCCGCGCCGACGGCGACTACAAGAAGGTCGCCTCCTTTGCCGCCGTCCTGCCTGCCAACGACCCGGAAATTCTGGTCTACGTCATGCTGGACGACCCCAACAACGCCCACACCGACTATTCGTCCATTCTGGCTGCGCCTGTGGTCGGCAACATCATCAGTGAGATAGCCCCCTATCTGGGCATTGCCACCGACGGCATCGACCGCAGCCAGAATACCGTCAAGGTGCCGAACCTCGTGGGCAAGGAGTGGAGCAATGCGCAGGTCTCCCTGAATACCAAGGGCCTCAAGCATCAGCTCGTGGAGAGCGAGAGCGACCAGACCGCTGCCGTCGTCACCTACCAGTACCCCCACGCGGGCGCAACGGTGGCCAGCGGCACCACCATTTATCTTTACACCGATACCTATTCCGGCAGCCACACGGAAGTGCCGGATGTCAGCGGCAAGAGCGCCGACTTTGCCCGCCAGATGCTGACCGCCGCCGGCCTGAACTGTCAGGTGGCGGGCGACAGCGCCGGTACCGTGCAGAGCCAGAGCGAGGCCGCCGGCTCCAGCGTCCAGAAAGGCACCGTCGTCACCATCACTTGCGGATAAGGAGATTTATTATGGAAAAAATCGCAGCAGACCTGCTTTTGAAAGGCCTTGCCCCCGAGGGCTTCGCCGACAGCCAGCCCATCGGCCTCGTGACCACCGACAGCCGCGAGGTCTGCCCCGGCTGCATCTTTGTGGCTTTCCCCGGTGAGCGCTTCGACGGCCACGATTTCGCGGCCAAGGCGCTGGAAGAGGGCGCGGCCTATGTCGTCCTCAACCACCCGGTGGAGGGTGTCCCGGCTGAAAAGGCGGTTATCAGCCCCGACAGCTACCACGCCATGATGGTCATGGGCGCGAACTACCGCAGTCAGTTCCACCCGAAGGTGGTGGGCGTCACCGGCAGTGTGGGCAAGACCACCACCAAGCAGATGACCTACGCTGCCATCGCGGGCTTTGGCAATACCATCAAGACCGAGGGCAACCAGAACAATGAGCTGGGTCTGCCCCGCACTATGTTCCGCATCGGCAGGGATACGGAGTACGCTGTCGTCGAGATGGGCATGAGCCACGCCGGTGAGATCGAGCGTCTGGCAAAGTGCGCCCGCCCCGATGTGGGCATCATCACCTGCATCGGCGTGTCCCACATCGGCAATCTGGGCAGTCAGGAGAACATCTGCAAGGCGAAGCTGGAAATCTGCGCTGGCCTTGCCGAGGGTTCGCCCCTCGTGCTCAACGGCGACGACCCCTTCCTGCGCAAAGCCGCTCTGCCCACCCATGTCCGGCCCGTGTGGTTCAGCCTCGGCGACGAGAACGCCGACGTCTGCGCCCTCGATGTCCGGCAGGAGGGCGACGGCATGGCCTTCACCCTCTGCGATAAAAATGCAGGCCGCTATGAGGTGACGATTCCAGCGATGGGACGTCACAACGTGGCGAACGCGCTGGCTGCTTACGCCGCCGCCACCCGTCTGGGCCTCGCGCCCGAGGGCGTCATCGCGGGTCTGGCCGATTTCGAGCAGACCGGTATGCGCCAGAAGGTCGTCCACGCAGGCAGCATGGACATCATCGAGGACTGCTACAACGCCAACCCCGACAGCATGAAGGCTGCGCTGGCGATGTTCAAAGAGTACCCCTGCAAGCGCCGCTTCGCTCTGCTGGGCGATATGCTGGAACTGGGCGGGATGAGCGCGCCCGCTCATGAAGAGCTGGGCCGTCAGGCCGCAGAGGCCGGGCTGACCGCTCTTGTCACCTACGGCCCCGAGGCCGCACGGACGGCAAAGGCCGCAAAGGACGCGGGCCTCGCCGACGTCGTCCACGCTGAGGATTACCAGCAGGCCGCAGACGCTCTGCTGGCCCGGATGGCCCCGGGCGACGCTCTGCTGGTGAAGGCCAGCCGGGGCATGGCACTGGAAAAGGCACTGGCCCTGTTTTATCCCGTCTGCGCAAAGTAAAATACTTGGAGTATCGTTATTATGATTCGTTTTGCCTTGATCGTCGCCTCAACGCTGGGGTTCGTCCTCACGGCGGCGCTCGGGAATTTGATGACGCCGCTGCTGCGGGCGTTCCGTGTCCAGCAGGAGGAAAATGAGCCGCCCACGATGGGCGGGCTCTGCCTGATGGTGGGGACGCTGGCGGCGGTAGGCGTCGGCTGGACAGCGGCCTGTGTCGCCCAGCCGGAGCTGCTGGGGACCGAGAGCCTGCTGACCACTCGGCTGCTCATCGCCCTGTTCGGGGCGCTCTGCTTCGGGGCCGTGGGCCTCGCGGACGATCTGGTCCGGCTGCGGCATCGGTCGCCGCTGGGGCTGCGCCGCCCGGTGCGGCTGGCGCTGGAAGCGGCCTCCGGCACGCTGGTGCTGGCCCTGCTGGGGCTGAACCACTGCCTGCCCGACGGGCTGGCAGTGCCGGGCGTCGGCTACTGCACCCTCGGGCCGCTGGCCCCGGTGGTCTGGCTGGCGATTTTAGTGGCGCTGGCCGAGAGCGCCCGCACCGCCGACGGCATGGACGGCACGGTCTGCGGCTGTGCCTTCATCGCCATGCTGGGTCTCATGACGGCTATGACCCTCTTGGGCTGGTTCCCGCTGGGCGTCTTCCCGGCGGCGCTGGCCGGGGCATTGATGGCCTTCCTGCTCTGGAATTTCTACCCCGCAAAGCTCCGCCCCGGTGCAGTGGGATGCCAGTTTTTAGCCGGTGCGCTGGGCTGTGTGCCGCTGAGCGTCGGCTGGCCCGGGCTGACGCTCCCGCTGGCCCTGCCCTACTGGCTGGAAGGCGGCATGGTGGCTCTGCAGATCATCGTCTGGAAAGCCTCCGGCGGGCGGCGGCAGCTGTTCGGCACCGCGCCGCTCCACCGCTGGCTGGAAAAGCGGGGCTTTGACCCGGTGAATATCTTTTATATTTTTGGAGTCCTGGCAATGCTGGGCCTTGCGCTGACCTTGCAGGCGGCGCGGGCCAGCTGAGCCGGGACCCAATAAGGAGGGAATGCGGATGGCGACCATCCGGAGAAAAAAGTCTGAGTCCTTTGCCATCTTGTCGAGCCCCGGCCCCTGGCCGCAGGTGCTCATCAACTGGCTGGCGACGCTGGCAGTCATCATCGTGTTCGGACTCATCATGCTGTTCAGTGCCAGCTACACCACGGGCTACCTGCGGATGGGCGACAGCTTTTACTACATCAAGTCGCAGGTGTTCTGCCTGGGTCTGGGTCTCGCGGTCATGCTGCTCTTCTCCCGCATCGACCACCGCTTTCTGCGCAGGATGGTCGGGCCGGGCTATGTCGTCTGCATCGTGATGCTCATCGCAGTGCTGTTCAGTGCGCCCCTCAACGGCTGCCGCCGCTGGCTGCGCATCGGCTTTACCATTCAGGTATCGGAGATCGCAAAGTTCGAGATGATACTGCTCACGGCCCATCTGGCCGCGAAAGCGCCCCATCTGGAAAAGCTGGATCCCGCCTCCGGGCGGCGCGTCCCGGCAGGCCAGTGGCTCTATCAGCGCATCGTGCGGGAACTCATCGTCCCGCTGCTGCCCCTCATCCCGGTGGTCATCCTGCTCATGCTTGAGCCCCATATGTCCGGCATCGTCCTGACGACGGCCATCTGCGGCACCATCCTGTTGCTGGGCGGCAGCGGCGGCATCATCACCTGGGCGGGCGGCGCGTCTGCTGTGCTGCTGCTCCGCACCGTGCTGGAGCACATCGACTCCATCCCGTACTTACAGAGCCGTCTGGACGGCTGGACCCACGACCTGAGCAAGATGACCGACCAGACCCTGCAGAGCCTTTACGCCATCGGCTCCGGCGGTGTCACCGGCCTCGGCCTCGGCAACAGCATCGAAAAACAGCTCTGGCTCCCCGAGAGCACCAACGACTTCATCTTCAGCGTCGTGTGCGAGGAGCTGGGCTTCGTGGGTGCCGTCATCGTCATCCTGCTCTTCGTGCTCTTCCTCGTGCAGGGGCTGTGGCTGGCCTTCCACGCCGAGAACCGCTACTGCACACTGGTGGGCATCGGCATCATGGCCCAAATTGCGTGGCAGGTGTTCTGCAACATCGCGGTCGTCACCAACACCCTGCCCAACACCGGCATCTCGCTGCCCTTCTTCTCCTCCGGCGGCACCAGCCTCATCCTGCTGCTGGCCGAGATGGGCGTGATGATAAACATCGGCCGGGGCGGCGAGCGCGCCCGCCTCGAGCGGGAGAATCTCCGCGCCCTGCGGGAACAGCGGGAAAAAGAAAAGTCCAATAACACCATCCGGCTCGACCCCAACATGGGATATTGAGCATATCCAAATAAGGAGGAAATCACCATGCGTGTACTTATCGCAGCCGGCGGAACTGCCGGACATATCAACCCGGCTCTGGCCATCGCGGGAGCCATCAAAAAGGCCGACCCGTCCGCCGAGATACACTTTGCAGGCCGGAAAGAGGGCATGGAATACCGCCTTGTGACCCAGGCGGGCTACCCCTTCCACCACATCGAGATCACCGGTTTCCAGCGCAGGCTCTCCCTGAACAACATCAAGCGGAACATCATCACCCTCTGGAACCTGGCCCTCTCCGGCCCGAAAGCCCGAGCCATGATGAAGGAAGTGCAGCCCGACCTCGTCATCGGCTGCGGCGGCTACGTCTCCGGCCCGGTGGTGCGCTGCGCCGCCAAGAGGGGCATCAAGACCGCCATCCATGAGCAGAACGCTTTCCCCGGCGTGACCAACAAGCTGCTGGCCCCGGACGTGGACATCGTGTTCGCCGCCGTGTCTGCCGCTGTGGAAAAGCTGGGTGCGCCCGAAAAGACGCAGGTCGTGGGCAACCCGGTGCGGCCTGAAGTGTTCGAGAAGGCGGGGGAGCGGGACGCCATCCGCGCCCAGCTGGGTGCCGGTGACCGCACCGTCATCCTCTCCTTCGGCGGAAGCCTCGGCGCCCGCCGTGTCAACGAGGTGGTGGCCGACCTCTGCGCCTGGGAGCAGAAAGAGCACAAGCCTGTGCTCCACATCCATGCCACCGGACAGTACGGCGTGGAGCTGTTTCAAAATCTCGAAAAGGAAAAAGGCTTTGCTCCCGGCGAGAGCCTCGTGGTGAAGGAATATATCAACAATATGCCCGAGCTGCTGGCCGCTGCCGACCTCGTCATCAGCCGTGCCGGTGCGCTGACGCTGGCCGAACTGGAAGCCGAGGGCCGCGCCGCCATCCTCATCCCCAGCCCCAATGTGGCGGAGAACCACCAGTATTACAACGCCATGGAGCTGCAGAAGGCCGGTGCCGCTGTGGTCATCGAGGAAAAAGATCTGACCGGCGAGAAGCTGGTCTCTACCGTCTCCGGCCTGCTGGCCGAGCCGGGCAGGCTGGCCGCCATGGGCAAGAATGCCCGCACCCTCTCGGTGGACGACAGCCTCGACCGCATCGCCGACGCCCTGATGAAACTGGTCAAGACGCCGTGATTGATTCGGCAGCACTCTTGTGATAAAATAATCAGACGGAAAGGAGGCGACGCCGCACCATGCAGCAGGATCGGAACAACAGCCGACGCCCCAGCAGTTCGATCCAGCAGAACAGCGCCCGACGGCAGGGAAAGCCCCGCAAAGCCTACGACTGGACGCAGGACCGGCGTCCCTCGAATCAGGACCGCCGCCGGACGCAGGGCTATCAGGAGCAGACATTGGACTTCTCAGGCGGCAATGTGACGTTCGAAAACCACAGCTCGGGATATGCGGACAACAGCATCCAGTTCCCCCAGCAGACGGCGCGACGGCCCAATAACCAGAACCAGAGCCGCCGTCAGGGCCAGCAGAGAAGCCAGCGGCCCCGTCAGAACACGACCGCCTACCCCACAAATGGGAGACGCCCCCGCAATGGCCAGCGGCCTCAGAACGTCCAGAGCGCCCGGAGGCCCCAGAGCGGCGGGCGCTACCGCCCCACGGAGGCGAACCTCCGCAGCCCGGCCCGGCGGGAGGGCAGAAAGAAGCGCCGCCTGACTCGTGCCGCTGTCCGCCGCCGCAGGGCTATCCGCCGCCTGACGGCGCTGGCGCTGCTGCTCTGCGTCATCGGGGTGGGCGTCTACCTCACCGTGACCATGCTCTTCAAGATAAACACCTTAGAAGTGGCGGTTGATGGAGAGGCGGTGCAGGAGGTGGGCGGCTATTCCAGCGCTGAGATCCTGCAGGCGCTGGGCGTCCACGCGGAAGAGAACATCTTCAGCTTCGACCCCGCCGAAAAGGCCGCTGCGCTGGAAAAGCAGTTCCCGCTGCTGGAAAATATCCGGGTGGAGCGGGATTACCCTAACACCGTAGTGGTGCGGACCAACGCGGCCACTGCCGTCTACGCCATGCAGACGTCCAGCGGCTGGCTGAGCCTTTCTGCGGGGCTGAAGATACTGGATAAGGATTCGGCCCAGCCGGACCTTATCATCCTCTGCGGCGGCGAGCCGGTATCCACGACGCCGGGTACACAGCTGGAATTTGAGACAGGACCGTCCGGCGCGTCTTCGGGCAGCGCGGCGTCTGACAGCGCCGCATCCAGCGAGGCCGGACCGCCCACGGATAAGCGGCTCGAGTCCCTGAACACTCTGCTGACCGCACTGGACAGCAGTGAGCTGGGGGCGGATGTCACCCGCATCGAGTTCGAGGACCCGGAGCAGATGGCGTTTTTGTATCAGGGCCGCATCAGCGTGCTTCTGGGTACCCTGAATGAGCTGGACTACAAACTCCGGCTGGCAAAGTATGTCCTGCTCAACGAGGACGGCAAGGGCTGCTCGCCCACCGACACCGGTATGCTGGATCTGAGCCACCTGAGCGCCTCTTCCAGCCGCAAATTCCGCTTCGCACAGGGGGAGCCGACCCTGCCCTCGGGCTGGACGGCCCCGGAAGAGCCTGCCGCCCCGGCGGAGGCAGAAGCCGAGAACCAGCCGGAGGAAGCCTCCGGCACCGAACCCGATACTGAGGGCGCGGAAGCCGCGCCCGCCGAAGATCCTACCGCCGCAGCGGCAGAACAGCAATAAGGAGCATTTGAACGATGAAACTGGAACAACTGTTGGAGGGCGTGTCCTATACGCTGGTGCAGGGCAGCCTTGAACTTGACATCGAGGACATCATCTACGACAGCCGCAAGGCGGCCCCGGGCCGGCTTTTCGTCTGCATCGTGGGTACCCAGCGGGACAGCCACGACTACGCCGCCCAGTGCGTGGCCGACGGCGTGACGGCGCTGGTGGTCCAGCACGACATCGACCTTTCCACCGTCCCCGGCGCTGCCGTGCTGAAGGTGGAGAGCAGCCGCTATGCGCTGGCACTCATGAGCGGCAACCTGTTCGGCAACCCCTCCCGCCGGATGACCATGATCGGCGTCACCGGCACCAAGGGCAAGACCACCACCACCCACATGATAAAGAGCGTGCTGGAAGCCGCAGGCCGCAAGGTGGGCATGATCGGCACCAACGGCATCTACTTCCTCGGCCACCATCAGGAGACGGCCAACACCACCCCTGAGAGCTATGAGCTGCAGAAGACTTTCCGGGAGTTCCTGGACGCCGGCTGCGACACGGCGCTGATGGAGGTGTCCAGTCAGGGCCTCATGATGGACCGCGTGGCGGGCATCCACTACGACATCGGCGTCTTCACCAACCTCTCGCCCGACCACATCGGCCCCGGCGAGCACAAGACCTTTGAAGAATACCGCAGCTGGAAGGGTCAGCTTTTCAAGCGCTGCACCACCGGCGTCGTGAACATCGACGACGAGAACACCGAGGCCCTGCTGGAAGGCCACACCTGCAAGCTGGTGACCTACGGCTGCAGCGAGAAGGCCGACTACCGCGCCGGTACTTATCAGCTGCTCCGCACCCACGACTTCCTCGGCGTCCAGTTCCATGTCTCCGGCAAGGACGATATGGACGTCAAGGTGAATATGCCCGGCGAGTTCAGCGTCTACAATGCGCTGGCCGCTCTCACTGTGGGCAAGGTGCTGGGCCTGCCCGATGAGGCCATCCACGAAGGTTTGAGCCGCTGCGTGGTCAAGGGCCGCGTGGAGCTGGTCCCCATCAGCAAGAAGTTCACCATCCTGCTGGACTACGCCCACAACGAAGTCTCCACCGAGAGTCTGCTCACGACTCTGCGGGCCTACGACCCCCACCGCCTCGTGGTGGTGTTCGGCTGCGGCGGCAACCGCTCCAAGCTGCGCCGCTACGGCATGGGCGAAATTTGTGCCAAGATGGCCGATTTCTCCATCCTCACGGAGGACAACAACCGCTTTGAGAAGGTGGAAGACATCATCGCCGACATCCGCGTGGGCATGAACAAGGGCAACCCGGACGCAAAGTTCGTGGAGATCCCCGATCGCCTCGACGCCCTGCATTATGCTGTTGACCACGCACAGGAGGGCGACCTCATCGCCGTCATCGGCAAGGGCCATGAGACTTACCGTGACCGCGAGGGCGTCAAGACCCCCTTCCTCGAGCGGGAGCTGCTGGAAGAGTACGCCCAGCAGATCGGCCTTGAGTAATATCTGAACATAAAAATACCGGTTGTGTTGAATGCACAGCCGGTATTTTTGTATCTGGATGGGATTTAGTTCTTTTCTGCCAGAGCCTTCTGAGCCTTTTCCTCAGGGATGAGGTTGGTCATGCTCTTGAGGCTGATGCCGATGGTGGAGAGGTTGTGCAGCATAGCAGAGGACGCAGGCTGCAGGATGCCCATTGCCCCCAGCGCGATGAGGGCAGAGTTGAAGGTCAGCACAAAGCGGTAGTTGGCGCTGACACGGCGCTGCAGGGAGTTGGCGATGGTCTTGAGGACGACCAGCTCCTCGAGGCTGTCGGCCTTGATGGTCACGTCTGCGATCTCGCGGGCGATGGCAGCGCCGGAGTTGATGGCGATGCCGACGTCAGCGGCAGAGAGGGCGGGGGAGTCGTTGATGCCGTCGCCGATCATCACGACGGTGTGGCCCTCGCTCTTGGCCTTCTGGACGAAAGCAGCCTTGTCCTCGGGCAGGACTTCGGCGAAGAACTGGTCCACACCCACCTGCTTTGCGATGGCGGCGGCGGTGCGCTCGCTGTCACCGGTCATCATGACGGTGTTGGTGATGCCGAGGCCGCGCAGAGCGCGCAGCACGCGGGAAGCTTCCGGACGCAGCGGGTCGGCGATGCAGATGACGCCGGCCAGACGGCCCGAAGCGGCCAGATAGAGGTGAGAATACTCCGGCTCAAGGTTATCGAACTTCTCGCGCTCGTCCTCGGGGATGGTGCAGTGCTCGTCCTCAAAGACGAAGTGGTGGCTGCCGATGACGACCCGCTCACCGCTGACGCGGCTGGCGATGCCGTGGGCCACGATATACTCCACCTCGGAGTGCATCTCTTCGTGGGAGATGCCGCGCTCCCTGGCCTCCCGGACGACGGCGTTGGCCATCGAGTGGGGGAAGTGCTCCTCGAGGCAGGCGGCCAGCTGCAAAACTTCGCTCTCGCTGCAGCCGGAGAAGGGGACGACCTTGACCACCTTGGGGGTAGCGCGGGTCAGGGTGCCGGTCTTGTCGAAGACGATGGTGTCGGCCTTGGACAGGGTCTCGAGGTACTTGCCGCCCTTGACGGTGATATGGCTTGCGCCGCACTCGCGCATGGCAGAAAGAACGGCCAGCGGCATGGAGAGCTTGAGGGCGCAGGAGAAATCGACCATCAGGCAGGAGATGGCGCGGGTGGCGTTCCGGGTCAGGGCGTAGGTGACGACGGTAGCACCGAGGCACCAGGGGACCAGACGGTCGGCCAGAGCCAGCGCACGGTTCTCGGTGCTGGACTTCAGCTTCTCGGACTCCTCGATCATGGCCACGATCTTGTCGTAGCGGTTTGCGCCGCCCTCGGCTCTGGTGGTCAGGACGCATTCGCCCTCTTCCACCACAGTACCGGCGTAGACGGTGGCACCGATGGTCTTGCGCACCGGCATGGACTCGCCGGTCAGAGCGGACTGGTTGACCATGGCTTCGCCCTCGATGACGGTGCCGTCCAGCGGGATCATGTTGCCGGAGCGAACGACGATCTCATCGCCGGGATGGACCTTGGTGAGCGGCATGAGCACTTCGGTACCCTGTGCGCGGACCCAGACCTTATCGACATTCAGGGCCATGCTGCGGGCCAGGTCGTCGAGGCTCTTCTTGCGGGTCCACTCCTCCAGCAGGGAGCCGACGTTGAGCAGGAACATGACGGAGCCTGCGGTGGCGAAATCGCCCCGCAGGATGGAAACGCCGATGCTCAAAGCATCCAGCACCTCGACTTCCAGTTTGCGGCGCCACAGGCAGCACACACCATTCCAGAGGAACTTAATGGAGCGGAACACGGTGTAGGCGGCGTTGAGCGGGGCGGGCAGGAACAGCTCGCGCAGCACCCGGCCTGCCAAGAGGTTATACATCTTTTCCTGATATTCCTGATTGATGCGGCGGCTGTCGGCGCTGGTGACCAGTGCGTCCAGTTCGGGGTCATCGAAACGGTAGGTGCTCAGGGCGGCGACGGCGTCCTTGCGGGAGCCGGTGTAATACACCACCACATCGCCCGTCCGCTCGTAGACCCTGGCCTTGCTCACGGCGTCGTGGTGGTTCAGATAGGCTTCCAGCACATCGGCCCGGTGAAGGGTCATCCGCACATTGCAGACGTGTACCCGCAGGCGGCCGCGGCTCTCATGAAGAATAGTACATTTCATATCAGAATATCCTCTGCGTATTGCAAAAAATAACCATAAAAAGAGCCGCCCACAGGCGGCTCAGAGACTGCAAAATTACTCGTTGGTCTCGGTGGTCTCTGCCTCAGCAGCGTCCTCGATGACCTCAGCCTCAGCCTTGGCAGCGCGGGCCTCGTTGATGGCCTTTGCATCCTCGAGGATGTCACCGGCCTGCTCCTGGACCTTGCTGACGGTCTCCATGGTGGAGTCCTTCATGCGCAGGACAGCAGCGGTGGTCTGGGTGTAGACCTTCTTGGCATCGCTGCTGGACAGCAGCTTGAAACCAGCAGAACCGAACAGGGTGCCGGCAGCGAACAGAGCAATCTTCTTCATATCGACCATAGTAGTATACCTTCCTTTTTATCGTATTCCCTCATGTACCCCAAAGGGCATGGAATAAGTGTTTCTGCGGATATTATAGCGCAGATTTCGGAATTTGCAAGGTTTTTTGACGATGTTAAGACGTATTAACTTTTTACAGGAAGTAGTTTGAAATGTCTATCTTTACGTGTTTTTTGCCGCAAACTACAGTTTGTATTTTCAAACAAACTCCGAGGTGCCGAAGAAATATGACAAAGAGTCTTGCACTGAGTGGTGCATTCATTGTACAATAAAAAAGTATGCGATAAAATCGACAGGGCCGGGACGTTCCGGCCTGTAAAAATAAGTGAGGCTGGATATGGAAAAGAAAGATATTCGTGTGCTGGCGCTCGACCTCGACGGCACCCTGACCAATGACCAGAAGGTCGTCACCCCCGCCACCCGCGCAGCGCTGGATGCAGCTGCTGCCAAAGGTGTGACCATCGTGCTGGCCTCGGGCCGTCCCACGGCAGGTATCATGCCGCTGGCAAAGGAGCTGGGACTGGATAAAAAGGGCGGCTGCATCCTCTCGTATAACGGCGGTGCCATCATCGACTGTGCTACCGGCGAGACGCTCTACCGCAAGCAGCTGGATGCAAAGTATGTGCCGCAGCTCTGTGCCTTCGCCAGGGAGCAGGGCGTGGCCATCATTACCTATAATAAGCAGGGCGTCGTCACCGAAAGCCCCGAGGACGAGTGGGCGCTGAAGGAGTGCTTTACCTGCAAGCTGCCCATGCAGAAGGTGGAGGACCTTGCCGCCTATGTGGATTATCCCATCTGCAAGATGCTCATTACCCTCGACCCCGCCCGCCGCGACGAGGTGCTGGAAGCAGGCCGGAAACAGTTTGCGGGCGAGATCGACCTCTACCCGTCCAGCCCCTTCTTCATCGAGGCTGTGCCGCTGGGTGTCGCCAAGGACGTGAGCCTCGGTAGTCTGCTGGAAAGCAGGGGTCTGACCCGCGACAACCTCATGGCCTGCGGCGACGGCCTCAATGACCGCTCTATGATACGCTTTGCCGGCGTGGGTGTGGCCATGCAGAATGCAGAGACCCCCGTCAAGGAGGCAGCGGACTATGTAACTGTCGCCGACAACAACCATGACGGCGTGGCTGAGGCCATTGAAAAGTTCATTTTTTGAAAGGATACCAGACACAAATGCCGCGCAACTTAGTTTTATTCGATTTGGAGTGGAACATCGGCTATCAGCCGTTTATCTTTAATTATCACGGCGTCCAGCAGACGTTCCGGGGGGAGATCATTGAAATTGGCGCCGTCAAGATCGACGAGGACGCCAACGTGCTGGATACCTTCTCCATCCACCTGCGTCCCCGCATCTTCCGCTGCCTGCAGCACCACATCGCCAAAGTCACCGGTCTGACGCAGGAGGACCTCGACAAGGGTGAACCCATCATCCAGGGCCTCCGCCGTTTTATGAAGTGGTGCGGCCCGGACGCCGAGTTCGCCGAGTGGGGCATGGATGACGTGCCGGTGCTCAAGCAGAACCTTTTCCTCTGCAATCTCGACGAGAGCCGCCCGACGGTCTGGTACGACCTGCAGCAGCTCTTTCTGCGGGAGTACCCCCGCAAGGAAGGCGAGGGGATGAAGCTGGAAAATGTCGTCACCCGGATGGGCATCCCGCTGGAACGCCCCTTCCACGACGCTTTGTCCGACACCCTCTATACCGCCGACCTCTGCCGCCTGCTCGACCTGCGGGCCGGACTGGCCGCTTACCCCAGCGAGGAGGACACCCTGCGCCAGAGCCTTTGCCCCACGCCGGGCGACTACCGGGATTTCAGGGTCTTCCAAGGCTATCTGGACCAGTCTATGTGGAAGCTGGACCCCGTCATCGGCACGATGGCCTGCCCGGTCTGTGGCACGGCCCTGCAGCCGGATGACGTCTGGCTGAAAAAAGGGAGCAGCGGCTGGTACACGCTGTCCCAGTGTCCCGTCTGTAAGGGCCGGGGCGGTGAGGCCGGCCGGGGCGTGTTCCAGAAATACCGGATGTCGCGCCGGGACGGCCTGCACTGGGCCTTCGCCCGCTGCGTCCAGATGCCGGACGATGCAAGCCTGGTCCGCTGGAAAAAGCAGAAAGCCCAGTATCTGGAGCGTCAGCGCCTCAAGGCCGAACGGCAGGCCGCCGAAGCAGAGGCCGCCCGGCACATCTTCTGAGGCAGAAGAATAAAATATCGTGCAGGAAAGAACAACGCTGTTTCATATTGTAAGGAGAGACAGGAAGAAAAAGGCAAAAATGCTCAGATTTTGTTCATATCCCGGTCATAGATGCTGGATATACTAAGAAGAAACATCAGGCAGAAACGAAAGGGATGGTACGAGCACGATGGAAACGACGCTCATCGACTGGCTCCACCAGCTGGGTACGCTGGAATTCTGGGAGGCATTGTTAGAGGGCTTTGAAGGGCTGGGACCGTTGGTCCCTATCCTGCTGGCGATGCTGGAATCCATTTTTCCGCCGCTGCCCCTCATCGCCATCGTGGCCCTCAATATCGCGGCCCACGGCGGATTTCTTGGCTTCGTCTACAGCTGGCTCGGTGTGGCCGCAGGCGGCACGGTGGTGTTTTTATTCTGGCGGCGGGTGGTCAAACGCTTTTTCTGGAAGCTGGCCTCTCGCTCCGAACAGCTGAAAAAGGCCCAGCAGTGGGTCAGCCATGTGGACACGGCCAGCCTCTTCATGCTGGCCGTCCTGCCCTTCACGCCCACGTCGTTCCTGCATCTGGCCTTTGGTATCTCGGATTTTGACGAGAAGCGCTATCTGCTCACCCTTCTGGCGGGCAAGGCCGTTATGGTGGCCATGATGGCTCTCTTCGGCCAGTCGCTGGTCAGCTCGCTGAAAAATCCGGTGTATCTCATCCTCGCCCTCGCTATCTGGGCCGGGATGTACTGGGTGAGCAAGAAGTTCTGTAAGAAGCACGATTTGGATTGATATAACGCAAAGAGGCCCCGGCAGCTGCTGCCGGGGCCTCTTTGCGTTATTCTTTAGTTCTCGGCCAGATTACCGGTATAGAGCTGGTAATACTTGCCCTTCTTGGCGATGAGCTCGTCATGGCTGCCGCGCTCGATGATGCGGCCCTGCTCCAGGACCACGATGCAGTCTGCGTTGCGGACAGTGGAGAGGCGGTGGGCGATGACGAAGCTGGTGCGGCCGTACATCAGGCCGTCCATGCCGCGCTGCACCAGAGCCTCGGTGCGGGTGTCGATGGAGGAAGTAGCCTCATCGAGGATGAGCACCGGCGGGTCGGCGACGGCTGCACGGGCGATGGCCAGCAGCTGGCGCTGGCCCTGCGACAGGTTCGCACCGTCGCCGGTCAGCATGGTGTTGTAGCCCTCGGGCAGGCGCTTGATGAAGCCGTCGGCGTTGGCCAGACGGGCTGCGGCGATGCACTCTTCGTCGGTGGCCTCCAGACGGCCATAGCGGATGTTCTCCATGACCGTGCCGGTGAACAGGTGGGTATCCTGCAGCACGATGCCCAGAGAGCGGCGGAGGTCGGCTTTCCTGATTTTATGGATGTTGATGCCGTCGTACCGGATCTTGCCGTCCTGGATGTCGTAGAAGCGGTTGATAAGGTTGGTGATGGTGGTTTTGCCGGCGCCGGTGGAGCCGACGAAGGCAATCTTCTGGCCCGGACGGCCATAGAGGTTGATGTCGTGCAGGACGGTCTTGCCCGGCACATAGCCGAAATCGACGTCCGTAAAGGTGATGTCGCCTTCCAGCTTGTGGTAGGTGGTGGTACCGTCGTGGTGGGGGTGCTTCCAGGCCCAGATGCCGGTGCGCTCGTTGGTCTCCACGAGGTTGTCGTCCTTGTCGTACTTGGCGTTGATGAGGGTGACATAGCCCTCATCGGTCTCGCTGGGCTCATCCATCATCTTGAAGATGCGCTCTGCACCGGCCAGTGCCATGATGATGCTGTTGGCCTGCATGGACACCTGGCTGATGGGCATATTGAAGCTCTTGTTCAGGGACAGAAACGCCATGACAGTACCCAGCGTGACGCCGCCCATGCCGGTGACGGCCATGGCTGCACCCACCAGAGCGCAGATGGCGTAGCTGATATTGCCCAGCTGAGCGTTGACGGGCATCATGATGTTGGCGAAGCTGTTGGCCTGCTTGGCGCTGTCCTTGAGCTTGTCGTTCAGCTCGCGGAAGCCCTCGAGGGCCTTCTGCTCGTGGGTGAAGACTTTAACGACCTTCTGGCCTTCCATCATCTCTTCGATGTAGCCGTTCACTTTGCCGAGGTCGCGCTGCTGTGCGATGAAGTACTTGCCGCTCTGCTGGGTGATCTTCTTGGAGCAGAAGAGCATCAGGGCTACCATCAGCATGGTGACGATGGTGAGCTGCCAGCTCAGCATGCACATGCTGGCAAAGACGGAAACGATGGTGATGGCGCTGGACACCAGCTGCGGGATGCTCTGGCTGAGCATCTGGCGGAGGGTATCCACGTCGTTGGTGTAGACGGACATGATGTCGCCGTGCGGATGGGTGTCAAAGTAGCTGATGGGCAGGCTCTCCATGTGGGTAAAGAGCTGGGTGCGCAGGTTGCGCAGGGTACCCTGAGTGACGTTGACCATGATGCGGGCGTTGAGCCATGCAGCGAGGATGCCCACCACATAGATGCAGCCAACGCGCACCAGCGCACCGGCCAGCGGTGCAAAGCTGGGGTCCTGCTGCTGGGTCATGGGGATGATATAGTCGTCGATAAGGGTCTGCAGGAACAGGCTTGCCTGCACATTGGCCAGCGCGCTGACCACGATGCAGATGAGCACGAGGATGCAGTGAGGCAGATAGTGCTGGAACACCTCTGCCATGATGCGCTTGAGCAGCTTGCCCGGGTTCTCGACCTTCGGACGCGGGCCTCCCATGCCGCGGGGGCCGGGGCCATGGACGACTTTTGCTTTCTGTTCTGCCATTACTGCTCACCTCCCTGCTTGTCGAAGTCGCCGCCGCCCTGAGTCTGGCTGTTGTAGACTTCCTGATAGATCGCGTTGTTCTTCAGCAGTTCCTCGTGGGTGCCGAGGCCGTTGATCTGGCCGTTGTCCAGCACGAGGATGCGGTCGGCATCCTGCACCGAGGAAATGCGCTGTGCAATGATGATCTTGGTGGTGCCGGGGATCTCCTCACGGAACGCCTTCCGGATCTTTGCGTCGGTGGCGGTATCCACGGCACTGGTGGAGTCGTCGAGGATGAGGACCTTCGGCTTGCGCAGCAGGGCGCGGGCGATGGTCAGACGCTGTTTCTGGCCGCCGGACACGTTGGAGCCGCCCTGCTCGATCCAGGTGTTGTACTTGTCCGGGAAGCGCTCGATGAACTCATCGGCGCAGGCCAGCTTCGCCACACGGATGCACTCTTCCTCGCTGGCGTTCTCGCTGCCCCAGCGGAGGTTGTCGAGGATGGTGCCGGAGAACAGGACGTTCTTCTGGAGCACCATGGAGACCTCGTGGCGGAGGACGTCGAGATTGTAATCCCGGACATCCACGCCGCCCACGCTGACAGTGCCGGTCTCGGCGTCGTACAGGCGGGGGATGAGCTGCACCAGACTGGACTTTGCACTGCCGGTGCCGCCGATGATGCCCAGTGTCTCGCCGGGCTTGATGTCAAAGGTGATGTCGTTCAGGACAGGCTGGCCGGAGCCGTGCTTGTACTTGAAGGTGACGTGGTCGAAGCGGATGCTGCCGTCCTTGACTTCCTGCACGGGAGCCTTGGCGGGGGGCAGGTCGGTCTTCTCGTCCAGGACTTCCACGATACGCTTTGCGGAAGCGGCGGACATGGAGATCATGACGAAAGCCATGCTCAGCATCATCAGAGCCATCAGGATGTTCATGATGTAGCCGAACAGAGCATTCAGCTGGCCGGTGGTCAGCGCGCCGTGCAGGATGTACTTTGCGCCGAACCAGCTCAGGGCAATGTTGCAGCCGTAAATAGCCGTCAGCATGGCGGGGTTGTTGAAGCTCAGACGGCTCTCTGCGTTGACGAACTGCTGATACAGACCCTCGCAGGCTTTGGTGTACTTCTCGTTCTCGAAGCCCTCGCGGACGAAGCTCTTGACCACGCGGATAGCGGAGACGTTCTCCTGCACGGAGGAGTTCAGGTTGTCGTAATTCTTGAAAACACGGTCAAAAATTTTGAAGGTGGGGACCATGATGCTTGCCAGCACGGCCAGCAGGAAGGCGATGGCCACCACGAAGATGAGGGCCAGAGGACCGCCGATGCTGAACGTCATGATGAGTGCGAACACCAGATGGACCGGGGCGCGCACACACATGCGCTCCATCATCTGGAAAGCGTTCTGCAGGTTGGTCACGTCGGTGGTCATACGGGTGACGAGGCCGGCGGTGGAGAATTTGTCGATGTTGGAGAAGGAGTAATGCTGGATATTCTCATACATCGCATCGCGCAGGTTGCCGGCAAAGCCGGTGGACGCCTCGGCGGCGTACTTGCCGGCCAGAATGCCCAGCAGCAGGGCGATGGCCGCTACTGCGAAGGTGAGCAGGCCGTATTTGACGATGGCGTTCATATCGCCCTTTTCAATGCCAAGGTCGATGATGAACGCCATGATGGTGGGCAGCAGGATGTCCATGACTGCTTCCAGTGCGGAAAACATCGGCGTCAGGATAGCGGCGCGTTTGTATTCGCCCAGATGGGAAGCAAGCTTCTTTATCATACTTTGAGCCTCCTTTGATAAATTGTTTGGTACGGAACAATTTTATACAAAACAATATTAAAGTCAATGCTTTTTCCAAAGTTTCGGAAAAAGTTCATATTTGTTTCACTTTAGTCCCAGATACAGTTTATTCAGCAGCCGCAGCAGCTCGGTATTCTCTTCTTCGGTGAGCAGGCCGGCCACATATTCATCGGTCTGGTGGAAGGCCCGCATGGTGTCCTCGTGGAACTGGCGGCCTTTTTCGGTGAGGACCAGCTGCTTGAGGCGGGCGTCCTGCTCCACGCTCTGGCGGGTGATGTAGCCTTTGCGCTCCATGAGCTGCAGGATGTTGGTGACAGTGGAACGGGTGATGGAGAACTCCCGCTCGATGTCCCGCTGGAACACTGGGGTCTCGGAGTGCCGGTAAAGATACTCCATGATCCAGCCGTGCATGGGGGTCACGGCCTCCACGCCATTGGTGCGGGCAATCTGGCCTATCTTGCGGAAAATAAGGTTGTTCACCCGGCGCAGCTGGGCCGGGATGACCTGCGGCGCCTCCCACGGCGGCGCGATGGGGGTGCAGGCGGGTTCAAAGGCTTGGTTCATAGTATCATCCTTCTGGTTTGACTTTTGCTGTGAATGTTCGAGCACCGAACTGTTTCACATAAAACTGTTCGATACAGGACTATTATGCTCCAAAAAAAGAGGGCTGTCAACCCTCTTTGGATGATTCGTCCCACTGGCCCAGCCCGGTGAGGATGGAAACGGCTACCTCGGGCTTATTCGTGACCACAAGCTCCGGGTCCAGCCGGAACAGCTGGCGCAGGTCGTCCCGGCTCTCCACGCCCACCGGCCAGGGCGCGACCTTGAAGCCGCGGGCGTGGGCATTGGGGATAAGGTCTTTGTCCCGGAAAAAGGCGTGGTACTCCGGCCCGACGTAATCCACCGGGAAGCCGAACTGGGCCACATAGTTCACAAAATCCGTCTGATAATAATACTGCTGCAAAATTTCGGCCAGGTTCATGCCGGGGAAGATGGAGTAGAGAAAATCGAGACGGTCTTTCAGGTAGTAGATGAGGACGCTGTTCTCTTCGTCCAGACTGCTGGGGTCTTCCAGCAGAGCGGCCGCTTCGCTGAGGGCCTGGGGGCTGGAAAGCTTCTCCACGAGAGGGTCGGTCTTCTTGAGGCCCAGTTTCTCCCAGAAGGTGGCCGGCTGGCTGAGCTGGGATTCGGGGCTGAGGGTCATGGCGCAGGTGGCCATCTGGGGCATCCGCTCTTTCACCCGGCGGAGGGCGCCGTACTCGAAGGAGGTGAGCACGGCCTTTTCTTCCAGCCCGGCGTCAAGGACGGCGTCGATGATCCGGTCCACGATCTCTTCGTCCCGGTCCAAGTAGGGCTTTAACTCAATATGTATCATCCTGAAGTCCTGCGCGACTTCCAGAACCTCTTCGAGGGTGGGGATCTTTTCACCTGCGAACTCCGGGCTTTTCCATTTTCCGAAATCCAGCTGGCGCAGGTCGTCAAAGTCCATATCCGGGATGTTGCCGTGGACGCCGGTCTTGAGGTCGGTGAGGTAGTCGTGGGCCACCACGAGATGACGATCCCTGGTGATTTGAACGTCACACTCGAAGCCGTCCGCACCCAGCGTCTTTGCCAGACGGAACGCGGTCAGCGTGTTTTCGGGGGCCAGATGGGACGCACCGCGATGGGCGATGATGAGAGGGCGCATGGCATGGACCTCCTTAAAAGACAAAAGTTGAAAAATGCGATGCCGTTACCCATGATACACGTTTTCACAAATTTCGTCAATGACGGCGTTTCGGTCAGCAAGGCAGGCAAAAATGGGGCGAAAGTACGACTTTTGCCGTCAAAACGACGAAAATTTAAGCTGGATTTTAGCACTTTTCACGAGAAAAAACCAAAAATCGGCCCATTTCTCTCCCATCTGTTTCTTCCCAACGGACAATTCCTGTGATAAGATTATAGTGTAAACGGTGAAACCTCTCCGTCACGCCTACGGCGTGCCACCTCCCCTATCGAGGGGAGGCTTTGGCATTCCGTAAAGCCTTATCTCTTCGCCAGAGGCTCCCCTCGCTAGGGGAGCTGTCGAGCGATAGCGAGACTGAGAGGTTGTTCCTACGCTGAAAGATACCTACGGAATAAGGGAAATGGAGAGTTTTGCTATGACTGAGTTCAAGCCCATCAAGGAAGGCAAGGTCCGCGAGATCTACGACAACGGCGACAGCCTCATCATGGTCGCCACCGACCGCATCTCTGCATTCGATGTTATCTTAAAGAATAAAGTCACCAACAAGGGCAAAGTGCTGACCCAGATGAGCAAGTTCTGGTTCGACTACACCCGCGACCTGCTGCCCAACCATATGCTGAGCGTGGACGTGAAGGAGATGCCCGAGTTCTTCCAGCAGCCCCAGTACGAGGGCCGCAGCATGATGTGCCGCAAGCTGACCATGCTGCCCGTCGAGTGCATCGTCCGCGGCTACATCACCGGAAGCGGCTGGGCCAGCTACCAGAAGACCGGCAAGGTCTGCGGCATCCAGCTGCCCGAGGGCCTGAAGGAGTCCGAGAAGCTGCCCGAGCCCATCTACACCCCCTCCACCAAGGCTGAGATCGGCGACCACGACGAGAACATCTCCTACGAGCAGAGCATCGACGTGCTGGAAAAGCTGTTCCCCGGCAAGGGTGAGGAGTACGCCACCAAGCTGCGCGACTACACCATCGCTCTGTATAAGAAGTGCGCTGAGTATGCCCTCTCCCGCGGCATCATCATCGCCGACACCAAGTTTGAGTTCGGTCTGGATGAGGAGGGCAACGTCATCCTCGGCGACGAGATGCTGACCCCCGATTCCTCCCGCTTCTGGCCGCTGGAGGGCTACGAGGCCGGCCACGGTCAGCCCTCTTTTGATAAGCAGTTCGTCCGCAACTGGCTGCTGGCCAACCCCGACAGTGATTATGACCTGCCGCAGGACGTCATCGACAAGACCATCGCCAAGTATGAGGAAGCCTACGAGATGCTGACCGGCAAGAAGCTGTAAGCACTTCCATAAATTCAACAGCTGCCGCCCGCTTTGTGGAAAACGAAGCGGGCGGTTTTTGTGCGGAAAAGTTTTTCCTCTTGAACGGCGCAGTGGGCAGTGTTACAATAACACAAGTAATGGGCAGAGAAACGGCCCTTTGTGTGAGAAGAGAGTGCCGCGCGGACGGCGAAAGGAAACAGTCAAATGGAGATCAGCACGCGGGAAAAGACCTTGCAGATCGTCAGCCGATACGTTATCATCACCCTGAGTATCAGCATCATGACCATCGGCGTATACTTCTTCAAATTCCCCAACAACTTCGTCTTCGGCGGCGTGACCGGCGGCGCGGCCCTTGTGGCAAAGCTTACGCCTCTGTCGGCCTCAGCTTTTTCATCCTGCGCCAATATCCTCCTGCTCATTCTGGGCTGGATATTCCTCGGCAAGGATTTTGCCATCAGCACCGGATGGGCTACCGTCGTCATGACGGCAGAGCTGGCCCTTTTTGAAAAATATGTTCCCCTCAGCGGCCCCCTGTCCGACCAGCCCATGCTGGACCTGGTCTTCGCCATCGCCCTGCCCGCCATTGCGTCGGCTCTGCTCTTCAACGTGGGCGCGTCTTCCGGCGGCACCGATGTCGTCGCCCTCATCCTGAAAAAATACGCCCATATGAAGAACACCGGCGAGGCGCTTTTTATCACCGACCTCGCCATGGTGCTGGCAGCCTGCTTCGTCTTCGACCTCTACACCGCTCTCTACTCTTTCGTGGGTCTGACGGTCAAGAGCCTCGTCGTCGATGCCGTTCTCGAGCAGATGAAGATGTGTAAGGCCATCCTCATCATCTGCGACGACAAAGACCCCATCTGTGACTTCGTCATGCGCAAGCTGGTGCGCGGTGCGACCTATACGCCCTGCTACGGTGCCTATACCGACCGGCCCCACTACATGATCTATACGACCCTCACCCACCGCGAGGCATTGCAGTTGCAGGCATTTATCCATAAGGAAAACCTCAACGCCTTTATCTCGATGCTCAGCACCACCGAGGTGTTCGGCAAAGGCTTCAACCACGCATAAACAGAATCGAACCTTACAGGGCACCTTCGTTGATCTGATTGGACGGCGAGGGTGTCTTTTTATCTGCGTTTTTGCCACTCAGCTCTTCGCGGAGCAGCTTGGTCAGGGCCAGCGTCGCCTTGGAGCGGTAGTCGGTGGTGGGGGAGAGCAGGGCCAGCCGGAGGTAAAGCCCCTGCGACCCCAGCGAGAGGTAGACGACATCCGGCTCTTCGACGATGCAGGAGCGGTAGGTGAAAGCCAGAGCAAGGCCAACCCGTGCCATGGATGCGGCAAATGCGGCGGTGATGTTGTCGTGCTTCGATTTCAGCCGCAGGCCGTAGGCTTCGAACGCACTTCGGATCAGGTGACCCAGCATGGTATCCTTGCCGCTGAGGATGCACTCATGGCGGGTGACTTCCTCCATCGAGACGCGGAGCCGCCCGGTCTCGTCCATGTGGGCCTGCTGTAAGATCGGGTGGTCTTTGGTGGCGACCAGCAGCACCTCGTCCCGGTAGAGGTATTCCATCTGGATGCCCTCGGTGCTGACGATGGGGTAGGCGGAGAGCGCAAGGTCCAGCTCGCCCTCCCGGATCTTCTCCACCAGATTCATGCTGTTGCCCTCGTAGATGTTGATGGTAGCCCGAGGGTTCTGGTCGTAGAATTTTTTCAGGATGGGCGGGATGACATAGCTGCCGCGGAAGGAGCTGACCCCGAAGAACACGGTGCCGCCGACGGTGTTCTCGTTGTCCCAGAACTCCTGCTGGGCCTGCTGGTACTCTTTTAAGATGTGCTTAGCGTGACTCAGAAAAACCTTGCCGGAAGGGGTGGGGCGGATACCCTTGTTGGTGCGCACGAAGATGGGAGAGCCAAGCTGCGCCTCGAACTGGCGCAGGAATTGGCTCAGGCTGGCCTGCGCGATGTACAGCCGCTCGGCGGCTTTCGAGATGCTTTGCTCTTCGGCAAGGGCGTTCAGATAGTATAGTTCGCGGAGATCCATGACAATTCCTCCAAAAACGACAGAAATTTCTTTTTCTCTATCGGTTTTGCCTATAGGGGCTATTATAAAAACAGGACTTTTCCAATCACAGAAATGATTATATACTAAAATCACCAGAACTTCAACTGCAGATGAGGATTCTTTTGTACAGGATCATGATGGAAAAGAGGTAAAACATGAGCGTATATCCAATGAAGGGCGTTATTGATATGCACGTCCACACCAATCCGGATCTTCGACTGAGAGCGTATGACGATCTGGAGCTGACGGATGCCGCGGTCAAGGTGGGCGCAAGAGCCATTGTCATCAAGACCCATCAGGGTACGACGATGGACCGGGCTTATCTGTGCAACCATTATAACAAGATCGTCCATGGTGACAAGGACTTTACCATGTTCGGCAGCATCACCCTGAACCATCCGGTCGGCGGCCTGAATCCGGCGGCGGTCGAGGTCGCGCTGAAGCTGGGAGCCAAAGTGGTCTGGCTGCCGACACAGCACGCCCAGAACCATCTGGCAAAGTTCGGCAAGAACCCGGACGATGGCGTGAAGGTGACCGAGAATGGAAAAATTGTTCCCGAGATGAAGGACATCTTCCAGCTGGTCAAGGATTATGACGCAGTACTCGGCACGGCGCATATTTCCCCCGAAGAGAGCTTCATCGTCTGCGATGCAGCCCGCGCTGCCGGTGTCAAGAAGCTGGTCGTCACCCATCCGGAATGGTGGGTCGTCGACATGAGCATCGAAGACCAGAAACGGATCGTCAAGGATTACGATGTTCTGCTGGAACGCTGCTATGCACAGAACATGGGCGGCGGCAAGTACAAGAGCAATCTGCCCGAAAACCTCGAGGTCATCCGTGAGGTCGGCTATAAGAACGTGCTCATCAGCACAGACGGCGGTCAGACCGAGAATCCTCACTGGGAGATCGCGATGCAGCAGTATCTCCAATATCTGTCGGATCATGGTGTGCCGGACGAGCAGATCTATTATATGTCGCACACCATTGCGGCAGGCTTGCTCGGCATCGAGTAACGCCGAAGAAGTGGAATAAGGAGGATGTTCCATGCAAAGTGCTGTTATTATCGCTGCCATCGCACTGGCAGTCTTTCTTGGCTATAAAACCAAGATCAATACGGGTTTCTTCTGCATTGTATTTGCATATTTTATCGGCTGTTTCTGGCTGGATCTCAAGCCGAAAGCTCTGATTGCATTCTGGCCGACGAACACGATGTTCGTCATCATCTCCGTTTCGTTGTTCTATAATGTTGCAGCAGCCAATGGCACGCTGGAAAAGATTTCCCGCTCGCTGCTGTATGCCTGCCGTAAATTCCCGGGAATGCTGCCATATGCACTGTTCGCCGTTGCTGTCATCCTGTCGGTCATGGGTGCAGCGTACTTCACGGTTCTGGCATTCCTCGCTCCCATCACGCTGCTCATCTGCGAAGAGTCCAAGATGGACAAGCTGACCGGTGCAGTCGCCATCAACTGCGGCGCATTGGCGGGCGGTGATTTCCCGACGGCTGCGCTTGGCGTTATCTTCCGTGGTCTGATGGACAGCTCCTATGAGGCAGCTCCCGAACTGGAAGCCATTGATTCTTTCGTGACCTGCCTGAAAATGTTCGGTCTGGCAGTCCTGTTCTCTCTGATCCTCGTTACGATTTTCCGTTTTGCACTGCCTGCAAACCGCAACATCGGCAAAGATATCAAGTTTGAAAAACCGGAAGCATACACCACCGCACAGAAGCAGACGCTCTATCTCATGGTCGCGATGATGGCAGTCGTTCTGGTTTTCCCGCTGCTCAAGCTGCTGATCCCCGGCAATGCGGTCATCAAGCTGGTTGCAGGAAAGATCGACGTCGGCTTGGTCGCATTCGTCTTCGCTGTCATTGCGCTGCTGATGAAGCTTGCTCCGCAGAAGGAGATCATCGCTCGTGTTCCTTGGAATACTATCCTGATGATCGCCGGAGCTGGTATGCTGATCGCCGTTGCAGTTGAGGCTGGAACCATTGACCTGCTGTCCAACTGGATCGGCAGCAACGTTCCGACCTTCCTGGTTCCGATCGCATTCAGTCTGGTCGGCGCAGTCATGAGCTTCTTCAGCTCTACCACCGGTGTTGTCTGCCCGGCTCTGTTCCCGCTGATCCCCGGCCTGTCCGCAACGACGGGTCTGGGCGCAGCCAATCTGTTCACCTGCACGGTTCTCGGCGCGCAGAGCAGTGCAATCAGCCCCTTCTCTTCCGGCGGTTCCCTGATTCTGGGTTCCTGTGGCAATGAGGAAGAGCGCAGCAGCCTGTTCAACCGTCTGCTGTTCGTCGCAACGCCTATCAGCATCGGTGTTGCAGCTATATTCAACCTCATCGCTTCTATGGTTCTGTAAAAGTCTGATTCACTCCGGGGAGGGGAGGCTCCCCTTTTCCGGAGTGCCTTTTTGAGAGAGTATAAGAACGCAAATGTGTGAAAAAAGGAGAGCACCATGCTGAAATTATACGATAACGGGATCTACCTCGTAAACGGCGAGACCATCTGCTCCTGTCCTGAGGAAGTGGCCCAGAAGACCGGCCGCACCGTAGACGCAAAGGAAGCTGAGAAAGGCACTATGGCCTACGGTATCCTGCAGGCCCACAACAAGAGCGGTGACCCCGACCAGCTGCAACTGAAGTTCGACTCGATGACCAGCCACGACATTACCTATGTCGGCATCATCCAGACGGCCCGCGCTTCCGGCATGAAGCAGTTCCCGCTGCCATACGTCCTGACCAACTGCCACAACAGCCTCTGCGCTGTCGGCGGCACCATCAACGAGGACGACCACAAATTCGCCCTGTCCGCCGCTCATAAATACGGCGGCATCTACGTCCCTACCAACATGGCCAACATCCACAGCTACAACCGTGAGACCATGGCCGGCGGCGGAAAGATGATCCTCGGCTCCGACTCCCACACCCGCTACGGTGCACTGGGTACCATGGCGGTCGGCGAGGGCGGCGGCGAGCTGGCCAAGCAGCTTCTGGGCCGCACCTATGACTTCGCTCGTCCGCAGGTCATCGCCATCTACCTGACCGGCAAGCCCCGCCCGGGCATCGGTCCCCACGACGTGGCTCTGAGCATCTGCGGTGCCGTCTATAAGAAGGGCTATGTCAAGAACAAGGTCATGGAGTTCGTCGGCCCCGGCATTGCCGGCCTGCCCATCGAGTATCGCAACGCCATCGACGTCATGACCACCGAGACCACCTGCTGGTCCTCCATCTGGGTCACAGATGAGGAGACCCAGCGTTACTACACTATCCACGGCCGTCCGCAGGACTTCAAGAAGCTACAGCCTGCGGAGGTGGCCTACTACGATGGCTGCGTCTACATCGACCTGAGCACCATTGAGTCCACCATCGCTATGCCGATGCACCCCTCCAACACCTACACCATCCACGAGCTGCAGGCCAACGCTGCCGACATCCTGCACGCTGTACAGGAAGAGGCCAACAAGCAGATCAAGGGTGCCAAGATGAATCTGGACAGCAAGTTTCACGATGGTGCCATCTGGGTCGATCAGGGCGAGATCGCTGGCTGCGCCGGCGGCACCTTCGACAACATCTGCGCCGCTGCCGACATCCTGCGGGGTCAGAGCTGCGGCAACGGTGCCTTCACCCTGAGCATCTATCCGGGTTCTATGCCCGCCCTGGCCGAGCTGCTCAAGAATGGCCGTGCCAACGATCTGGTCAACGCCGGTGCCATCATGCGCGAGTGCTTCTGCGGCCCCTGCTTCGGTGCAGGCGACTGCCCGGCCAACGGCGAGTTCTCCATCCGCCACACCACCCGCAACTTCCCGAACCGCGAGGGTTCCAAGCCGGGCGAGGGTCAGATGGCTGCCGTTGCCCTGATGGACGCCCGGTCCATCGCGGCCACCGCAGCCAACGGCGGCAAGCTGACCGCTGCCACCGATCTGGACGTGGAGTATACGAACCCTGAGTACCACTACAACGCCTCCCTGTACGAGAAGCGCGTTTACAACGGCTGGGGCCATGCCGAACCGGATGCCGAGCTGCGCTTCGGCCCGAACATCAAGGACTGGCCCGAGATGCCTGCCCTGACCAACGACCTGCTGGTCAAGGTCTGCTCCTACATCACCGACCCCGTCACCACCACCGACGAGCTGATCCCCTCCGGTGAGACTTCTTCCTATCGCTCCAACCCCGAACGTCTGTCGGAGTTCGCTCTGAGCCGCCGCGATCCCCAGTACGTCTCCCGTAGCAAGGTCATGCGCCAGATCGAACGCGACCGCGAGGCGGGCAAGGCCCTTCCCGAGGAAGTCCTGAACGTCTATGCTGCCCTGACTAAGGCTGGTGTGAAGAACGATCCCGCCCACACCGACATCGGCTCCACCATCTTCGCCAATATGCCCGGCGACGGTTCCGCCCGTGAGCAGGCCGCTTCCTGCCAGCGTGTCATGGGTGCATCCGCTAACTTTGCCAAGCAGTACGCCACCAAGCGTTACCGCTCCAACTGCATCAACTGGGGCATGACGCCCTTCCTCGTAGAGAACCCCGAGGTGTTTGAACTGGGCGATTACATCTTTGTGCCCGGCATCCGCGAGGCAGTTCTCGAGAACAAGGCCAGTTTTACTGCTTACGCCGTCAAACCGGACGGCACCGTGACCGCCTTCCCGGTCTCCACCGGTGCCCTCACCGAGCCGGAGCGTCAGATCATCGCCGACGGCTGCCTCATCAACTACTATCGGAACAACCAGTAAGCAACCATTCTCCCAGAGAATGGTTCAAGATTGGATCTGACGATTTTACAAACGTCCGGTCTTAAGGTATCATAGTTTCAGAGTCGGTCTGCTGCTCTCCGAAACCGGGGAACGGTGGATCGGCATTGTGGTGGTTCGGAAACTATGCCAAAATGGAATATGTCTTGTGTACAAGAGAAATTTTTGGCGATTCTTAACGAATATTAAGACTGACGCTATGCCTTTTGTAAGATTGTACGATTATGATAGAACCATCAGGAGCGGCGCAGTGAGGCGCTGCCCCGCAAGTACGGTATAACGATTGAAGAAACCACCTGCCAAGGAGGAAAAAAGCATGGAGATCAAGAAAGCAGCCACGGCTGGCACTCTGGAATCCAGCGACTGCATGGTGACCGTCGAGCCGGGTGAGGGTAAGATCGATTTCTCCCTCGAAAGCTCCGTCATCCATCAGTACGGCAACCAGCTGCGCAAGGTCGCACTGGAGACCCTGAAGAATCTGGACATCGACAACGTCCGCATCACCATCGTGGACAAGGGCGCACTGGACTGTACCCTGAAGGCCCGCATCGAGGGCGCGGTGTTCCGCTCTGTTGACCAGTATGAGAATCTGCCTTGGGGAGGTGCCATTCGATGAATAATCCGAACAAGAAGCGCCTGCGCCGCACAATGATGTTCCTGAATGCGCAGAAGCCCGGCCTCATCAAAGACCCTTACATCTATAAGGCCGACTCCCTGATGCTGGACCTCGAGGACGCTGTCGCCGAAAACCAGAAGGATGTCGCCCGTTTCAGCCTGTATCACGCCCTGAAGACCGTGGATTACCGCGGTGCAGAGCGGGTCGTCCGTATCAACGGTCTGGACACTCCCTACTGGCGTGAAGACATCCGTGCCTGTGTGGCCGGCGGCTGCGACTCCATCCGCATCCCCAAGACCGAGCACGCTGAGGATGTCCACCGCGTGGCTGCTGCCATCGCCGAGGACGAGAAGACCTACGGCCGCCCCGAGGGCGAGGTGCTGATCATCGCCGCTCTGGAGTCTGCCCGCGGCGTGATGAACGCTCTGGAGATCTGCGAGAGCGATGAGCGTCTGTTCGGCATCGCACTGTCCGGCGGCGACTACACCAAGGACCTGCAGACCCACATCACCGGCACCGGCATCGAGCTGATGGGTGCCCGCCAGCAGATGATCATTGCAGCCCGCGCAGCAGGCGTGCAGTGCTTCGACACCGTCTACACCGACCTGAAGGACATGGACGGCTTCCGCAAGGACGTCGAGAACATCCACCTGATGGGCTTCGACGGCAAGTCCATCATCAACCCCCGTCAGATCCCCATCGTCCACGAGATCTTTACTCCCACCCAGAAGGACATCATCTTCGCTGAGAAGGTCGTCAAGGAGATCGACTCCAAGAAGGCACTGGGCATCGGCGTCTTCACCGTTGACGGCAAGATGATCGACATCGCCTTCTACGACGGTGCAAAGCGCACCATCGATCTGGCAAAGGCATCCGGCGTGTATAAGGGGGATTTGTAATTATGTTGAACGCAGTCGGCAGAGAAATTCCCGAAGAGATCCTCGAGCGCACCGGCAAAGAGGTCTTCCAGGGCAACAATTATAAAGACGGCAAGGCCTTCCAGAAGGCCAGCCCGAAGGTCACCCCCGTGATGCGCAATGACCACGACAAGATGGTCAAGGACATCCATGAGGCTCTGGTCAAGTGCAATGCCCACGACGGCATGACCGTCTCCTTCCACCACCACTTCCGCGAGGGCGACCTCGTGGTCTGCATGGTCATGGAAGAGATCCACAAGATGGGCTTCAAGAACATCACCCTGAGCGCAAGCTCTCTGGGCAAGGCTCATGACGCCCTCGTCCCCATGATCGAGGACGGCACCATCGTCAACATCGAGTCCTCCGGCGTGCGCGGCAAGATTGGCGATGCTATTTCCCACGGCAAGCTGAAGGGGCTGGCCACCATGCGCAGCCACGGCGGCCGTGTCCGCGCCATTGAGACCGGCGAGACCCATGTGGACATCGCTTTCATCGGCGCACCCTCCTGTGACGAGTACGGCAACTGCTCCGGCATGGGCGGCAAGACCAACTGCGGCGTCCTGAGCTATGCTTACGTGGACGCTGAGATGGCTGACTATGTCGTCGCTGTCACCGATTGCCTCGTGGACTACCCCAACTACCCCGCAGAGATCAACCAGACCAAGGTGGATTACGTCTGCGTCGTGGACCAGATCGGCATCCCCGAGAAGATCGCTACCGGCGCTGCTAAGCCCACCACCGACCAGCGCAAGATCCTGATGGCCGAGTACTGCACCCAGGTCGTTGCAAACACCCCGTACTTCAAGGACGGCTTCTCTTATCAGACCGGTGTCGGCGGCGCATCCATCGCCTCCACCATCTCTCTGTCCAAGATCATGGAAGAGAAGAACATCCATATGGGTCTGGGCGTCGGTGGTCTGACCAAGCCCATGTGCGAGCTGCTGGACCGCGGTCTGGCTCGCAAGCTGGTCGATACGCAGGACTTCGACCTGGACGCGGTCAACAATGTCCGCACCAACCCCAACCACTTCCCCATCTCTGCTGGCGAGTACGCAAGCCCGATGAACAAGGGCGCTTTCGTCAACAAGCTGGATTACGTCATTCTGGCCTCTCTGGAAGTGGACACCCACTTCAACTGCAACGTCGTCGTCGGCTCCGATGGCATCATCACCGGCGCACAGGGCGGCCATCCCGATACCGCACAGGGTGCAAAATGCACCATCGTCATCGCTCCTCTGCTGCAGGGTCGTATCCCGGCCATCTGCACCGACGTGACCACCGTCACCACCCCGGGCGAGAGCGTGGACATCGTCGTCACCGACTACGGTGTCGCCGTCAACCCCCGCCGTCCCGACCTGCTGGAGGCTCTGAAGGCCGCTGACTGCGTGCCTCTGAAGACCATCGAGGAGCTGCGCGACATCGCCTACTCCATCGTCGGCGAGCCGGAGAAGGTCCAGTTCGGCGACCGCATCGTGGGCATCATCGAGGCCCGCGACGGCACTGTCATGGACGTCGTCCGCGAAGTCAAGCCTTTCTCTTTCCGCGAAGATTGAGTGATATAGCGTAAAAGCGGGAATGTGGCTTGCCAACCACGCTTCGGAATGGATTCACGGAGATTCCTTCGCTCTTCTCACCCCCGCTTTTGCGGCTAAATATGCACACAAACTTCATGCGATTCTCCTTTTTCAAGGTTTTGTGTTTTATACCGGCATAAAACCAGAGAGCAGCCAACTGCACCGCGCGCAGTTGGCTGCTCTTCTTTGTTTCTATGAAAAAATAAATGACGCTCTTACGGCACGAAACGATAGCCGACGCCCCGGATGGTGATGATGTGCTGGGGCGTGCGGGCGTTGTCCTCGATCTTGCTGCGCAGGCGGTTGATGTAGACCATGATGGCGTTGTCGTCCACAGCGATGAGGTTGCCCCATATCTGCTCGTATATCATATCCTTGGTGAACACCTGCTGCGGGTGACGCACGAAGAGCAGCAGCAGGCTGCGCTCTTTCTCGGAGAGGTTCAGCTCCACATTGTTTTTATAAAAGCGCATGGTGGTGGTGTCGCAGAGGAAAGGCCCGCAGCTGATCTGCTGGTTGTTCTCCTGCGAGAAGCTCTTGCTGCGGCGGATGAGGGCCTTGACCTTTGCGCCCAGAATCTGGGGACGGAAGGGCTTGGTGACATAGTCGTCGGCGCCCAGCGAGAGGCCGTACATGAAATCGTAGTCCTCGTTGCGGCCGCTGATGATGATGACCGGCGTGGTGACGCCGTTGCGCCGGATGGTCTGGATGACATCGAATCCCTCCATGTCGCCCAGCGTGATGTCCATCAGGATCATATCCAGCGTGCTGCTCTGCCGCGCGATGAGGTCCAGCGCCGCCGCGCCGCTGTTGACGACGAGAGGGTCCATCTCATTGCTTATCATAACTTTCGATAAAAGTTTGCAAATTGCTGGATCGTCGTCTACAATAAGAACATGATACGACATGATAACTCCCTGCACTTTTCTGACCGGAAAATTTGTTTCACTTGTGATAAATAAAATTATAACATTTTTAGACAGGAAGAGCAAGACCGCCCCAAAGGAGGACTCGATATGAAGGAGAACGCCCCGAAAAAGATACGCTTCCAGACGCTGCGCACCCTGTGGGTGCCGCTGGCCATCGGCGTCGTCACGGTAGCCGCACTGGCTGTCGTGGTGGGTATGGTATGGAAGGACTACCGCACCGCCATGATGGACAGCCAGACCCGGCAGATGGAGCTGGTGGTGCAGAGCACCGCCGACAGCATCCGCGTCCTGCTGGAAGAATACGCCGACCGGCTGGACTCCATCGCCGGAAAAGCGGAGGCCAGCAAAGCGTTCCGCCCCACGGTGGCCCGGAGCGATACCATCCGGGACGTCTGGCTGGAAAACAGCAACGGCGAGGTCATCTACAGCTGCTACGGCCTCAGCGCCGTCTGCGATGTCCTCATCACCCGGACGGAGGACATCTCCTACTGGCAGTACCACAGTGGCGGCGAGCACTATCTTGTGATGAAGAAGAAGGCCGGGGGTGAGACAGCCTGCCTCGTGGTAGACTCCACTGTCATGTATCAGCAGCTCATCTCGGAGATCCATGTCGGCAGGAACGGCTACATCATGATAAAGAATGACGATAACCTTGTGGTCATGCACCCCGAAGCCGTTCAGTGGGGCATCAAGGTCGTGGAGGGCCGCCAGCGCATCTATCAGGGGAAGGAACTGGACATGAGCAGTTTGAGTGAGCTGCTGCGCGCTCAGCAGGAAGAGGAATCCGGCACACTGGACTACTACTCTTACTGGTGGGCCGACCCGGATCTGCCCCGGGTGCATAAGATAAGCGCCTTTCGTCATCTGGACGTGGGGGGCAGTTTCTGGATCGTCAGCGCTGTGGTGGACTACGACGATTTCTACGAGCCGGTACAGCAGAGCTTCGTGAAGGTGGTCCTCATCTTCGGCGGCGTGGCGCTGGTGCTGGTGCTCTTCATGTTCCAGATGTTCCGGCTGCAGGAGCGTGACCGCCGCAGCGCGACCGAGATCAGCAATCTGAAGACCCTGAACCAGACCCTCGAAGAGCTCCACCGCAGCGAAGAGTCGCTGGCCCACGACCAGCGGCTGCAGATGATGGGGACCCTCACCGGCGGCATCGCCCATGAGTTCAATAACTTCCTGACCCCCATCACCGGCTATGCCGACCTCATCATGGCCGACGCCGACCCGGGCAGCGAAATTTATGACAACGCGATGGAGATCAGCGAGGCGGCGCAGAAGGCACAGGAGGTCGTGAAACAGATTTCCTCCATGAGCCGGAAAAACGTGGAGACGGTCTACGACGCCGTGTCGGTGGAGGGACTGCTCCATCGGACCCGGAAACTGGTGGAGACGAACTGCCCGAAGAACGTGGAGCTGAAGGAAGAAAATGAGCTGAGCGGTGAATGCGTTCTGGGCAATGCGACCCAGCTGCAGCAGGTGCTGCTGAACATCAGCATCAACGCCATCCACGCCATCGGCGCTGCGGGCGGAAAGCTGACCATCCGGGGCAGTGTCGTGCCGCGCAGTGAGCTGGCGGCGCTCTTCCCGGAAGAGAAGATTTCCGAGGAATGGTCGAGCTACGTCTGCCTGAGCGTCACCGACACCGGCTGCGGCATGGACAAGGAGACGATGCAGCACATCTTCGAGCCCTTCTTCACCACAAAAAAGACCGGCGAAGGCACCGGCCTCGGCCTTGCGCTGGCGGACCAGATCATCCGCACCCACCGGGGCCGCATCCGGGCGGAGAGCACCATCGGCAGAGGCACGACCTTCTATGTCTATCTGCCGGTGCTGGAGCAGCAGCAGGAGCGCGAACAGCTGCAGTGGGGCGTGGACAGCAAGCTGCGCATCCTGGCGGCGGACGACAACAACAAGGTCCTCGACCTGCTGGACAAAGACCTCAGCGCGCTGGGCCTGAGCGTGTCCACCTGCTCCCGCCGGGGCGAGCTGCGCCAGCTGCTGGAGCAGCAGCCCTTCGACGTCCTTGCCATCGACGAGAGCCTGATGAGCAGCAGCGGCGTGGATTTCTGCATGGCCATCCGGGGCCGCTACCCGGGCATGACCCGCATCGTGATGACCAATGCCCCTACAAGGGAGATCGTGGACGCCCGCAGCCACGGCGTCATCGACGGCTATGTGGTAAAACCTGTGTCGGCGTCTACGCTGCTGGCCCAGATACGGAGCAGCCGGAAAGAATAAACAACGCAAAAGGCGTCCGAAAGGACGCCTTTTGCGTTGCACTCTATTGTATCCAACCTTCCATACGCAATCTTACAGGATATTAAGGAATTTCTTAACAAACCGTAACGAGAAGGGCTTTGGGCTGTAAGTTTGAGTCTGTATACTGGAACCATAACGAACGGGAATGATTCCGGAGGATAAAACGGAATGCATCCCCGGCAAATGAAAAAAGGAAAGGAAGTACAAACCCATGAGTGATACGATCCTCGCTCTGCTCGGCTTTGCAACGGTGATTGCGGTCATCGTCCTGCTGCTGCGCAATGTCACGGTCCCTGCACTGGCATTCGTCAGCGTCTCGACCATCACCGCAGCCATTCTGGTGGCTACCGGTGCTTTCACCCTGGATGAAATGGCTGGCTTTATCAAGGAGGGCGTCAAGGGCGTCCACGGTACGGCTGTCCTGTTCATCTTCTCCGTCCTGTTCTTCGGCGTCATGACCGATGCAGGTATGTTCGACAAGATCATCGGTGCGCTGATGAAGAAGGTCGGCAACAACGTCGTCGGCGTTGCTCTGATGACCTGCCTCATCGCCATCATCGGCCATCTGGACGGCGGCGGCGCTTCCACCTTCCTCATCACCATCCCCGCCATGCTGCCCGTCTACAAGCGCCTGCATATGCGCCGTGAGACCCTGCTGCTCATCTGCGTCACCGCAATGGGCGTCATGAACCTGATGCCCTGGGGCGGCCCCACCATGCGCGCCGCAAGCGTCATCGAGATGGAGCCCAATGACCTGTGGTTCCAGCTCATGCCCATGCAGGTCGTCGGCTTCGTGCTGGCCATCGGCACTGCCATCTTCTGGGGCCTGCAGGAGAAGAAGCGCATCGCAAAGCTCGGCGATGCCATCGTTGCTGAGGATGCCGACAAGTACGACGACTCCGACGACGGCAAGAAGGACGAGACTCTGGCTCGTCCCCAGAATTTCATCTTCAACGTCATCCTGACTCTGGCCGTCATTATCGTGCTGGTCATGGACATCTTCCCCTCTTACTACGTCTTCATGGTCGGCTGCGCTCTGGGCATTCTGGTCAACTACCGCGGCAAGAAGCTGCACAACTCCATCATCAAGAGCCACGCTTCCGCTGGCCTGAGCATGGCTTCCACCATCCTGTGCGCCGGTGTCTTCCTCGGTGTCCTGAGCAAGAGCGGCATCATGGAAAAGATGGCTATTATGATGGCCAACGTCATCCCCACCTCTCTGGGCCGTTTCCTGCCCATCATCATCGGCGTCCTGAGCGTGCCTCTGGCTCTGCTGTTCGATACCGACTCCTACTTCTACGGCCTGCTGCCCGTTCTGGTCAGCGTCGGCAACCAGTTCGGCGTCAGCCCGGCTCACATTGCCATCGCAATGGTCGTCTGCCGCAACTGTGCTACCTTCATCAGCCCGGTGGCTCCCGCTACCTATCTGGGCATCGGTCTGGCCGGTGTCGAGATCAAGGACCACATCAAGTACTGCTTCGGCTGGCAGTGGGGCGTTTCCATCGTCTGCCTCGTCGCTGGTCTGATCCTCGGCGTCATCCACTTCTGATAAACTGAGCTCCCGCCCGGCTGCCCTTCGTTGGACGGCCGGGCATTTTTGCAGGATACTTTTTACCACTTTTTCCCAAGGAGGCTGCTGCAATGCGTGAGACCCCAGTCTGCACCGCGGCCGATGCCATCTACAAGCTGGCGGCGGGCAATCTGAAATACCTGAACGCGGAAAACGGGAGCGGCGATATTTCCCGCCGTATCCGGATGTCTACCTGGGCGAAGGGCCAGTCGCCCTACGCCATCATCGTCACCTGTTCGGATTCCCGGGTCATCCCGGAGAACATCTTCTCGGCGGGCATCGGTGAGCTGTTCGTCATCCGGCTGGCGGGCAACATCATCGACGACCACCAGCTGGGCAGCATCGAGTACGCTGCCGGCCATCTGGGCTGTCGGCTGGTGGTGGTGCTGGGGCACACCCACTGCGGTGCGGTGGATGCCGCCATCAACCACGAGCCCTCCGGCTATATCCGCTACATCACGGACGAGATCAAGAAGGCCATCGGGGATGAAACAGACACCTACAAGGCCAGCTGTCTCAATGTCCGGCACAGTGTGCAGGAGATCGAAAAGAGCCTGTGCATCCATAACATCGAGGAGGAAACGGGCCTGCGGGTCGTCGGTGCGATGTACCACATCGAGGACGGCAGCGTCGAATTCCTGTAAGGAACTCCCAGCATTGCGGCGGAACGGCCCTTTCCCAGACCGGGAAAGGGCCGTTTCCTCTGTTTGACAATCCGGCCTCGTTCGCTTATACTGACAGCGGAAAAAGAAACCGACGGAGGGACGGAATATGGTACAGGTAGATTTGATCACGGGATTTCTCGGGGCAGGGAAGACCACCTTCCTGCGCAGATACGCAGCATGGTGGGCCGGGCAGGGCGTCAAAGTCTGTGTACTGGAAAACGACTTCGGCGCGGTGAACGTGGACGCCATGCTCCTGCAGGACCTCGAGGCGCAGGGCGTGGAGCTGGAGACCATCAGCGGCGGCTGCGACTGCGACACCCACCAGCGCCGGATGCGGACAAAGCTCATCTCCATGGCCATGCGGGGCTTTGAGCGGGTCATCGTGGAGCCCAGCGGCATCTTTGACGTGGACGAGTTCTTCGACGTGCTGCGGGACGAGCCGCTGGACTGCTGGTATCAGCTGGGCAATGTCATCGCCATCGTGGATGCCCTTCTGCCGGAAGAACTTTCCCCGCAGGCAGAATATATCCTCGCTTCCGAGAGTGCATGGGCGGGCAGTGTCCTCCTGAGCCGCTGTCAGCTGGCCTCTGACGCGCAGAAGCAGGGGGCAGAAGCCCATCTGGCCCGTGCGCTGGAAGCCTGCAAGTGCTCCCGGAAGTTCGGCCCGGAGGAGATCATTGCGAGGGACTGGGCCGATTTGACCGGCGACGATATGGCCCGCATCGCAAAGTGCGGCTACCGGCAGGCCAGCTGCGAAAAGCTTCACTTCGACGCGCACGATGCTTTCACCTCGGCCTACTTCCTCGAGCTGGGTCTGCCCCGTGCTCAGCTGGAAAAGAACATCCCGTCCCTCTTCACCGATCCCGCCTGCGGAAATGTCCTCCGTGTGAAAGGCTTCGTGGAGGATGATGGTCAGTGGTATGAGTTGAATGCTGCCGCCGCCGGTCTGACGGCGGCCCCCATCCCGCAGGGACAGCAGGTGCTCATCGTCATCGGCGAGGGGCTGGACAAGGCCCGGCTGGAAGAAGACTTGAGACAATGAGTTTTCCACAATGAAACAGATCATTGTGCAATATTGATTGCGCCGACCCTCCTGCAGCGTTATAATAGAGAAAAATAAATCAGGAGGCCGTTTCATGAGCACTTCGACCACCCAAAAGCCGACCACCCGCCGCATCGTGGGCATGGTGGTGGGCATTGTCATTATTGGTCTGGGCATCGCCCTCTTCAAGCAGTCCCATCTCGGCAACGACTCCATCAGCGCGCTGAATATGCGCCTTGCCGAGCTGCTGGGCATCTCGCTGGGCGTGCAGAACGTCGCCACCAACATCCTCTTCTTTGCGCTGGAATTCTGGTTCGGGCGCAAGTACATCGGCCTTGGCACCTTCGTCAACGGCATCGGCATGGGGTTCATCGTAACCTTCTTCTACGACCCCATTGCCGCGGCCTTCGGCCCGGCAGCGTCCCTGCCGGAACAGCTGGTGTGGGTGGTGCTGGCCGTCCTTGTGACGGCGCTGGGCGCGTCCCTCTACCAGACGGCTGACCTCGGCATTGCGCCCTACGATTACCTCTCGCTGGGTCTGCGGGACTACACGCACTTCCAGTACTTCGGCTGCCGCGTCTTCACCGACGCCTTCTGCGCCCTGCTCTGCTGGCTCCTGGGCGGTCTTGTGGGTCTGGGTACCCTCATCTGCGCGTTCTGCCTCGGACCCTTCATCCAGTTCTTCAACGGCCTTGTCTCCGAGCGGGTCCTGCAGTATAAGCCCGAAAAAGCATGAGCATAACAAAAAAGACATCCGCCGATGGCAGATGTCTTTTTTGTATCTTACTCGAATTTGAACAGCGGCGTGCCGGTGGAGACGATGCCGCCCGCGATGATATGGAGCTTTGGCAGGTCGTCGGCGTTGGTCACGATGACGGCGCTCTCGGTGGAGAGCCCGGCGGCGCGGATGGCGTCGAGGTCCACGTTCAGCAGGGGCGTTCCGGCTTTGACGGCCTGTCCTTCCCTGACCAGCGGGGTGAAGCTGCTGCCCCGCAGGGCGATGGTGTCCATCCCGATGTGGATGAGCAGCTCGATGCCCTCGGTGCTTTCCAGCCCCATAGCGTGGAGGGTGGGGACGATGGAAGTGACCTTCCCGTCGAAGGGAGCGTAGACCGTGCTGCCGGTGGGCTCGATGCCGCAGCCCGGGCCGAGGATGGCTGCGGCGAACGTCTCGTCCGGGAGCTGTTCCAGCGGGAGAACGATGCCGTCCATGGGGGCTTTGACGACCATCTTTTCACCGGGGAACCGCGTCTCTTCCGCAGTCTTTGCCCTGCCGCCGAAGAGCCTGTCCAAAAAGCCCATAGAGAAAACCTTCCTTCCACTCATGTTTCTTTCAAAGATAGCATACTGACGCCTCAAAAGCAACCGGCGTTTCGCATAAAATGGAGGGAAAAGTTTTGGCAGTTACATCAGAGCGATGAGCTGCTCGATCTCTTCCATCTTAGTAGCCCAGCTGGTGGCGATGCGGACGACGGTGTGGCTGTCGTCGAACTTCTCCCAGAAGCCGAACTTTGCCTTGCCTTCCAGCGCGGTCAGCTGGGTGTTTTCCAGCACGACGAAGAGCTGGTTGGTGGGGGAGTCCATAAAGAAGCGGTAGCCCTTGGCGGCGAGGCCCTTCTTGAGGGCGTTGGCCGTCTCGATGGCGTTGCGGCTGATGCGGGTGTAGAGGTCATCGGTGAAGAGAACGTCGAACTGGATGCCCATGAGGCGGCCCTTGGCCAGCAGAGCGCCCTGCTGCTTGACCATCGTCATGAAGTGGGCCGGTGCGCCGTGGGGGAAGACCACGGCCTCGCCGCAGAGTGCGCCCACCTTGGTGCCGCCGATGTAAAAGACGTCGGTGAGCCTGGCGAGGTCTGCCAGGGTCACATCGGTGCCTTCGCTCACCAGCGCATAACCCAGACGTGCGCCGTCCACGAAGAGGGGCATATGGTAGGTGTGGCAGACGGCGGACAGGGCCTCGAGCTCAGCCTTGCTGTACAGGGTGCCGTACTCGGTGGGGTGGGAGATATACACCATGCCGGGGAAGACCATGTGGTCGTGGTTCGAGTCGGCGTAGAAGGTCTTGCAGAAATCCTCCACCGTGGCGGCATCCAGCTTGCCGTTCTTCTGGGGCAGGCCGATGACCTTGTGGCCGGTGAACTCGATGGCACCCGCCTCATGACCGGCCACATGGCCAGTGGCGGCGGCGACGACGCCTTCCCAGCGGCGGAGCGTGGAGGCGATGACGATGGAGTTGGCCTGGGTGCCGCCGGAGATGAAGAAGACGTCTGCCTCGGGGCAGGCGCAGGCGGCGCGGATCTTCTCTTTTGCGCTGGCGCAGTAGGGGTCGGTGCCGTAGCCGGACACCTTCTCGAAGTTCGTTTCCGTCAGCTTCTGCAGGATGGCGGGATGCGCACCCTCGCAGTAGTCGTTCTCAAAATACAGCATATTCTTTCCCTTTCCTTTATTACGATAAAGAAGATGATTCTATTGTGAGCCAGGAACGCACTTTTGTCAACCCTTTGGAACCACGGAAAAATGCCCACCCTTTGCTGTATCTTTAATTTATTTGTGGTATACTTTTACAGTATAACCGAATATATATCGGGAGGGACAGCAAATGAAGCAGATGCTCCGGAAAAAGGACGTCTGGGTACTTTTGGCGGCGCTCATCGGGGCGTTCGCCTGTGTGACGCTCATCCAGTTCATCAGCGGCCGCATCGACGGTGTGGCCTCGATGGTGTTCCTGCTGGCGGTGTTTTTTGTTTCCATGTACACCGACGGCTACTGGTGGGGCGTGGCCGGTTCGGTCATCAGCGTGCTGGCGGTCAACTTCGCGTTCCGCACGCCCTACTTTGCCTTCAACTTCACCATCCCGGAGAACATCTTCTCCGGCGTGGTGATGCTGGTGGTCTCCTTTATGACGAGCACCCTGACCACCCGCATCAAAAAGCAGGAGCAGCTGCGGATGGAGAGCGAGACAGAGAAAATGCGGGCCAACCTCCTGCGGGCTGTCTCCCACGACCTGCGCACCCCGCTGACGTCCATCTACGGGTCCTGCTCTACGGTCATCGACAACTACGACTCGCTGGGCCGGGAGCAGAAGATAAAGCTCCTTTCCGAGGCCTGTGCCGACGCCCAGTGGCTCAACCGGATGGTGGAAAATCTGCTCTCCGTCACCCGCATCGACGCCGACGGCGTCGCCATCCAGAAGACGCCCACCGTGCTGGAAGAGCTGGTGGATACGGTGCTGGTGCGGTTCCAGAAGCTCCACCCCGGCGTACCGGTGGAAGTAAAGCTTCCGGATGACTTCATCGTCATCCCGATGGACTCCATGCTCATCCAGCAGGTGCTGACGAACCTTTTAGAAAACGCGGTGCTCCACGCCAAGGGGATGACCTGCCTGACGCTGCGGGTGTTCACGCTGGGGCAGCGGGCGGTGTTTGAAGTCATTGACAACGGCTGCGGCATCCCGAAAGAGCGGCTCAAGACCCTCTTCACCGGCACGACCCTGACGCAGGATACCTCGTCGGGCGGCAAGCACGGCATGGGCATCGGGCTGTCGGTGTGCGCGGCCATCATCAAAGCCCACGGCGGCGAGATAAAGGCCGAGAGCACGCCCGGCGAGGGTACGACCATCCGGTTCTGGCTGGAGACCGAAGAAGTGGATACGGAGGAAACAGAGGATGAGCAATAATAAATTCAAGGTACTTATCATCGAGGATGAGGCGAACATCTGCAGCTTCATCCAGACCCTGCTGGAGACCAACGGCTATCAGGCGCTGGTGGCCCAGACCTGCGTGATGGGCATGACCATGTTCATCTCCTATAACCCGGACCTCGTCATCCTGGACCTCGGCCTGCCCGATCGGGACGGTCTGGACGCCATCCGCTCCATCCGGCAGAAGTATCTGACCCCCATCATCGTCCTGTCGGCCCGCACCACCGAGCAGGATAAGATCGAGGCCCTCGACCTTGGTGCCAACGACTATATCACCAAGCCCTTCGGCACCGGTGAGCTGCTGGCCCGGGTGCGGGCTGCGCTGCGGGTGAACCGCTATGGCGGCGGCAGTCTGCCCGGCGGGGTGTTCAGCGCACAGGGCCTCACCATCAACTACGAGCGCCGCAAGGTGTTCGTGGACGGGCAGGAGGTTCGCCTGACCCAGACGGAGTACAACATCGTGGCTTTCCTGTCCGAGCACGCCGGGCGCGTGATGACCTATGCGGCCATCGTCCGGGCCATCTGGGGCGACACGGACGCCAGCAGCACCAAGAAGCTGCAGGTGAATATGGCCAATATCCGCAAAAAGCTGGGCAGCCGCCCGGGCAGCAATACTTATATCCTCAACGAGCTTGGCGTCGGCTATCGGATGATAGAAGAAGACGCAAAGCCTCTGGAACCTGCGGAGGAGACGAAATGACACTGGCGCTGAGCCTGTTTGTCCTGTTTTATATTTTGATGCTGGCGGTGCAGCAGTACCGCCCCTGGGTCGCGCTGGGCGGGGCCGGGGCGTTCCTGCTGCTGGGAAAGCTGGGCGTGTATGATTTCACGCTGGCGGACGCCGCTCGGGCCGTAGACTTCAATGTCCTGCTGATGATGGCGGGAATGATGGGTACGGTCTTTCTTTTTATCCAGAGCAAGATGCCCGCCCGGCTGGCCGAAGAGCTCATTGCCCATGTGCCGAATGTCCGGTGGGCCGTGTCGGTGCTGGCGCTGCTGGCAGGGTTCATCAGTGCCTTTGTGGACAATGTGGCCACCGTGCTGATGGTGGCTCCGGTAGGGCTTGCCATCGCCCGGCGGCTGAAACTGTCGCCGGTGCCGGTGCTCATCGCCATTGCGGTGTCGTCCAATTTACAGGGCGCGGCAACGCTGGTGGGGGACACCACGAGCATCCTGCTGGGCGGCTTTGCGGGGATGAATTTCTTCGATTTCTTCTGGATGGAGGGGCGGCCCGGCATCTTTTGGAGCGTGGAGCTGGGAGCGCTGGCCTCGCTGGGGGTGCTGTTCTGGCTGTTCCGGGACCAGCGCCAGCCCGTCCATGTCACGGTGGAAACGGAGGTGGAGGACGACGTCCCCACGGCGCTTCTCCTGCTGACGGTAGGTCTGCTCATCGCGGCGTCTTTCCTGCCTGAGCCTTCTGGCAGCGTGCTGCATCTGCTCTATACCTTGCGCAGCGGGCTCGTCTGCATGGGGCTGTGCCTCTTCGGTGCCGCCCGCGCCTGCTGGCGCAGCCGCTCCCTGAAGCCGCTGGCCGAGACGTTCCGGGCGCTGGACTATGACACCCTGCTGCTGCTCTTCAGCCTCTTTATTCTGCTGGAAGGAGTGAGCAGGGCGGGAGTCATCGACGCGGCGGCGCAGCTGTTCCACTCCGCAGCCGGAGACGAGCCGCTGCATCTTTATCTGCTGCTGGTAGTTGCGTCGGTGGGGCTGTCGGCCTTCATCGACAACATCCCCTATGTGGCGGCTATGCTGCCGGTGGTGCAGGGCGTCGCCGCCCTCATGAACGGCGGCGCGGGCATTGAGCCGGAGCTGTTCTACTTCGGTCTGCTTACCGGCGCGACGCTGGGCGGCAACCTGACCCCCATCGGCGCGTCAGCCAACATCGCGGCCATCGGTATTCTCCGCAAGAACGGTGAGACTGTTCGTACCCGGGACTTCCTGCGCATCGGTGTGCCGTTCACGTTGGCAGCGGTCCTCGTGGGGGCGGGGAGCCTCTGGCTGTTCTGGGGCATCTGAGAAAATTCAGGAAAAACTGCAAAATAAGAAGCGTGGTCTGGCAGGCATCTGCCCCGGCAGTAGGCATCACCGGGGCAGATGCCTGTGTTTTTGCGCGCAGGGACGCAAGATAAAATATGCGGAAAAGAATGCAAAAACTTTTTTGAAAAAACGCTTGACTTTCCCGCTTTCCGTGGTATAATAACTATCGTTCCGAGCCGAACGGCAGCGAACAAAACAGAATATGCGGATATGGCGGAATTGGCAGACGCGTTAGATTCAGGTTCTAATCGGGGCAACTCGGTGGAGGTTCAAGTCCTCTTATCCGCACCAAACAATGAAAATCCGAACCTTTTCTCGATAGGAGAAGGGTTCGGATTTTTGTTTTCTTCGGAAATGAGAATGCCGCGGTTGCGCAGCAATGAAAGCCCCAGTGGGGCTTTTAAGCGGCAGAGCGGTCTTGCGCAAGCAAGATGGAGGGGCCTTGCCCCGACAAGCTCCGGCTTGTTCCAAACGGCTGTGTGTCCGAAACCTTATCAGAAGAAAGACCGTATCACAAAGGTTACAACTGTAAAGGTACCGTAAGGCAGAGAGGACACAAACATGAAGTACGATGCAAGAGCCTGCCATTTCAACATGGACAACGGCTGCGTGGAGCTGCTGCACCGGGGTCGAGGATGTACTGGATGTGACTATGGCGCAGCAGACGGAACTGGACTACCTTATCTATAACGACCCGCTGGGCTACGTGGATTTGATTTTGAACAGTGATCCGGAGAAATATTTGGGGAATGTGACCGGTAGCCATGGATTAGAAGATTAAGCAAAGAAAGCGCAGGAGCATTTTGAGAATGTTCCTGCGCTTTCTTATACCTGTTCCATCAACTTGATGAATCCATCACACTATGGGCGGTCTGAAGATCAACGCAGACGCAGAGGTTCTTGATACGCAGGGAAATGTTATTCCCGGTCTGTATGCCGCTGGCGAAACTACCGGCGGTGTGCATGGCGGCAACCGCATTGGCGGTAATGCCGTGTGCGACTTTGTTGTGTTTGGCCGGATCGCGGATAACAACGCTTCGGTTTACACAGCAGATTAAGCGCAAACAAGAGCCATGGTAATAAAAATTAATAGACAGGGCTGTTGCAAAATACAACGCCCTGTTTTCAAACGGTACAACGAAAGAATTTTGACTGTATTTTTCTAAAATTAAAGCAAGTGCAACACTTTTTCTCAAAAATCAAAAATTTTTGATGGAGATGTGATGCACTTGCTTTTTTGTGTTATTCGATTTTACGATTATTTTTGAGTCTTACTAGAGCTGTCTACGCCATTTTGCAACAGCCCCTTTTTGTCCGACGGGACGCGAAGCGGCGGGCCTTACGAGTTGCGCTTGCCGATTTTTCTGCAACCCCTTGGCGGGGCCTTGAAAAATCGGAGCGCTGCCCCAGCCTCGCCTCCCTGTTTCCGCCGCAGGCGGACGGGTTGCGGCACCCAGCATCCGCTGCGCCTTGCTTGCGTATCGCTGGCCGCGGCCCCAACAACTCCTCGCTGCTTCCGCCGCTGGCGGCGCTCGTCGTCGTTGCAGTCGGCTCCGCTGCTGTTCTCATCCACCCGCCTATGTGAGTCTGACATTTGTGCAAAAGAAAACCGCCAGTGTATCTCTACACCAGCGGTTTTTTCATGGGCGCGGGTGGATTACGCAAGCCACGCTGCTAAAAACAGCCTAGCAGGCTGTTTTTGCCCGGCGGGACGCAAAGCGCCGGGCCGCAGCTGTTCGAATCCACCCTAGAAAGTGAAACTTCAGTTTTTTATAAAACAAAAAGCCCAGCGTATTTTCATACGCTGAGCATTTTTGGTGGGCGCGGGTGGATTCGAACCACCGAAGCTGAAAAGCAGCAGATTTACAGTCTGTCCCCATTGGCCACTCGGGAACACGCCCATATACAGTTTTTCGCAGTCACAGACTGCCTATATATATTACCACTTGGGGGCGTATTTGTCAACTGCTTTTTACAGCTTTTTCAGAAAAGAAGCTGACCGCACAGCTCAGTCGCGGGGACGGCCATAGCGGTGGACTTTTTTGGAGGAATGGCGGGTGCGGGGGGAGTTGAGCAGGACCCACGCCACATAGATGATGGCGCAGATGGCGCTGACGACGAGCACTACCTTGAGGTAGAGGCTGCCGAAGAACTCCTGCAGCTTCGAGAAAGAGTAGAGCAGGCTGCTCCGGCTCACGTCCTGCCCGGCGATGAGGTTGACCATGCCGATGGTCTCGCCGGCCAGCTTCAGCTCCACGGTGCCGACAACATCGCCCTGCTGGACGGGGGCGCAGACATAGTCGGGCAGATGGAAGTATTTCTGGGTCACGGTGCCGTCGCCCGAAGAGGGCAGCAGGGTCATCATGCTGTTGTCGGGGTAGAGCTTGAGGGTGTCGGTGTCGGAGGAATACTTCACGGGGATCTCTGCCAGAGCAAGGTCGGTGTCCAGCGCAGGCTGGATGGAAAAGCTCTGGAACACCCAGTCGATGAGGCGGGTCGTTTCGTATAGGGCCGGGCGGCGGTTGGCGTAACCGTAGGTGTCACAGGTGTCGGGGCTCTGCATGATGCAGAAGATATAGGTGGAGCCGTCCTGATTGGCCCACGAAACATAGCTCTGGTCGCCGTGGTCGTTTTTATAGGCCATCACATCGCACATGCCGCCCTGCATAGACTTGCGGTAGAAGCTGCCGCCGCTGGTCTTGTTGAGGGCGACGTTCTGGTTCAGCAGCACGAAACTCTTGGTGTGCTTTTCCTTGGCGGGCATGGTGAAGGCGGGGGCCGACGAGATGTCCACGAAGGCATCAAAGCTCATCAGATACCGTAGGATGAGGTACATATCCACGGCAGTAGTCACATTGCCGCTGTCGAGGCCGCAGGCGTCCGTCCAGGTGCTTCCGGTGGTGCCGATGCGCTGGGAAAGGGTGTTCATCTGGCTCACCCAGCCTGCAAGGTCGCCGCCCGAAAGACTATAGGCGAGGCCCATCGCGGCCTCGTTGGCGTTGCGCAGAAGCATGGCGTAGACAGCTTCCCGGTAGGTGAAGGTCTCATTGGAGCGCATATCGGCATTATCACTGTTGTGGACGTAATCCGAGATGGCGAAGGGCATCTGGAAGGTGTTGTCGAGCTGGTCGGCGTAATTCGTCAGCAGCAGCGCGATGGTCATATATTTGGTCAGACCCCCGGCAGGCACCTGACGGGAGCTGTCCTTGTCGTAGACGATGATGTTGGTGTCGGTGTTGACGATATAGGCGCTCTTGGCCTGCGCCTCGTAAAAGAGGCTGGGGTCGAACATGGCCGAAGCCGGCGCGCACAGGCAGCTCAGCAGCAGGATAAGGCTCAGAAATAGGGTGACGATACGTTTCATGTGGACATTTTCCTCAAAAAGCGATAATATATTAGAGTATCGGACAAAATGTGCTGTCCGTTCTTACGGAACAAAAACAGGCTCAGCGAAGGGCCTTATACTTTATAATAACAGGTTTGGCGGGGCGTGACAAGGCTTTTGGGGCGATTTCACACTCCGCAAAAGGAGGCAGAGGATGGTATATCTTACGGGCGACACCCACGGCGAGCTGGACCGCTTCAAAGACGGGGAGCTGCGCCGGGCCGGAAAGGGCGATTTTGTCGTTGTGCTGGGCGATTTCGGCTTCGTGTGGGACGGCAGCAAGGCCGAGCAGAAGAATCTGAACTGGCTGCGCAAACGGCCTTACACCATCCTTTTCCTCGATGGAAGCCACGAGAACTATGACCTGCTGGAACAGTACCCCACCGAGGAGCGGTTCGGCGGGCTGGTGCAGCCGCTGGGAGGCAATGTGTACCACGTCTGCCGGGGCAGCGTACTGGAACTGGAAGGGAAGAAGTACCTCTGCTTCGGCGGAGCGGAAAGCCCGGACAAGGAAGAGCGGGAAGTCCACGTCAACTGGTGGCCGCAGGAGATGCCCTCGGACGAGGAATACGCCCGCTGCGAGGCCGCGCTGGAAGCAAACGGCTGGCAGGTAGATTATGTGCTGACCCACGATGCGCCAAGCAAATTTCTGGATTTTAGTGTGCTGGCAGAGGGCGAGAATAACCGGCTGCACCTCTTCCTCGACAAGGTCGTTATGAAAACGACTTACGAGAAATGGTTCTTCGGCTGCCATCACAAGGATGTGCAGCTCTCTACCAAGAGCCGCTGCCTCTTCTGCGATGTAGTGAGCATCGGCGAGAAGAAGCCGTGGTGGAAGAGAAGATAACGAAAAAGGACTGCCGCGGGCAGTCCTTTTTCGTTACTCAATTCATTGTTCCGGCTTTGTCGAACATCTGCTCCACCTGACGGGCCAGCAGGGCGTGTTCGGGCCGCTCGAGAAGCGGGTCTTCGGCCAGAAGGGCCACAGCCTCGCTCTGGGCCGCGTGGAGGGTGCGGGTATCGTTCATCAAATCGGCGATCTGCAAGGTCGGCAGACCGTGCTGGCGGCTCCCGAAGAAGTCGCCGGGGCCGCGGGTCTCGAGGTCGTACTGCGCCACGGCGAAGCCGTCTGAGGTGGAGCAGAGGAACTTGAGCCGCTTCTGCACCGACTCGGAGGCATTGTCACTGACGAGAAAACACCAACTCTCTGCCGCGCCGCGTCCCACACGCCCGCGCAGCTGGTGCAGTGCGCTCAGGCCGTACCGCTCGGCGTTTTCGATGACCATGACCGTCGCATTCGGCACGTCCACACCGACTTCGATGACGGTGGTGGACACGAGGGCGTCCAGACGTCCGGATTTGAAGTCATCCATCACCTCGGCCTTTTCCTTCGGCTTGAGCTTGCCGTGCATCAGGCCCACCCGGCGGTCCGGCAGATAGGCTTTTGCGATGTCCTCATAGTAGCTCTTGACGGCGTTCAGGCCGCTGCCGCCCGCGTCCTCGATGGCAGGGCAGACGATATACACCTGTCGTCCGGAATCGATTTCTCTATCAAGGAAGCCGTAGAGGTCAGCCCGCTTTTTGCCGGTGATGCAGCGGGTCTTGACGGGTTTGCGGCCCGGCGGCAGCTCGTCGAGGATGGAGATGTCGAGGTCGCCGTACATCAGCAGCCCCAGCGTCCGGGGGATGGGGGTGGCGCTCATGACCAGCAGGTGGGGATTCGCGGCCTTTTCGGCCAGCAGGCCCCGCTGGCGCACACCGAAGCGGTGCTGTTCGTCCACGACGGCCAGACCCAGCCGGGCGAACTCCACACCCTCGCTGAGGATGGCGTGGGTGCCTACGATGAGGTCGGCCTCGTCGTCCCGGATGGCGGCGAGGGTGGTGCGCCGTGCGGCGGCTTTCATGCCGCCGGTGAGCAGGGCCACCCGCATCCCAAAGGGGGAGAGCAGGCGGTTCAGGTTCTCGGCGTGCTGGCTGGCCAGGATCTCGGTGGGGGCCAGCAGTGCGGCCTGATACCCGGCCCGGATGCAGGCCCAGATGGCCGCAGCAGCCACCAGCGTTTTGCCGCTGCCCACGTCGCCCTGCAAAAGGCGGTTCATGGACGTTTCGCCCGACATGTCGGTCAGGATCTCTTCCACGGCCCGCCGCTGTGCGCCGGTGGGAGAGAAGGACAGGGACTCCCAGAAAGGGGAGGCGTCGGCCTTTTTCATCGGCGCGCCGGTGGAGGCCGCGCCGTGGTTCTTCATCCGGCCGATGCCCAGCTGTAAGACCAGAAGCTCTTCGTAGATGAGCCGCCGCCGCGCCGCAAAGGCTTCCTCCTCCGTGGCGGGGCAGTGGATGGCCCGGACGGCGTCTGCCTTGGAGAGCAGACGGTATTTTTTCAGCATCTCGGAGGGCAGCGGGTCGGGCAGAAGCTCCGCGTGGGGGAGGAGCTGGCGGACGCACTTGGCGATGGTGCTGCTGGTCAGCCCCTCGGTCTGGGGGTAGACGGCCTCGAAAGGCGACGACTTCACCTGCGCGTCGGTGCGCACCTGCGGGTTGACCATCTGACGGCGGAGCATCCCGCCCGTCACGATGCCCTGAAAATAGTATTCCTGCCCCAGCTCCAGCTTCTGGGCGGCGTATGGATTATTGAACCACGTGATCTCGAGGCTGGATACATCGTCTCCGGCGGTGATTCGCTCCATCCGCCGCCCGCCCGGCAGGATGCGCCCGCCGGGCTTTGCAAACACCTCCGCCTTCACGACGCACTCGGTGTCGGCGGGGGCCTCGGCGATGGAGTAGGGCTTTGAAAAATCCAGATACCGGCGGGGATAGTGGCAGAGCAGGTCGCTGAGGGTCAGGATGCCCAGCTTCTCGAACCGCTCGGCAGTCTTGGGGCCGACGCCCTTGAGATAGCGTACCGGGGTGTCCGGCGTGAGGGTGGTGTGAAGTTCGGCAGGCATGGCGCGGCCTCCTTTCAGGGAAAATGATAGTATGCCCATTGTATCACGGCAGAGGGCAAAAGAAAAGCGCCCCGCCGGAGCGGAGCGCGGAAAAGCATTCAGACTTTACTGTCTTTCTTGAACGAGCCTTTGAACCCTTCCCAGAGAGAAACGACCCGGGGCCGGGGCAGAAAGTAGTTGACCAGCAGCGCTGCGATGACGCCAATGGCGGTGTCGAAGATGCGGTTGAGAGCGTAGCTCATATAGCTCTCAATGGGGGTGCTGAACAAAACGATGCAGAGCACCACTAGACTCTTAGCCGGTTCTTTGCTGACTCTTTTAGCATAGCACAGAGCGAAGAGGGGAGACAAGCTTTTTCACATAAGTAGATTATTTAACGAGCAAAACAACAAAAAAATCCCGGATGCCTCAGCACCCGGGAATCTTTTGGAGGTGACGACCAGATTTGAACTGGTGGATGAGGGTTTTGCAGACCCTTGCCTTACCACTTGGCCACGTCACCATATTCGGAGCAACTGTTGCTGCTCCATTTGGAGCGGCCGACGAGGCTCGAACTCGCTACCTCCACCTTGGCAAGGTGGCGCTC
>NZ_JAFREF010000005.1:0-195910 GCF_017377665.1 Faecalibacterium sp. Marseille-P9590
CGTCGAAATCGCTGGTGGTTTTCTGGTTCTCTTTTGACATCAAAAGAGAACAATTAGCCTTAATGGAAGAGCACTCTCCCCTTGTAAAAAGCCTTCAAAAAGGGTATCATAAAGAAAAAAGCAAAGGAGCCTTACTTATGCGTGCTTACGAGCGACTGCTGAAATATGCCAAAGTATACACCACCTCGGACCCCGAGTCCGGCACCCATCCTTCTGCCGCACGGGAATTCGACCTCGCCCACCTGCTGGTGGAAGAGATGAAATCCATCGGCATTGAGGACGCCTTTGTGGACGAGCACTGCTACGTCTACGGCAGCATTCCTGCCACCAAGGGCTGCGAGAAGAAGCCCGCGCTGGGCCTCATCGCCCACATGGACACCGCCCCCGACGCTTCCGGCGAGAACGTCAAGCCCATCCTCCACGAGAACTACGACGGCGGCGATGTCACCCTGCCCGGCACCGGCATGGTCATGAAGACCTCCACCTTCCCCTTCCTGAAGGAGCTGAAGGGCGAGACTCTCATCACCACCGACGGCACCACCCTGCTGGGCGCTGACGATAAATCCGGCGTCGCTGAGATTCTGACCGCTGCCGAGACCCTTATCAAAAAGAAGCTGCCCCACGGCAAGCTCTGCATCGCCTTTACCCCCGATGAGGAGATCGGCGAAGGCGCTTCTCTCTTCGACATCCCGGGCTTCGGCGCAGACTTCGCCTACACCGTCGATGGCGGCGACGTGGGCGGCATCGAGTACGAGAACTTCAACGCCGCATCTGCCACTGTCACCATCCACGGCTTCTCCGTCCACCCCGGCAGCGCCAAGGACGCTATGATCAACGCCTCCAACGTGGCAATGGAGTTCCACATGGCCCTGCCCGTCATGGCCCGCCCCGAGACTACCGAGGGCTATCAGGGCTTCTACCATCTGTGCCAGATGTACGGCGACGTCACCGAGGCAAAGCTGGGCTACATCCTCCGCGACCACGACGCCAGCAAGCTGCAGTTCAAGAAGGACAACCTTCTCCACATCGCCTGCTACCTCAACGGCAAGTACGGCCCCGGCACGGTGGAAGTCGAGATCAAGGACAGCTACCGCAATATGCTGGAGAAGATCAAGCCCCACTTCCACCTTGTGGAGACGGCCCGCAAGGCCATCGAAAAGGCCGGCCTGACCCCGGAAGAGATCCCCGTCCGCGGCGGCACCGACGGCGCTGTCCTGAGCTGGAAGGGTCTGCCCTGCCCCAACCTCGGCACCGGCGGCTTCAACTTCCACGGCGTCTGCGAATGCACCACCGTCGAGCGGATGGACAAGGCCACCGAGATCCTGCTGAATATCGTTGAACTTTATTCTAAATAACTTCGCATCGTAAAAAATGGCTCCGGCATCTGCCGGAGCCATTTTTTGCTTCTTAAAACTCGATGCTCTGCGCCGCCTTGGCGATGGCTCCCAGCAGCTCCACCAGCTTGCCCTCGTCCATCCGGCTGCTGTTGTTGGCAAAGGCGTAGAAACAGCCCTGCACACAGAACGAGAGCAGGATGCCCCGGTTCAAATCAGCCGCGAAGGTCGGGTCGGCTTCCTCAAAGCGCTGGCGCAGCCCCTTCTCGATGCTGTTGGCGAAGATGCCCTGCCGACTGCCCGAAAAGAGGATGTTCACGGCCCGCTGGTTCTGCATGAAGGCATGGAACAGCTCCCGCGTCAGCGTCTCTGCCTGATGCAGTGCCACGCTGTCGTTGGTGCGGGGTACGCTGGCCAGGATAGACTCGATGAGCTTGTTTTCCAGTGCATTGGCCAGCGCGTAGATGTCCTCATAGTGGGCATAGAACGTCGATTTGTTGATGCAGGCCATCGCACACAAGTCTTTTATCTTGATTTTTTCCAGAGGGTTCTTCTCCCGCAGTTCCATGAAAGCCTGTTCGATGGCGCGGTCGGTACGGGCGATACGGATGTCCACAAAATCCACCTCTTCCGTGTTTTAGTTGATTATCCAACGGTTTTCGTCTTTCGTCGATGGACAAGACCCCGTGGATTTTTTACAATGAAAGCAGTACCCTTATTCTTCTTTTTTATAGAGCAGGCCCTTGGCGTCCAGTGCCGCTTCGATGCGGCGGAACGCCTCCGGCGTGGGGCAGCTCAAGGTGTGCAGATGCACACCGCCGGTCATCCGGCTCAGCAGGCACTCGGGCGTATCCGCCGCCTGCTGGATAAAATGATCCACGTCGTACCGGCTGGCGAGGTTGAGGTTGCCGCGCAGCTCACCGTAAAGCGGGTTCTCCACGGCCACATCCACCACGATGCCGCCCTGGTCCACCACGGTATACAACTCCTCCCGCATCTGGTCTGCAGTGCTGTGGACACAGGCGAGAATGCCCGTGTAGCCTCGCGCCGCCGGGTGGAGCTGATAACCCCGGGGCGTTGCGTCGATTTGAGTTCCCGACGCCCGCAGCAGGGCCACGTCACCCACCACGATCTGCCGCGAGACCCCCAGTTCCCCGGCCAGTACACTGGCACTCAGCGGCGCATCAGCCTCCGTCAGCCGCTCTAAGATCACTTTTCTGCGCTGCGCAGCATTCATCTTCCGCACTCCCCCTTTTTATCCTACCAGCCGCAGCAGGGTGGCGTAGTTGGAGGGCAGCTGGACTTTCAGCTTACCCCACTCCACCTGCGTCAGGATGGGCTGACTGCCCACACAGTCGGCCAGCAGGTCTTCGATCCCAGAAGCCTCCACCGGCAGCTGGAACTCCATCGAAACCGGGCTGTCACCGTTATTGTACACCGCCACGACAGCCTTGCCGTCCAGCACCCGGGCGTAGGCGTAGCTCTGGGTGGTCAGCGTCAGCTCCTTGAACTCGCCCCAGCTCAGCTCGGGACACTCCGCTTTCAGCCTGCCCAGTGCGGCATAGATGCTGGTGACAGGGTTCGTCTTCTCGGCGTCGGTGTAGTCGGCCAGCTCAAGGCAGGGGCGGAGCGGCCAGTCGCTGCCCCACTCTTTTTTGCCCTCGATGCCAAATTCCGAGCCATAATAGATGGACGGAATGCCCCAAAGCGTATATACTAGAAGAGCAATATGCCGGATGTGGTCGCGGTTGCGCAGTTTATTGGGCAGCCGCTCCACATCGTGGTTATCCGAGAAGTTATAGAGCCTGGTATCGTGGCAGAGGCCCTGCAGACGCCGCATGGTATGGGCGATCTCGAAATAGTTGTGGTCGTTGTGGCCGCTCCACAGACCCTTATGCAGTTCGTAGTTGGTGACGGAGTGGAGCATCTCCGGGTTGGCCCAGCGGCTGTAGTCGCCATGGATGACCTCGCCCATCAGCCAGAACTCGGGCTTCACCTCGTTGGCAACGCGGCGCAGGCCCTTCATGAAGTCGAAGTCCAGCACGTCGGCAGCGTCCAGACGGATGCCGTCAATATCGAACTCATCCACCCAGAAGCGGATGGTGTCGAAGTGGTAGTTCTGCACCTCGGGGTTGCGCTGGTTCAGCTTGACCAGCAGGTTGAAGCCGCCCCAGTTGCCGTAAGAGAAGCCGTCGTTGTACTCGTTGTTGCCCCAGAAATTCACGTCGCAGAACCAGTCGCGGTAGCGGGCGTTCTCGCGGTGCTCCTTCAGCTCCTGGAACGCGAAGAAATCGCGGCCCACATGGTTGAACACGCCATCCACGATGACCTTCTGGCCCCGCTCATGGCAGGCGGCGACAAATTCCCTGAACTCCTCATTGGTGCCGAGACGCCGGTCTACCAGACGGTAGTCGATGGTGTCATAGCCGTGGGAACCGCTCTCGAACAGCGGGCCGATATAGATCGCCGTACAGCCAAGCTTTGCCGCGTGTTCTGCCCACGCATCCAGCTTTTTGAAAGCCCCGGGGACAGGCTGTCCGTCGTTTTCATGCGCGCAGCCGCACAATCCCAGAGGATAGATGTGATAGAATACCGCATTGTCATACCAAGCCATTGTCTGTACCGCTCCTGTTTTCAAAAAGTTACAGCAGAGCACTTTTCCGACAAAAGTGCATCTGTGTCATATTCAGTATAGCACATTTTCCGACAAAAGTGTGGTAAAAGTGTTGTATATTTCTCATTTTACATATTCCATCGTCCGTGTTCTGTAAAAATTGCGATAAAAGGAGTCTTTCGTATGAATCTTCCCGCCATCCCCAAATCCTTCTTCAACGGCGACTGCTTCGACGCCTACCGCATCCTCGGCGCGCACCCCTGGCAGGGTGACCACGGCGAAGAGGGCTGGCGCTTTGCAGTCTGGGCTCCCGGTGCCACGGCTGTGGAGGTCTGCGGCGGCTTTGACGGCTGGGGCGCAGGCATCCCGCTCCAGAAAGCCGACACCGGCGTGTGGAGCGGCTTTGTCTCCGGGCTGTACGAGGGGGAGCTCTACAAATACCGCATCCACGGGGCCGACGGCAGCGTGGTCATGCGGGCCGACCCCTACGCTTTCGCGTCCGAAGTCCGCCCCGCCAACGCCAGCCGCCTGACCAAACTGGACTTTTCCTTCGACGACAGCGCATGGATGGAGCGGCGGGATAAATGCCGTAATCTGCCCATGAACATCTACGAACTCCATGCCGGCAGCTGGAAGCATAAGCCCAACTCCACCCAGCCCGACGGCTCGGACGGCTGGTACGATTACGAAGAGCTGGCCCGGGAGCTCATCCCCTGGCTGCTGGAACACCACTTCACCCATGTAGAGCTTCTGCCGCTGGCAGAGCACCCCTTCGACGGCAGCTGGGGCTACCAGACCACCGGCTACTTCGCCGTCACCAGCCGGTACGGCACCCCGTCCCAGTTTGCCTCCTTTGTCAACGCCTGCCACCGGATGGGCATCGGCGTCATCATGGACTTTGTCCCCGTCCACTTTGCGGCCAACGCCGACGCGCTGGCCAACTTTGACGGCACCCACCTCTACGAATACGACAGCGACGTGGGCCACAGCGAGTGGGGTACCTGCAACTTCAACTACTACCGCCGGGAGGTGTGCAGCTTCCTGAACAGCGCCGCCGCCCTCTGGATGGAGGTCTACCACTGCGACGGCATCCGGATGGACGCCATCTCCCGCGCCCTCTATTGGCAGGGCGACCCTGCCCGGGGCGTCAACGAGGGCGCCGTCACCTTCCTGCGGAACCTCAACCACGGCCTGAACGATCGCTGGCCCACCGGCGTTTACATGGCCGAAGATTCCACCAACTTCCTCAAAGTCACGGCCCCCACCCGCTACGATGGCATCGGCTTCGACTACAAGTGGGACATGGGCTGGATGCACGATACGCTGGACTACTTCGCCACCCCCTTCGGCCAGCGGCCCGACGCATACGGGAAGATCATTTTCAGTATGCACTATTTCTACAACGAGCTTTACCTGCTGGCGCTGAGCCACGACGAGGTCGTCCACGGCAAAAAGACAGTCATCGACAAGCTCTGGGGCACCTACGAAGAAAAATGCGCCCAGCTGCGCACCCTCTATTTTTATATGTATGCGCACCCGGGCAAAAAGCTGAACTTTATGGGCAACGAGCTGGGGCATTTCCGGGAGTGGGACGAAAAGCGGGAGCTGGACTGGGATCTGCTCAAGTACCCCTTCCACGATGCATTCCAGAAATATTTCGGCGCTCTGAGCCGCCTTTACGCCACCCAGCCCGCCCTCTACGCGGACGAGTATGACCCCCGCTGCTTCGAGTGGGTGGCCAGCGAGAGCCGGGACGAGGGCGTGTACGCCTGGCTGCGCAAGGGTGCGGGACAGACCATCCTCTGCGTTATGAACACCCAGAACACTGCCCACAAAAAGTTCCCGCTCTACCTGAGCTTCCCCGCCGGGGCCGAAGAACTTCTGAACACTGAAGCCCCCTGCTGGGGCGGTGCGGACAAATCGAAGCCCAAAACCCTCCACACCTCGGACGGCGGCGTCTATGGCCGGGACTACACCCTCACCGTGGACCTGCCCGCCATGGGCAGCCGGATGTTCCGGATCACCCCCGAAGCGCCCCGCCCCGAGGCTGCACAGGCCAGCGCCCGCCGGGCCGCTGCCGCACGCCGCAAGGCAGCCCGCACCCAGAACGCCAAGGCGGATGCCGCTGCATACAACTCCAAAAAGTAATATTCGTTTCAGAATATCCCGTCTGCTGAAAACGCAGCGGGATATTCTGCGTTCTGGCGCGGTCTGCGGCTGGACAAGCCTTGACGGAGCCGTTATACTGTTAGATGGAAAGTTGTGTTTTGCATTTTCCGGAAGTTAAATGAAAGGAATCATCCTTCTATGCCATCTGCTGCTGTTCGCCGGCTCTCGCCTCTGCAATGGGCAGGGGTCGGTCTGGGCGGCTGTGCGGTGCTGCTGGCTCTTCTGGGGCTGCTTGCACCGGCCAGCGCCTTCTTTTTCCCGCTGCTCAGTCTCTGGGCCAGCGTGGGACTCTTTGTTCTGGCCCTCTGCGTTCTCCGTGTGGCAGGCGCAGAGCTGGACTTCTTCCACAAAGCCGTCGTCTTCGGCATCTGGGCTGTGGCTGTCGTCTATTTTTACTGGATATTATCGAGCCGGAGCTTTGTATACGTCTGGGATTACGCCAACTACCTGCTCAAGCAGTACGACGCCGAAGCCGCCTTTGCCCAGAGTGCAGGCGCGGGCCTCGCATACATCTTCGGCTCCATGGCCGACGACTACACCAATTTCATCACCCTCTTCACCGAGTTCCCATTCTGCCTCACGAGCCACACCGGCGACGCCTATTCCTTCAGTCAGGTGTTCTGCATCCTGCCGACCCTGCTGGTGCTGTTGGCAGGCCTTGTCGTCAAGGTCGGGCAGATCCTGAATGTGAAGAACCGGATGTACTATTTCCTCTTCGGGATGACGCTCACGGCGGCTTATCCCTTCCTGCGGATGAGCGCGGTGCTGGCCCAGCCGGACTGGTTCGGACTCATCTTCGCGTTTGCGATTCTTCTACTGACGCTGGATCTCCGATTCGACAAGCTGGAGCCGGTGCGGTTCGGCCTCATCTTCCTGGCCACTGCCGCCATCATCCTCGCCCGCCGGTGGTTCCTCTACTTTGTGGTGGGCTACTACTTCGCTTACGCGCTGCTGCTCATCGCGGGCTGTGTGCGGTTGGCGAAGGGCGGCGAAAAAAGCGCCGCCCTTGTTCGAATCAAAAACCTCGTCCTCTTCGGCCTTGCGTCCGTCGTGGCGATGGTCATCCTGCTCTGGCCGATGGTGTCCCACATCCTCGCCTACAACTACGCAGGCCGCTACTCCTATTATAACGGCGGCGGTCTAGCCCTCGAGGCGTTCTATCACATCGGCCGGATGGGCCTGTTCAACATTCTCCTCATGGTGCTGGGTCTCGCCTTTGCGGCGAAGCACAGAGCGCCCTCCCTGTCCTGTCTCGCCGGGTGTGAGCTGGTGGTGAGCATCCTGCTCTTCACCCGAGTGCAGAACACCGGCTCCCATCAGTTTCTGCTCTTCCTGCCGGGATACTTCATTCTCTTTCTGCTGGGTGCCGCCGCGCTGGCCGAGGGCATCACGCGCCGCCGGAACCTCAAGCTGGGGTGCTGGGCCTTCGTGCTGGTGCTGTCCATGTCAGTGCGGTGTTCGCCGCTGACTACGCTGGCCATGCCGGGTTTCGTCATCGAGCATTTCCCGATTCAAATTCCGGCCACCCAGTATTTCATCTCGCTGGACAAGCTCATCTACGATAGGAAGGACATCGGCCAGATCCGGGCCATCGCCGACTGGATCGACACCCACTGCGATGAGGGGGAGCTGTGCTACATGATCCCCCACGATATGCTCTACAACCCCGACCACTTCAAGAACTGCCGCCTGCCGGACGCCCCCATCAACGACAAGCTGGCCTTCGGCTTCTCGGTCCCCGGCACCCACAACTTCCCCATGCAGTTCTTCGAGGCCAAATACGTTATCACCTGCGAGCCCTTCCCCCAGACTTACGTCGGCAGCGGCGAGATGTCCATCAAGCTCAACGACTGTTTTCTGGCGGTGCGGGACCAGTATTTCACCTTTGAAAAAAGCTTTGACATGGGCAACGGCACCACCTTCACCATCTGGAAGCGCACCGCTGCCCCCACCCGGGAGGAAGTGGAATATTATCTGAGCGCTTTCGCTGAGGAAGACGCCCAGTACCCTGAAATGTTCTCCCAGGTGGCCGAAGCCTGGCTCACCGCTCACGGGCTGTGAGCTTGCCCTTTCTGCCGAAAACGTGTATAATTCGATTGATTGCTATAAAACCTGCAGCGCCGCCTGCCGGCCTGCTTACGTCATAAGGAGTACGCCACTATGGATAAGAAGAACACGCCTGAAGTGAAGCTGGGCCAGTACAAGGGCCTGGCTGTCACCCGTCACGTCCGCCCCGTCACCGACAAGACCGTGGACATCGAGCTTGTCCACCAGGCCCGGATGCACGCCGTCTACCACCCCACCACCGAACCTGCCAAGCGCGGCTTCCGCGCCCTGCTGGACTTTGCCGGCTACATGGACGGCAAGGAGATCCCCGACAGCCGGATGGAGAAGGTCATGGTCGTGCTGGGCGACGGCAAGCTGATGCCCGCCGCCGAGCAGGCCATCTACGGCCACCGTGCCGGCGAGGTGTTCCGCTTCGACTTTACTTACCCGCAGGACTTCCGCCTGCCGGAGCTGTCCGGCAAGACCGCACAGTTCGAGATCGAGCTCCGCTCTCTGGCCGAGAAAGTCACGCCCGCACCGGATGAGGCTTTCGCCAAGAGTCTGGGCTTCGACTCCCTCGATGCGCTGAAGGCTGACCTTCGCGCCAAAAAGCAGAAGATCCACGAGGAAGGGGCTGACCGCGCCGCCGGAAAGCAGCTGCTGGACATGGCCGGTGCCAACATGGCCGTGGACCTGCCCGCCGAAATTCTCGACCGCACCGCCCAAAACGAAATGAAGCTGCTGAAAGAGCGTCTCTCCCGCAGCGGCATCACCCTCGAGCAGCACTGCAAGAACAGCCGCACCACTCCGGAAGCTCTCGAGAAGGACTACCGCGCACAGGCCGAGAGCCGTATCCGCTTCGTGCTGGCAGCCCGTGCCATCGCCGAGGCAGAGAACATCGTCGTCCACCCCGAGGAAGTCAACGCCGAGTACCGCCGCCTGTCCCAGCTGCAGGACACCCCCGAGGCTGAGATCCGGAAAGCCCTGCCCGAGGATACCATCGCCGCCGCGCTGGCCGCAAAGAAAGTGCAGCGCTTCCTGCTGGACAACGCACAGGTCACCACCGTGACCGATGCCCCCGAAAAGGAGTGATACCGCTATGGGTCTGTTTACCCGTTATGCAATGGACGCCCTGATGAAGACCTCCCACCCCGAGGTCATCCGCCGTCAGTGCTGGAATCTCCACCCCCACCGCACCCCCTGCACGGCCTGCAAGGACATCTGCCCCTACGGCGATGCCATCTTCACCCGCCCCAACCTCGTTAAAGACTGGGACCCCTGCACCGACTGCGGCCTCTGCGTATCTGCCTGCCGCTCGGGCTGCATCGTCCCTTCGCCGGAGCAGGTACAGCGGGACACCTCGCTGGCTGATACCGACAACGACACCCTCTGGCTGGGCTGCGAGAAGAGCACCCGCAAGAACACCACCGTCCGCACCTGCATCGCCTCCTTCTCGTGGGAAGCGCTGGCCTATCTGGCTCTGAACAAGAAGCTGGTCCTCGACCTGACTCCCTGCGGTGAGTGCGAGAACGACGTCTGCGCCGCCCAGCTCCGAAAGGAGCTGACCCGTCTGGTGGAGTTCCTCGGCCCCCAGCTCTTCGAGAGCCGGGTCACGCTGGCCTATGAGCAGGACGAAGCGCCTTACCATGTACAGGAGCTGAGCCGCCGGGAGATGTTCTCCCACATGACCGAGGGCTCCCGCGCCGGCACCAAGAAGCTGCTGCAGATGCTGCCCGGCCTGCGCAGCGAGGAGGACAGCGCCGCCGACTTCCGCCTCATGCTCCACCAGCGGACAAAGCAGCTTAAGGCTGCTTCCGAGACGCCGCTGCGCTACGGCTGGTATCTGCCGAACTTCACCCAGAAGTGCTTCGGCTGCGGCAAGTGCGAAAAAGCCTGCCGCTCCGGCGCACTCAAGCTCGAGGATATGCCCGACGGCCAGACCCGCGTGGTCGTCACACCCTGGAAGTGCAGCGAGTGCGGCGTCTGCGTCGCGGCCTGCTCCAACAGCGGCATCGACGGCATGAAGCTCCGCCAGCTCACCACCCTCGGCCCGGTGAGCGTCTACAAATGCAGCAAGACCCTCTGCGCCGACTGCGGCAAGCCCATCGCGCCGAACAGCTCCGAGGGCATCTGCTCGGTCTGCCGCATCAAGCGCCGCACCAAACAGCGTCAGGAGGAGGCCGCAGCCCGCGCCAAGGAGCGGATCGCCGAGCGCGAGGCCCGCAAGGCAGCGGAGGAGGCGGCAAAGGCCGCTGCCGCAGAGCTGGCCGCTGAAAATGCCGCAAATGCTTCCGGTACCGCCGCAGCCGAAACGGCAGCGGTTCCTGTCTCTGCCGCACCTGCCGCTGCGGCGGCAACAGCTGTTTCTGTTGCAGAAACAGCATCTGCACCCGAAAAGGATTGACGCGGCCGCAAATCAATGCTATACTCAGTCATGACCACACTGTTTGGTGGCCGGGACTGTTACAAAGGAGTAACGGATGGATTTCCGTTGCTCTTTTTTCATAAAAAACGGTCCATTTGTCCGTTGCCGGGAAACAGCGGACACCGCACAACGCGATGCTGTCCTTTGTACAGCAAAAACAAGAAAAGAGGGAATTTATGATGAACACTTCCATCTCCCGCCGTCAGTTCCTGAAGGCCAGCGGCCTGGCAGCCGCCGGTGCCTGCGCAGCCGGCCTTCTGACTGGCTGCGGCGGCTCTTCCTCCGGCAGCGCTTCCGGCGCAGCCTCTTCCGGTTCCGGCTCCAGCTACACCATCCTGTACGACAGCCAGCCCGCTACCCTGAACTACCTGACCACCGGCACTGACCTTGAGATGGTCGTGGGCGCAAACTGCGTGGATACGCTGGTCGAGTACGACAACAAGGGCGTCATGCGCGAAGGCCTGGCCACCAGCTGGGACTGGGATGCCGACACCCTGACCTGGACGTTCCATCTGCGTGAGGAGAACTGGGTGGACTGCAACGGCGAGGTCGTGGCCCCCGTCACCGCACAGGACTTCGTGGACGCTCTGAAGTACGTCCTGACCCCGGACTACGCTGCCTCCAACGTGGGCCTCGTCACTGCTTACATCGCAGGCGCTGACGACTACTACAACTACCACCTCTATCTGAACAACGCCAACACCGGCGTCGTGGACGATGACGGCACCACCTACACCGTGGACGGCAGCGGCGTCGTCACCGTGACTGCCCCCGACTCTGACCCCGCCACCTACGCACCGGTGGACTTCGACGCCGTGGGTGTCACCGCTGTGGATGACCACACCCTGACCTACACCCTGACCTACGACTTCCCGGGCTTCCTGAGCCTGCTGTGCTATCTGCCCTACGAGCCCGCTTACGGCCCGCTGCTGGAAGAGACCGGCGACCAGTTTGCTACCAGCGCAGAGACCACCTACAGCTGCGGTGCCTTCTATCTGGCCGCCTACGAGTCTCTGGAGACCTGGGTCATGAAGAAGAACCCCGAGAACTACGACGCTGACAACGTCTTCATCGACACCATCAGCCGCATCTACAACGCCGAGGCCAGCGTCAACGGCCCCGAAATGATCAAGCGCGGCGAGATCGACGAGGCCACCATCGGTTCCGACATCCTCGACAGCTGGCTGTCCGACGACACCACCAAGGACATGGTGTCCATGGACCGCCCCAACACCAACTACACTTACTTCTATATGTTCAACTTCATGCCCTTCTCCCACGAGTTCTCCAACTGGAGCGTGGAGGGCATGGACGCTGAGTATGAGCCGGAGAACTGGGCCAAGGCCATCAACAACACCAACTTCCGCAAGTCCTTCCTCTACGGCATCAACAACTCTGTCACGCTGGCCGTCAAGGCACCCGAGGGCTACGACAACTACAAGCTGAACACCATCACGCCCCCCAGCTTCTGTGCCAACGCTGACGGCGTGGACTACCTCAAGTGCGGCGACCTGGCCAACATCACCGAGTTCTTCGACGAGGCGAAGGCCAAGGAGTACCGCGACGCTGCCATCCCGGAGCTGACCGCTGCTGGTGTGACCTTCCCCATCAAGGTGCAGATGCCCTACAATCCCTCTTCCACCGACTGGGACAAGCAGTGCCAGGTGTTCAAGCAGCAGCTCGAGGGTGTGCTGAACGACGGTTTCGATTTCATCGACATCATCATCACTGCCGGCCCCTCCGACAGCTTCCTGTCCAGCGTCCGCCGCAACGGCAAGTTTGCTTTCCTGCAGTGCAACTGGGGCGCTGACTACTCCGACCCCCAGACCGAGACCGACCCCTTCTATCAGGCCGAGGGCGCACGCGGCAGCCGCTACGCCTTCCTGCGCACCGGCGTCGAGGACGGCTTCATCACCGGCGACACCGCGGACGCCGTCATGAACTACATGAAGGCCATCGAAGAGGCTGTCAAGATCACCGACGACATCAATGCCCGCTACGATGCCTTCGCCAACGCCGAGGCTTCCCTCATCAACAATGCCCTCGTCGTCCCCATGGGCATGAGCATCCCGGCCTACATTGCCACCCGTCTGAACTACTGGGAGGGCCAGTACGCTTCCACCGGCTTCTCCAACAAGCGTCTGAAGGGCATCCACGTCCTCGACCACTACATCTCCATGAGCGAGTACGAGGCCAATCGCGACGCCCGCTAAGACTTTTTGAGTCTGTCCGCTCCAAAGCTCTCCGTTTTCCCACGGGAAAGCGGAGAGCTTTTCGTTTCTGAAGCTTCTTACATGAATTTTTGTAACGAACTTTGCTAAATCACTTTCCAAAAGTGGTTTTTTGTTGTATTCTATTCCTATCCGACATTCATTTTATAAAAGAGAGGGGTGCGCACAGATATGCTCAAATATCTGGCGAAACGCATCGGGCGCTCGATACTGACCCTGTTTATTATCGTCACGCTCGTTTTCTGCCTTTTGCGGCTGATGCCGGTGGAAGGCTATTTTGCTAACTACGAAAAAATGACCGAGGCCCAGATACAGGCCGGCTTACAGTCCATGGGCCTGCTGGACCCGCTGCCGGTGCAGATCGGCCGCTTCTGGGTCAATATGCTCCACGGCGACCTCGGCGTGAGCCACATCTATAAGGTCAACGCCTCCGTCACCAGCATCCTCGCTAAGAAGCTGCCCATCTCCATCCAGATGGGCGTGTACGCCATGCTGCTGAGCCTTGTCATCGGCATCCCGATGGGCCTGTTCATGGGCCGCTTCAAGAGCCGCTGGCCCGATAAGATCGGCACGGCCATCATCGTCCTCATCCAGGCTGTGCCTGCGGCAGTGTATTATCTGTACATCCAGATGTACGGCACCACCGCGCTGAACGTGGGCCTGCTCTTCGACGCCTCCAACTGGAAATACTGGGTGCTGCCCGTCTGCTCCATGAGTCTGGGCAACGTGGCGTTCTACGCCATGTGGCTGCGCCGGTACATGGTGGACGAGAGCAACAAGGACTATGTCCGCCTTGCCCGTGCCAAGGGCGTGAGTGAAAACAACATCGCCCTGCGCCACATCTTCCGCAACGCAATGGTGCCGCTGGTGCAGTATATTCCCTCCGCCTTCCTGAACACTGTGGTCGGCTCTATCTACATCGAGAGCCTCTACAGCATCCCGGGCATGGGCGGCCTGCTGGTCACCTGTGTCCAGCGCCACGACAACACGATGGTGCAGGGCATCGTTCTGCTCTACGCCTGCGTGGGCATCATCGGCCTTATTCTGGGCGACCTGCTCATGGTGCTCATTGACCCCCGCATCAGCTTTGGCAAGAAAGAAGGTGGCCGATAATGCTTTTCCGTATGAAAGATGAAAAAGCACACCAGCTCGAGGCAGAGCTGGATAAGTTACAGGCGGACGGCCCCGCCGCATGGGCAAAACTGCCCGAAGAAGAGCTGTTCACCCCCGCCGGGTTCAGCGAAGAGCGGGCCGAGGCCACGTCCTACTCCAACTACAGCTACTGGGGCAGCACCTTCCGCGCCTTCTTCAAGAACCGCGTGGCCGTGCTGCTGCTCGTCGCCCTCATCGCCGTGGTGGCGTTTGCATTTTTGCAGCCCTACCTGCCCGGTCAGGTAGACCCCAACCTCTGCGCCGTGGACCCCGTCACCGGCATCCAGTACCGCAACATCGCCCCCGGTGAAAAGGGCTTCATCTGGGGTTCCAACGCCATCGGCCAGGACCTCTGGGCCCGCATCTGGGCCGGCGCCCGCACCAGCCTGACCATCGCTTTCTTCGTGGCCCTCATCGAGGCCGTAGTGGGCATCACGGTGGGTGTGCTCTGGGGCTATGTCCGTCAGCTGGACTTCTTCTTCACCGAGCTGTACAACATCTGCGACAACGTGCCTTCCACCATCATCCTGATCCTTATTTCCTACGTCGCCAGCCCCAGCGTCCAGACGCTGATCCTTGGCATGTCCATCACGGGCTGGATCGCCATGGCGCGTTTTATCCGCAACCAGATCCTCATCATCCGTGACCGTGACTACAACGTGGCATCCCGCTGCATCGGCACCCCCACCTCCCGCATCGTGGTGCGCAACCTGCTGCCCTACCTCGTGTCGGTCATCATGCTCCGCATGGCCCTGACCATCCCCGCCGCCATCGGCAGCGAGGTCTTTATCACCTACATCGGCCTCGGCCTCTCTGTCGAGGTGCCTTCTCTGGGCAACCTCATCAACGATGGCCGCAAGGTCATGATGCAGGTCGGCCTGCGCTATCAGCTGCTCTACCCCACCATCATCCTCAGCTTCGTCACCATCGCGTTCTACCTCATCGGCAACGCCTTCTCTGACGCAGCCGACCCCAAGAACCATCTGCAGTAAGGAGGAACAGGCATGAAAAAGAATGAACTGATCCTCTCTGTGCGGGATCTCAACATCAAATTCAATCTGCGTGGAAAGATCCTCCACGCCATCCGGGGCATCGACCTCGATGTCTACCACGGCGAAGTCCTCGCCATCGTGGGCGAGTCCGGCTCAGGCAAGAGCGTGTTCACCAAGTCCTTCATGGGCCTGCTGGACTCCAACGGCTCCATCACTTCCGGCACCATCGACTACTTCGGTGCCGACGACCACCAGCCCATCCGGCTCTCCGAGTTGAAAAAGGAGAAGGACTGGCTGAAAGTCCGCGGCCACGAGATCGCCATGATCATGCAGGACCCCATGACCAGCCTGAACCCTCTGAAGACCATCGGCGACCAGATCATGGAGGCCGTGGAGCTCCATCAGGGCCTCAAGGGCGCTGCCGCCAGGGAGAAGACCCTCGAGTACCTGCGGGATGTCGGCATCGCCGACCCGGAAGTGCGCTTCAAGCAGTATCCCCACGAGTTCTCGGGCGGTATGCGCCAGCGCGTCGTCATCGCCATCGCTGTGGCCTGCAACCCGCAGATCCTTATCTGCGATGAGCCCACGACGGCTCTGGACGTGACCATTCAGGCCCAGATCCTCGAGCTGCTGAAGGAGATGCGGGTCAAATATAACCTCACCATCATCCTCATCACCCATGACCTCGGCGTCGTGGCCAACATCGCTGACCGTGTGGCCGTCATGTATGCCGGCGACATCGTGGAGATCGGCACTTCGGACGAAATTTACTACGACCCCCGCCACCCCTACACCTGGGCGCTGCTGTCCAGTATGCCCCAGATGGGCGTGAAGGGCGAAGACCTGTTCAACATTCAGGGTACGCCCCCGAACCTCTTCACGGAAATTCACGGCGACGCTTTCGCGCCCCGCAACCCTTTGGCGCTGAAGATCGACTTCGTCAAGCGTCCCCCTTATTTTGATGTCAGCACGACCCACCGGGCCAAGACGTGGCTTCTCGACCCCCGCGCACCCAAGATAGAACCGCCCGCCGCTGTGCGGATGCTGCAAGAGGAGGGCAAATAACATGGCCGACGAACGCGAAGTTCTGGTCGAGGTAAAAAACCTCGAAGTGACCTACGGCTCCGGCCGCAAGGCTTACAAGGCCGTCAAGAACGCAAACTTCACCATCTATAAAGGCGAGACCTTCGGTCTGGTGGGCGAGTCCGGCTCGGGCAAGACCACCATCGGCCGGGCTATCATGCGCATCCTGCCCACCTCGGGCGGCGAGGTGTTCTATAAGGGCCAGAAGATAAACGGCAAGATCTCCCACGCGCTGGACAAGCAGGTCATCAAGGAAATTCAGATGATATTCCAGGACCCCCAGTCCTCCCTGAACGAGCGCGCCAAGGTGAGCTACATCGTAGGCGAGGGCCTGATGAACGTCCGGCCCGACCTCTCCGCCGCCGAGCGGGACGAAAAAGTCCGTCAGGCGCTGCTGGATGTGGGCCTGCTGCCCGAGTTTGCGTCCCGCTTCCCCCACGAGTTCTCGGGCGGCCAGCGCCAGCGCATCGGCATCGCCCGGGCTCTCATCGTGGAGCCGGAATTCATCATCGCCGACGAGCCCATCTCGGCACTGGATATGTCCATCCGCGCCCAGGTCCTGAACCTTCTGCGCCATCTGCAGAAAGAGCGCGGCATCACCTACCTCTTCATCGCCCATGACCTCTCCGTCATGCGCTACATCTCCGACCGCATCGCCGTCATCCACAAGGGCGACATCGTGGAGCTGGCCGACGCCGAAGAGCTTGTGACTCACGCCATCCACCCCTATACCCGCAGCCTGCTGTCGGCCATTCCCATGCCCAGCCCCCGCCGCGAGCGGCAGAAAAAGCTGCTGGTCTATGACCCCTCCATGCATGACTACTCTACGGAGGCTCCCCAGTGGCGGGAGCTTCGGCCCCGTCACTGGGTGCTCTGCAGCGCCTCCGAGGCCGAAGACTGGTGCCGGGAATTGTAAACTTTTTTCTTGCGTTTTTCTCATTGTGGCCTCTCTGTTTATTGACTTTTGTTCTCTGCTCTACTACAATAACAGGAGTGGCTCTGTAACAAAACGAAACAAAACATTGGCCCCCGCGCGGGTCTACAAACATAAAGGAATGAGAAATTGATGACGACGCAGAATCCTGTTTACGCATCCCAGGCCAAACCCTGGCTCAAATACTACGCTCAGAAGTACATCGACCAGACCCTGCCCACCCTTTCGGCATTCGATTATGTCTGCCATCGGAACCGGAACCATCTGAACGATACGGCACTGGACTACTATGGCCGGAAATTCACCTACGCCGACCTCATCGTCAATGTCAAAAAGACTGCTGCCGCCCTGCGGGGCGTCGGGGTCAAAAAGGGCGACATCGTGACGGTGGTCAGCGTCATGACCCCTGAGGTCATCGCTCTGTTCTACGCCGCTGACATGGTCGGCGCCACTCTGAACCTTGTGGACCCCCGCTACAGCGTCGAGGGCATCCATGAGTATATCGAGGAGGTGGATTCCCACCTTCTCGTCTGCCTGAACGTCGTGTACGAGCGCTGCCGTCAGGCCGCAAAGCGCACCAACGTGGAAAAGGTCATCGTCCTCTCTCCGGCCGACTCTCTGCCCCCGGTGATGGCCGTAGGTTACAAGCTGACCACCCCCGACAAGAACAAATATGCTTCCAATGTCATCCGCTGGAAGCAGTTCATCAAGGGCGGCGAGGGCCAGAGCACCGCTGCGGAGCCCTATGACCCCGACCACGCCTGCGTCGTCGTCCACACCGGCGGCACCACCGGCTCCCCTAAAGGCGTCATGCTCACCGACAACTGTTTCAACGCTCTGGCGCAGCAGTTCCGCGCCTACGACAAGCTGTTCCACCGGGGCCAGAAGCTCATGAACATCATGCCCCCCTTCATCGCCTACGGCTACGCCTGCGGCGTCCATCTGCCGCTGGTGCTGGGCTTCACGGTCATCATCATCCCCAACCTCGACCCGGCCAAGCTGGGCAGTCTGGTGCTGAAGTACAAGCCCGAGCATATGTTCGGCGTGCCGGCCCACTATCAGCAGCTGGCCGCAGACCCCAAGCTGCGGGATAAGGATCTCTCCTTCATTCTGAACTACGCCGCCGGCGGCGACTCCATCGCCCGGGGCGCAGAGCAGACCGTCAACGACTTCCTCGCCGCCCATGGCGTCCGCTACCCGATGGCAAAGGGCTACGGCATGACCGAGGTATCCTCTGCCGCTACCGTGGCTGCCGGCGCAGACAACAAGCCCGGCAGCGTCGGCATCCCGATGGTCAACACCATCATCGCCGCCTTTGAGCCGGGTACTGACAGGGAACTGCCCATCGGTGAGCGCGGCGAGCTGTGCATCTCCGGCCCCACCACCATGAAGGGCTACTACAATAAGGCTGACGAGACGGCCATGATCCTTCGCCGCCACCCGGATGGCCGCATCTGGGTCCACACCGGTGACATCGGCTATCTGGACGAGGACGGCTTCGTCTACCTCGACTCCCGCATCAAGCGCCTCATCATCCGCCACGACGGCTTCAAAGTCTTCCCCTCCATGATAGAGAATGTCGTCAGCCGCCACCCCGCTGTGCATCAGTGCTCTGTGGTGGGCTGCACCGACAAGGACCATGTGCAGGGCCGTCTGCCCTTCGTCTACATCGTGCTCAAGGCCGACACCACTGCCAAGAAAAAGCAGGTGATACGGGAGCTGGAGCGGATGTGCGCCGAGGAGCTGCCCGAATACGTCCAGCCCGTGGCCTACAAGTTTATTTCCAGTATGCCTATGACCCCTGTGGGCAAGGTCGATTACCGTCAGCTCGAAGCTGACATCTCCCCCCGCGACTATTGATTTCCATGAAAGGACTCTTCTGCCATGAACAAGCGTTTTGCAAGTCTGGCGGTCTCTGCCCTGCTGCTCGTCTCCCTGCTCAGCGTCCCCGCGCTGGCCGAGGGGACCGAGGCCGCTGCGGACACCGTCAGCGATGATCATGTCATCGTCACCCTGAACCCGGAGGCTGCCCTGCAGCCCGAAACTCCGGCGGAAGCCGCGGCTTCTGCCACCGAGACGGCTCAGGCTGACCCGGTCCCTTCTGCGGACGACGCAGAGGAGGCCTTGACCGCTGCAGAGGCCGAGGTCAAGGCCGATGACACCAAAGAGGAAGATAAGGACGAGCAGCTCACCTACGTCGCACTGGGCGACAGCATCGTGGCCGGCGTCGGCCTGGCCGATGTCCAGTACAGTGCGCGCTCCGGCTACAGCGTCGATATGACTCCCAACTTTCAGGGCTACTCTCCCAACTGCTATGTCGGCAAGGTGGCTGCAGCTCTCGGCCTCGACCGTGACCACGCCATCAACCTCGGCCTGCCGGCCCTGACGGCTCCCGACCTCGCGGACATGATCCGGTACGGCAAGATGCCCCAGATGAACATGGCGTCCGGCTGCGAGTACAACTACCCTGAGTTCCAGGACTACATCCGCAAGGCCGACGTCGTCTCCGTCCAGATCGGCTCCAACGACGCCTTCGTCCCCTGCATCGTGGCTCTGGGCAACGCCACCAACTGGAAGAGCGAGAAGCTGGCCGCTACCATTCTGGCCGGCGACCTGCGCAATGAAGGTTCCGGCTCCACCATGTCCGCCATCTACCGCAGCATCAAGGCGATGGACCTGACCAAGGCCGAGAGGGACGCCACCTGGAACCTGCTTTTCTCCGGCATGAGCAAGATCTGCGACGAGACTTACCCCAAGACCACCGCAGCCCTCATCTCCATCGTGCAGGAGATCCGCAATCTCAACCCGGATGCTCAGATCATCCTCGTGGGCTACACCAACCCTGTGCCGCTCATCCCCTGCTGGCGCAGCTACTTCAACAAGCTGAACAAGTTTGAGAAGCAGATCGCCAAGACTTATAACTTGACTTATGTGGCCATCCCCAACACGGAGACCACCCTCGACGTGCATCCCACCATCAAGGGCCACCAGTACATCGCCAACAAGCTCGTGAACGCCATCGAGAATCCGTAATCAACAAATACAGCAAAGCCCCCGTTTCCAGCTGGAAGCGGGGGCTTTTTCCTACAATACGTTATGCGGCCAGAGCCTTTTTGATGTTTTCAAAGACGGTGTCACTGTCCTCACAGCAGACCATGACCACCTCGCCGGTGGGGACAGTCGCCACGCGGGCAGCAGAAGCGATCTGGTACTGGTCTTCGAGGTAATGCTCCATGGACTTCTGCTGGCTCTGGACATAGGCATCCATCGCATCCACCACGTCCTGCGTCTTGCCCTCGGCGGGCTTGACGATGGCCACGCCGTAGACGCTGACCATCATGCCGGACACTGAGGCGGCGAAGTCGTCGTACATATCGTCCTCGAGGCCCAGCAGAGGCATCATCATGTTGGCCACCTCATCGGAGAGCTGGTCGGCCTCATACTCGGCGCTGTAGCCGTACTGGGCCGTGAACTTGCCGTCCTCGCCTTTGGTGAATATCATCTCATACTTGTTGTCCTCGTCGCTGCGGGCGTCGTGGAGGATCTGGGTGTAATCTTTCTTCGCGGCAGAAGACGCGCTGCCGGAGCTGCCCGACGCGCCGCAGCCCACCAGAGCCAGCAGCATGACGCCGGCCATCAGACAAGCAATGATACGTTTCATATTCAATTTATCCTTTCGTTCGCAGGGTGAGGTTTTCGGTGTGCAGTGATAGTATTTGATGTTTTATCCCTGCTATTCGGTAAACGACCCACGGCGGGCGAAAATTGCACCCACAAGTGTAACAGTTCTATGAACGCTTACAGCATCATGGCCTCAAGGTCACCGTGATTGACGGGCGTCGAGAGGATGATCTGGGTGCTGGTGGTGCCCAGCTTCTGGAACTGTAAGATAAGATGCTCCAGCTGGGGCATACTGCCGCAGCTCACCTTGATGAGGAAGGTGTAAGCGCCCGTGACGTGGTAGCACTGCAGCACCTCTTTGCTGTTCTTCATCAGCTCCACCAGCTCGTCCCGCTGGGACGGGGCCACCGAGAGGCTGATGAGAGCATCCACATAGACCCGGTCAGACGGGCGGTTGAGCATCACGGTATAGCCGCTGATGATGCCGTCCGTTTCCAGCTTGTGGATGCGGCTGGAGACAGCGGGACTGGTCAGCGCCACCTTTTCGGCGATCTCCTTCACCGGCATACGGGCGTTCTTTGCGAGGAGGGCGAGAATCTTGCGGTCCAAATCGTCCATAGGAAAAGTACTCCTTTTGAAATATGTTACATTACATAAATTTTTTTGAAAGTAAAGTTTTATTGTTGTAGCAATAGTACAAACCGTGCAAAAATCAGTTTTCGTTTTGCCGTCTTTAATTATATAAAGTTTTTGTCAAAAAGTAAAGTGCTAAATTAAAGCGAAACCAAATTTTTGCATTTGACAAGAAAACAAATTCGGGTATAATACATACTGCAAGGCAGCGTCACTAAAGTTCTGATGTACCGCCGGGGATCCCGGTGTTCGGGTACGATATGCTGCCGACTGATCACGCGATTCACCACTTTATATACTTTCCCACCCCTCTATACACAAAAACCCGCTGCCAGGCGGGTTTTTGTGTTTTATACAGGTTTTTATGGCTCTGCCAAGGCTCTCCCCTTGGGAGAGCCTTTTTAACTGTATCTTACACGCCAAAGGCCCCCATCTGGCAGATGCCGGATGGGGGCCTTTGGCTGTTTATACTTGAAAAGGGGAGGATAGCCTGATCATTCTTCGGTGCGGGTCTTCTTGAGCAGGCTCAGGATGACCGCACCCACGACGCTGCCGACCGCCAGAGCCACACAGTACATCACGGCGTGGTCAACGACCGGGAATACGAAGATGCCGCCGTGAGGGGCGCGGAGAGCGCAACCAAAGGTCATGGACAGCGCACCAGAGAGGGCTGCACCGATGACACAGCTGGGCAGGACGCGCAGCGGGTCAGCGGCAGCGTAAGGGATAGCGCCCTCGGTGACGAAGCAGAGGCCCATGATGTAGTTGACGATGCCGTTGCGGCGCTCGTCGGGAGTCCACTTCTTGGGGCAGAAAGTGGTGGAGAGGGCGATGGCGATGGGAGGCACCATGCCGCCCACCATGACAGCGGCCATGACCTCATAGTTGCCGGAGGCGAGGGCTGCGGTGCCGAAGACGTAAGCCGCCTTGTTGAAGGGGCCGCCCATGTCGATGCTCATCATACCGGCCACGATCGCGCCCAGCAGGACCTTGGAGGTACCGCCCATGGCGTTCAGCCAGTTGGTCATGGCGGTGTTGATCATGCCCATGATGGGGTTGATACCGCACATGACCACGCCCACGATGAGGATGCCGCCCAGCGGGTAGATGAGCATGGGACGGATGCCGTTCAGGCTGGCGGGGAGCTTCTCCGTGATTTTCTTGAGGAACTCCACCACATAACCGGCCACGAAACCGGCCAGCAGAGCGGCCAGGAAGCCGCCGGAGATGCCGGTGGTCTCACCAGCGGCGATACCGGCGAAGTTGGTGCCGTTCATGGCCAGCACGCCGCCTGCGAAGCCGACAGCCAGACCCGGACGGTCTGCGATGGACATGGCGATGAAGCCCGCCAGGATGGGGAGCATATAGCTGAAGGCCGCAGAACCCACCGTCTTGAAGAAGGCGGCCAGCGGAGTGTTCATGCCGAAGTTGGAGGGGTCAATGCTGTAATCGTCCAGCAGGAAGGCCAGCGCTATCATGATGCCGCCGCCCACCACGAAGGGCAGCATATGGGAGACGCCGTTCATCAGGTTCTTGTAGAGGCTGCGGCCAAAGCTGTCGGAGGCAGAAGCGTCCTCCGAGGCCTGTGCGCCGCCCTTAGCGTGGAACTCCGGCACCTCGCCGGAGGTTATCTTATGGATGAGCTCTTCAGGCTTGTGGATGCCGTCGTCCACGCGGGTGAAGAGGACCGGCTTGCCGTCGAAGCGGGCCGTCTCGATCTTCTTCTCCGCTGCCACGATGATGCCGTCGCAGTTTGCAATTTCATCTTTCGTCAGGAGATTCTTTGCGCCGTCGGAGCCGTTGGTCTCGACTTTGATGGTCACGCCCATCTTGGCACCGGCCTTGTTCAGGGCTTCAGCGGCCATGTAGGTGTGGGCGATGCCGTTGACACAGGCGGTGACGGCCAGCACACGGTAGCCCGCCTGCTCGATCTCCTGGTCGGTGAAGCTCTCGTCGCCGAACTGGGCTTCTTCCTGCGCGTCGATGGCGGCGAGGAAGTCTTCCGGGGTCTTGGCGGTGCGCAGCTTCTCCACGAAGTCCTCGTTCATGAGCATCTGCATCATACGGGCCAGCATATCCACGTGGAGGCTGCCGTTCTTAGGGGCTGCGATGGCAAACAGCAGATCGGTCTTGCCGTCGTCCTCGGCATTGTACTGCACCGGGGTCTTGAGGCGGAGGGCCGCCAGACTGGGCCGGGTCACGCAGTCGCACTTGGCATGGGGGACGGTGATGCCGTTATCCACATAGGTCGAGCCCTCGTCCTCGCGCTCATACAGGCCCTTTTTGTAGGCTTCCTTGTCTCTGATGTTGCCGTGGGTCGCCTGCAACTCCACCAGACGGTCGATGATCTGGCTGCGGTCCTGCTGGGCTTCGTCCAGCGCGATGGACTGTGCCGTGAACAATTCCGTGATTCGCATAGTGTGTCTCCTCTCCTTGTTTCCTTCTATCGCTCAAATCGTCGCCAGCAGGGCGTCGATTTTTTCCTTCTTTGCCAGCCCGAGGCTGAACGCAGTGGCACTGCCGCAGGCGGTACCCAGACGCAGGGCTTCCAGATAGCTGCCGCTGCGCAGGTAGCCTGCCACGAAACCGGCCACCATGCTGTCGCCTGCGCCCACGCTGTTGACCACCTTGCCCTTGGGCGTGCCGATGCGGTGGACCTCGCCCTTCTCGTCCAGCAGGAGCGCACCGTCACCGGCCATGCTCACCAGTACGTTCCGGGCGCCCTTTTCCTGCAGGGTGCGGGCGGCAGCGGTGATGTCGGCGTCGGTGGTAAGGGTGCGGCCCACGATCTCACCCAGCTCATGATTATTGGGCTTGATGAGGAAGGGGTGATACTGCAGCACATTCACCAGCAGGTCGCGGGTCGCGTCCACCACCGTATGCACACCGTGGCCTTCCAGACGGGCCAGCAGACGCTCGTAGGTGGTCTGGGGCAGGCTGGACGGGATGCTCCCCGCCAGAATGAGGATGTCGCCCTCGGCCAGCTTATCGAGCTGTGCTTCCAGCTGCTCCATGGCGCTCTCAGGGATGTCCGGGCCTGCGCCGTTCAGCTCCGTCTCCTGCCCCGCCTTTATCTTGACGTTGATGCGGGTCATGCCCTGCTCGAGGTGGATAAAATCGGTGTTGATGCCCTGCGCGGCCAGACCCCGCTCGAGCCACGCACCCGTCTCACCAGCCACAAAGCCCAGCGCCGTGTTCCGGCAGCCCAGCTCGGCCAGCACACCGGACACGTTGATGCCCTTGCCGCCCAGCACGCAGTCCTCGCCTTTGGCGCGGTTCACCTCGCCCACTTCCAGCGGCGTGTCCAGCCGCACGACGTAGTCGATGGCCGGGTTGAATGTCACGGTATAGATCATTCTGCTGCCTCCTTTACCAGAGTGAATTGTCTGTATTTCGGATTCGGACAATGATTCGTCAGGATAGCGCCGCCGGACAGCTCGGCGATGACCGCCGGGTAGATGCGGGCGAACTTCGAGTCATCCACGAGGAACCAGGCTTCTCTCGCCCGGCGCACGACCGCGGCCTTGACAGCCGCTTCCTCGGGGTCAGGTGTCGTGAATCCTGCGTCCAGCGCCACGCCGTTTGCCCCCAGGAACGCTTTCGTGAAGTTGTACTGCTGCAGGCTGTGGAGAGCCGCAGCGCCGATGATGGCCTCCGTCTCGGGCCGCAGCAGACCGCCCACCAGAAAGACCTTGCAGCCCTTCTGGGCCAGCAGACGGGCGTGAGCGACGCCGTTGGTGACATACCGGGCGTCCAGCGCCGGGCCGCTCAGCTCCCGGGCCAACGCCAGCGTGGTGCTTCCGGCGTCCAGAAAGACGAAATCCTCTGCGGTGATGAGGGCCGCTGCCGCCTTTGCGATGCACTTTTTCTGGACGACGGCCAGCGTTTCCTTTGCGGCCATCGTCGGCTCGTCGGCGAGGAACTGGCTGTCCGGCAGCGTTGCGCCGCCGTGTACCTTGTTCACCTTGCCCATCCTGTCCAGCTCGTTCAAATCGCGGCGGATGGTGGACTCGCTGGCATCCAGCGCCTCGCAGAGTTCCTGCACCGTCGCGGTGCGCTGCTGGCTCAGCAGCTTCATGATGCGGGAAAGCCGCTCCTCTGCCAACATCTTCATCCCTCCTGTTGCACGTTTCTGCTTGTGTTTGAATCGTTTTGACTGTTTCTGTCTGTATTATAGCAAATACTCCGTCAAAATCAATCACTTTCCGTCAGTTTATCTGCCAAAATATTTCCGTCAAAATCATGCATTCTGCACAAGAAGTGGGATACAACCCATAAAAGAGCACAAAAAATCCGCTCCGGAGCGGTCAGCTTCGGGGCGGATGACGGTTTTGTGGTTTGATTTGACCGTTTTTGACGGTTTTGGTTTTGCCGGAAATGATTTTTCCTTCCGGGTCGGATGCGATTTAAGCGTCCGAACGGGCGTAAGCGTTCTTCATGCCGCTGCTCAGCTCGAAGAGGACCTTATCCAGCGTATCGGAAGCCCGCTTCTTCAGCTCGGCAGCGATGGCGGTGTTGGCCTCCTCCCGCAGGGCGGCGCGCTGGCTTTCCTCGGCCGAAGTGATGTTCTTATCGTACTGGTTCAGCAGTGCGCGGCTGGCGGAGAGGGCGCCCTCCTCGTACCGCTCCACATGGATGAGGCTCTTGGCGTAGGAGGCATCGGCCATGGCGGCGATCATCCGGCTCACCCAGTAGAAGCTGTCGGTGGAGACTTCACCGGTGGTGCAGGCCAGATAGGCCGGGGTGCGCTCGACGTTGGCGTAGAACGGCACCATGGTATTGAAGGCATTGGAGGCGTAGGCGATCCACTCCACAGCGCGGATGTCTTCCGGCACATCAGGCCGCATCTGGATGAGGGCCATGAAGTCGTTGCGGTTGATGCCGATGGAGCGGTAAGCTCCCTTCATGCTCTTGTCGCCGTAGCTGGCGTAGGGGTCGAAGGGAGTCCCCTGATAGTGGGAGGACAGCACATACTTCACATCCTCCGGGGTCAGCTTCCGCTCCGGCACCATGCACCAGGGCAGGTCGTCCGAGCGGGGGCCGTAGTCAGCGGCAGGGCCGTCCCAGACCCAGGTGTTGGGATTGAGGTGGCGGAGCATGAACCATGCGCGGGGGGTGTTGTAAACGTGGTCGGCGTCGTCGTGGCTGCCGAAGGCGTCACGCGGATTCAGACGGCCATCCAGCGAGAGGTCGAGGTAGTTGTCCCGGATGAACTCCCTCAGGTCGGCAGAGCAGAGATAATTCTCCTGTGCGCCGAAAGCGTCGTCGAGGTCGAAGGCGTCGATGCCCAGCTGGTTCGGCATGACCACATAGGAGTCATCCGGCACACGGCGGGCCATCCAGTGGTGGCCGCCAATGGTCTCCAGCCACCAGATCTCGTCCACATCCTGGAAAGCGATGCCGTTCATCTCATAGGTGCCGTACTCTTCCAGCAGCTTGCCCAGACGGAGCACGCCCTCGCGGGCAGAATGGATGTAGGGCAGGACGAGGTAAACAATATCTTCCTCGCCGATGCCGCCGGGGACTTCCGGCTGTCCGTCTCTGGCGGGCTGGTAGACCACCAGCGGGTCTGCGCCCAGAACGCGGGGGTTGGAGGTGATCGTCTCGGTGGCGGTCATGCCGACATTGGCGGCGTTGACGCCCGAAGCAGCCCAGATGCCCTTGCCCTCCACGGCGTTGGGCATGGCGGTCATCCGCAGGGCATCGCCCGGCAGGGGAACTTCTACATGAGAGATGACCGACTTATAGACTGCCGGGTGCTCCTCCGGCTGAACGACAACGAACTTTTTCGCGGTGAAGTGGCCGGAGCCGGAATCGTCGTTCCGGGCGATCATGGTAGAGCCGTCATACGAGGCTTTTTTGCCGACAAGGATGGTAGTACAAGCCATAGCTGTTATCCTCCAAAATTTTACATCTTGTATGTATAGTGCTCATTTATACAGTTTCGCAGGCGCGTTTGTTCTGCAAAACCCATTGTATCGCGTTTGGCCTCCGAGCGCAAGCCCTTACATTTCACCAATGTAGGCAAAGCGCGGCTGACGCTTGCCGTCCCGCTCCACCTCTTCGGCCCACATAGCCGCCGGGCGCACCCAGAGCCCACCCTCGCCGTACAGAGGGCGGTAGACCACCATTTCCTCTCCGGTCTCGCTGTGGCGGGCCATCCCGATGACCTGATATTCGTTGCCCTTGAAGTGCCGGTAGCGGCCCGGCTTGATGTCGTATTGGAACTGGTACATAAAAACTCCTTACAAAAAGCCCGGCCGCAGACTGGTCTGCGCCGGACTTTTCCACTTGCTTCACCCCTGCGGGTGGAAATATTCGTAAATGGTCTGGGCCATCTGCCGCCCGACGCCGGGGGTGTTCTCCAGCTGGTCAGGGGTGGCCTCTTTGACGGCACCCACGCTCTTGAACTGGGTCATCAGGGCCTTGGCCGTCTTGGGGCCGACGCCCGGCACCTCGGTGAGGGTGGACGAATAACTCTTCTGCTTCATCTGCTGCTTGCGGTAGGCGTTGGCAAAACGGTGCGTCTCGTCCTGAATGGCGGTGACGAAGGTGAACGTCCCGCGGTTCATGTTGATGGCGATCTCCCGGCCTTCGCTGTCCACGATGGCGCGGGTGCGGTGGTGGTCGTCCTTCACCATGCCGTAGAGGGGTACATCGGCCAGTGCCGTCCCGGCCAGTGCGGCCTTCGCGGCGCTCACCTGCCCCCTGCCGCCGTCCATCAGCAGCAGGTCAGGCTTCTGGCCGAAGTAGTTGCTGCTCGGTTCGCCGTTTGCGGCCATTTCGGAATACTTTTCGTATTCAGCCGCACGGCGGGAGACGGTCTCCGCCAGCGAGGCGTAGTCATCGGTCCCGGCGACGGTCTTCATCTTGAACTTCCGGTAGCCCGCCTTGTAGGGCTTGCCGTCCCGGAACGTCACCATGCCGCAGACGCTGGTGCCGTCGCCCCAGTTGGAAATATCGTAGCTCTCGATGGTGCGGGGGGGCTTGGGCAGGCCCAGCACCTGCGCCAGCTCATCCAAAAGCTTTTCCTCCCGGGCATAGCGGCCGCTCTCGCGGGCCAGCCGCTCGACGGCGTTGGTGTGGGCCATCTCGACGAGGTGCGCCTTATCGCCCCGCTGAGGGACATAGAGCTGCACCTCGCTGCCCCGCTTCTCGTTGAGGGCCTGTTGCAAGGCGTCCACATCCGGCGGCAGCTCATCCACGGCGATGACCTTCGGTATCTGTTCATCGTCGAGGTAGTACCGGGGCAGAAATTCCTCCCGCACCGCCGCGATGTCGGCAGTATCGTGGAACAGAAACTCCCGTTTGTCGGTCAGCCGCCCCTCCCGGAAGCGGAGGACAGCCGCGCAGACGCTGCCGGGCGTACCCGCCAGCGCTACCACGTCCATCTCCACGTCGGGGTCAACCACGACCTTCTGCCCTGCCGTCACCTTGGTAATGGCGGCGATCTGGTCGCGGATGAGGGCTGCTGTCTCAAATTCCAGCCGGTCAGAGGCTTCCAGCATCCGCTCGTTGAGGGTTTTCAGAATATCCTTTTTGCCGTAGCGGATAAGGTGGACAGCGCTTTTGACGGCCTGCTCGTAGTTTTCACGGCTTATCTTGCCGCTGCACACCGCCATGCACTTGCCGATGTGGGCGTTCAGGCAGGGGCGGCCCCGGCCAATTTCCTGCGGGAAGCGCCGGCTGCACCGGGGCAGCAGAAAAGCATCCATCGCCGTCTCTGCCATCTGACGGGCCGCAAAGCTCGAGGTATAAGGGCCGATATACTCCGCGCCGTCATCCTCTTTTTGCAGCGTGAACGACAGCCGCGGCCACTCGTCCTTTGTCACCTTGATATAGCTGTAGCCCTTGTCGTCCTTGAGCAGGATGTTGTACTTCGGGGTGTGGGCTTTTATCTGGCTTGCTTCCAGCACCAGCGCCTCGAACTCGCTCTGGCAGACGATGACGTCGAACGCGTAGGCGTGGGCGATCATCTGGCTGACCTTGTTGTCGTGAGGCACACCCTCCCGGAAATACTGGCTCACCCGGATGCGCAGACGTTTGGCCTTGCCGATATAGATGATGGTGCCGCTTTTGTCCCGGATGATATAGACACCCGGCAGAAGCGGCAGCATACAGGCCTTTTTGTAAAGTTCTGCCTTGGTCATCAGGTGTTATGCCGGCCTTTCTGCATCATCTCGGTCTTGGCAATATTCGACGCCGCCAGCGCCAGACCGCACACGTCGAGGGCCACGCTCCACCACTTGGGCTTCCGCTCCGAGGTGAGCAGAAGGGTGATGTTGACGATGAGCGTCACCAGATAGACGCCAAAAAAGCAGTACCACGGCTTGCCGGAATCACAGAACTCGCCAAACTTGAACAGTGCTTCTTTCGTCGAATCTTTCATGAGGCTGCCTCCTTTATTCTGATGCATCATACCAAAAAAGCGGCAAGGATGACCCCCGCCGCTCATACACGAAATGGAACTGAATTACTCTGCGAAGCCGGACTCCACCAGCTTGATGAGGCCATCGACAGCAGCCTGCTCGTCTGCGCCATCAGCGATGATGCGGATGGTGGTGCCGCCCACGATGCCCAGAGACAGAACGCCCAGAAGGCTCTTAGCGTTCACGCGGCGCTCTTCCTTCTCGACCCAGATGGAAGACTTGAACTCATTGGCCTTCTGAATAAAGAAGGTTGCCGGACGGGCGTGCAGACCAACCTGATTTTCAACGGTAACTTCTTTGACGTACATAGTAAAACGCTCCTATCTATTATCGTTCTGGGGAATGCAATTATGTTTTGCGCCTGTTGCGTTGTGATTATTTTAACGCAAAGCGAAACCGTTGTACAGACCCCAGACGCATTTTTGGCGGTTTTCCCAAGGATGAGGGGGGCATTTTCCACCTTTTATACAAATACAACAAAATTATTCCCCCAGTGTTGGCGGGGTAATACAAAAGTTTTCAACATTTTTTCGACGGAGGGTCAGCACTCCGACTGTTTTTGTGCTTATCCGGCAGAGTATGACGTTTGCCGCAGACTCCGCTCAACCCTCGTACTGCATCCACAGCAGCGCGCATTTCTTTACAACAGAAGGGTATTCCGCAGGGTCAAATTCCATGTCTTTTTCGCCTGTGAATTTCCATCCCATCCGACGATAGAGAGCAATGGCGCGGGCGTTAGTGTCCAGCACGCTCAGGCGGGGATGCTCATACTCTTCCAGCTTTTTGCGGGCGAAGTCCAGCATTTTCTGGCCGATGCCCTTACCGCGGGCATTCCCAGACACAAAGAGATGCTCAATGCGGCCGGTCTTGTGGTCTACGCTCACCATGCCGTCCGGCACATCTTTCGTCGTGTGCAGGTAGCAGGCCCAGCCGCCTTTTTTCTCCGCCTTGAGCTGAGCGAGAAACTCCTCTTCTGTCAGGCTTGCACAATACTCTTCCGTCCAGTTTCCGGCGCAGACGGCGCGGCGTCCCTCCGCAAACAGCTTTGCCGCAGCGGCAAACTGTTCTTCCGTCTTGACGAGGCGGACATTCTCGCCCCGCTTCCACTTGGGCAGCTCGGTGATGGGGTGGCTCTCGCACCACTGCTCATACAGCTCCGGGCGGCGCAGACGGGTGCGCTCCCGGCTCTTTTCGCCCCGCCATGCGTCGATCTTCTGGTGGTCGCCGCCCAGCAGAACGTCGGGTACAGCGCGGCCCTCCCAGACCTCGGGGCGGGTGTACTGGGGGTATTCCAGCAGGCCGTCCCAGTAGCTCTCTTCCTCGTAGCCCTTCTGCTCCGCCAGAACGCCGGGCTTGAGGCGGAGGACGCTGTCGGCCACCACGAGGCTGGCCAGCTCGCCGCCGGTGAGGATATAGTCGCCAATCGAGATCTCTTCGTCCGCAAACGCTTCAATGACGCGCTCGTCGATGCCCTCATAGTGGCCGCAGACCAGCGTCAGGTTATCGTACTGGGCCAGCCTGCGGGCGTGCTCTTCGGTGTAACGCTGACCGCCCGCCGTCAAGAACACGATATGCGGGGCCGGGCGTCCCTGTTCCGCTACCTCTTTCTGGACGGCGCGCAGGCAGTCGGCGATGGGCTGGGCATAGAGCACCATACCGCAGCCGCCGCCATAGGGGTAGTCGTCGGTCTGCTTCTGCTTGTTGAGGGTGTAATCCCGGATCTGATGGCAGTGGGTCTCGATGTAGCCGCGCCTGGCTGCGCGGCCGATGATGCTGGCGTCCAGCACCTGCTGGCACATCTCAGGGAAAAGGGTCACGATGTCCACACGCATTCCCATCGCTCACTCCTCCTCCCGCTCACTGTCGAAATCGTCGTCCAGCAGGCCCGGGATGGGGGTGACGAGGATATAGCCTTCCGGCGGGTTGCGCTCTTTGAGAAAGGCGTCCACACCGGGGAACATATATTCCTTGCCGCTGGGGGACTTGACCGTATAAATGTCCTGTGCGCCGGGGTGGTCCACGCTGGTGACGACGCCGTACACCTTTCCGGTGTCGGCGTCCCGCACCTCGCAGCCGATGAGGTCGGCCACATACCACCGGCCCTCGGGCAGGGTGGCGTCGCTGCGGTCGAAGTAGAACACCTGACCCCGCAGGGCGCGGGCGGCGTCCATATCGTTCACGCCCTCCAGCTGGAGCAGCGCCATCTGCCCCTGCGGGCGGATGGAGGTGATATTATAGCACTTGCCGCCCTTTGCCGAGGCGTAGAGACGGCCCGTCTTTTTGAGGAAATCCACGCCGTCGCACCACAGCTCCAGCTTCATTTCGCCGCGCACACCGTGGGTGGTGACGACCTTGCCTGCTTCCAGATATTGCTGCATAAATTTGCTCCTGTATTATAGGTTCGTGTGTAGGTGCGCCCTCCGGCAGCTGCCTGCTATCGGCGATAGCAGCGCACTGCCGTTTACGGCAGCAAGAGCTTCCCTCGTCCAGCGTAGGCCTGACCGGCACGCCAGTGCCTCTCCCTATGGGAGAGGTGTCACCGAAGGTGACGGAGAGGGCAAGCCCGTTCATAAATCAAAAAGGCCCTTTGCCATTACAGCAAAGGGCCTGTAGGGTGCTTAGTCGATCTCAACAAGGACCTTTTCATCGACCCGCACAGCAGCCGCGCGCATCACCACACGAATGGCTTTTGCGATCCGGCCCTGCTTGCCGATGACACGGCCCATATCTCCCTCTGCCACGCTCAGGTGGTAGACGATGGTGCCGTCCTCACGGGGGGCGTCCACCGTGACCTTGACGGCGTCCTTATCCTCCACGAGGCCGCGGGCAACTGCCAGCAACAGCTCCTGCATGAGTCAGCCCTCCACCTTACAGAATGTTGGACTTCTTCAGCAGCACGCGAACGGTGTCGGTGGGCTGAGCGCCGTTGGCGATCCAGGCCTTAGCCTTCTCGCCGTCGATGCTCACGACAGAGGGCTCCTGGTTGGGATCGTAAGTGCCGATCTCCTCGATGAAACGGCCATCGCGGGGGAAGCGGCTGTCAGCAACAACAACACGATAGAAGGGAGCCTTCTTGGCGCCGACGCGGCGCAGACGAATCTTAACTGCCATGGTAATATCCTCCAAAAATTTCTTGTTCCCCGGTTTACGGGGGATTAAATCTATCTGTACAACCCCACAGCGGGGTGTATACCGGAATTATTTCATGCCTCTAAAGGCGCCCGGGTTGCCCATCAGGCCGCCCAGCTTGCGGGCAAAGCCCTTGGGGCTCTTCTTGAACTGCTTCATCATCTTCTGCATCATCTCAAACTGCTTGAGCAGCTTGTTGACATCAGACACCTGAGTGCCGCTGCCCGCAGCGATGCGGCGCTTGCGCTTGGGGTTGATGATGGAGGGGTCTTCGCGCTCGGCCTTGGTCATCGAGTAGATCATGGCCTCGATGCGGTCGAAGGCTTTCTCGTCGATCTGGCTGGCGTCGATGCCGGACATTCCGGGCATCATGCTCAGCATGGCACCCGCGCCGCCCATCTTGCGGATCTGGGCGAACTGGGCCAGCATATCGTTCATATCGAACTTGTTTTCCATCATCCGCTTGGCGGTCTCTTCGGCCAGCTTCTCGTCGGCGGCATCCTGTGCGCGCTCGATGAGGCTCAGCACATCGCCCATGCCGAGGATCCGGCTTGCCATGCGGGAGGGATGGAAGACTTCGAGGTCATCCAGCTTTTCGCCGGTACCCTGGAACTTGATGGGCTTGCCGGTGACAGACAGCACCGAGAGGGCTGCGCCGCCGCGGGTATCGCCGTCGGTCTTAGTGAGAATGATGCCATCGATGCCGACCGTTTCGTTGAAGGTCTTGGCGACGTTCACGGCGTCCTGACCGGCCATGGCGTCCACGACCAGCAGAGTCTCGTCCACGGGAACAGCCTCTTTGATCTGGACCAGCTCCTGCATCAGCACTTCATCGATCTGCAGGCGGCCTGCGGTATCGAGGATGATGATGTCGTTGCCGTAGTCCTTGGCGTGGGCCAGCGCCTTTTTGGCGATGGCAGGCGGCTTTTCGCCGGGCAGGGTGAAGACCGGCGCACCAGCCTGCTTGCCCACCACCTGCAGCTGGTCGATAGCGGCCGGACGGTAGATGTCGCAGGCCACCAGCATCGGGCGGCGGCCCTGCTTGATGTAGTATTTTGCAAGCTTTGCTGCGTGGGTCGTCTTACCGTTGCCCTGCAGGCCGCAGAGCATGATGATGGTCTGACCCTTGTTCTTGATGACCAGACGAGGCGCTTCCTCGCCGCCCATCAGGGCGACCAGCTCCTCGTTGACGATCTTGACGACCTGCTGGGCGGGGGTCAGGCTCTCCATGACCTCCTGGCCCATGGCGCGCTCGGAGACCTTTGCGCAGAAGTCCTTCGCCACTTTGTAGTTGACGTCAGCTTCCAGCAGGGCCATCCGGACCTCGCGCATGGCGGCTTTGATGTCCGCCTCGCTCAGTTTGCCGTGGCCGCGCAGCTTTTTGAACACACCGGCAAGGCGGTCGGTCAAAGATTCAAATGCCATTGTTCGGTGCTCCTCTCAAATCAGTTTTCAGCTCTCATTCACTTCGTCGATGGAGCGGATGAGCCCCAGCATCTTGTTCAGAGTGGCGGCATACTCGGTGGTGGTCAGCCGGGCGTTCGGGCCGGTACATTCAAACCGGGCGTCGATGACCAGCTGCTCCAGCTCTTCCAGTGTCTGCTGCACCCGGCGGTACCGGGCCGCGAAGCCGACCTTTTCTTCCAGCTCCTTGAGGGCCGTTTCGCCATGCTTGATGGCGTCCCGCGCCCCCTGCCGGGTGATGCCGAAGTTTTCTCCGATCTCGCTGAGGGAGAGGTCATCGTTGTAATACTGGCGCAGCATCTCGCGCTGTTTGGGCGTGAGCACTTCGCCGTAAAAATCGAGCAGATAGCCCATTTCAAAGTCTTTTGCCATGTTCTGTCCTGCTCTGACCTCCGCCGTTTGTAAAGGTTTTTTGCTTTACATACGGAGTATAGCAGACGGGGTGTCCCTTGTCAAGGACTTTTTGCGTCATTTTGCCAAATTTTCTTCCGATTTTTCTCTTTTCTGCCCAAGCCCTGCTTGACGCTTCCTCTCCTTTGCGTTAAAGTTATAGGCGTAAGCTTTCCCCCGGACGCGAAAGGAGACCGCCCGTGCCTATCTACCCCAACATCTACCAGACCCTGCTGCCCGGCCCCATCGTCGAGCTGCGGGGCTATCTTGCGGCCTGCGGGCTGCGGGGGCGGCTGTACGCCTATCTGAACTACAACGGCCCCACCGGCACGGCGCGGGACGAGCTGGCTGAGGGGATGCTGGCGCTGGCCCTTGAGCGCGGGGCGCTGACCCCCGGCCAGACCATCGTGGAGGCCGTGTCAGGGCCTTTTGCCACAGCGCTGACGCTGGCGGGGCTGACGGCGGGCCACCCGGTGACGCTGGTCATGCCGGAGGACGCCCCCGCCATGCGGCAGGAGAGCCTGCTACGCCTCGGAGCGCAGATCATCCATACCCCGGCCCAGGCGGGCCTTGCAGGCGCACGGGCGCTGGCAAAAGCCACCGCCGCCGAAAAGGGCTGGTACTATATGGACTGGCTCAACAACGACGACAACCCCACCTATCACCGCCGGGTGACGGGGCCTGCACTGGTGCGCTCCATCGCGCGGGAGGGTTCCAGCATCGTGGACAGCATCGTCATCGGCGTGGGCAGCGGCGGCACCATCACCGGCGTGGGCGAAACGGTCAAGGCGTGGACGAATGACGTCCGCATCGTAGCCGTGGAGCCTTACGAGAGTCAGGCCCTGACCAGCGGCCTCACCGGCTCCCACGGCATCCCGGACATCGGCTTCGGCCTCGTTCCCGGCAACTACAACTCCTATGTAGTGGACAACATCGCTGCCGTCACCACCGCCGATGCCGTCCGGGCGGCGCAGCGGGTCCTGCGCACCGATGCCATCCCGGCCTCCCCCAGCGCAGGTGCCGCCCTTCACGCAGCGGCCCGGCTTATCGCAAACGGCAAAAGCCGTTCGGCACTGGCCGTGTTCAGCGCACGCCAGAACATACTATAAAAGGGAAAAGAGAAGGAATCCATGACAAAAGACATGACGACCGGAGCCATCACGCCCCTTCTGGTCAAATTCACCATCCCGCTGGTGCTGGGCAACCTGTTTCAGCTCACTTATAACGCCGCCGACAGCATCATCGTGGGCAAATTTGTCGGCGAAGACGCCCTTGCCGCCGTCGGCACCTCCAACCCGCTGATGACGCTGGCCATCCTCTTCATCAACGGTCTCTGCCTCGGTGCTGGCATCCTTGTCAGCACCGCCTATGGTGCCGGAGACACCCAGCGCGTGGAGCGTCAGGTCTCCACCACTGCCATCGCAGGCACGGTGTTCTCGCTGGTCTTTTCGGCCCTCTGCGTCCTGCTGGCGACGCCGCTGCTCCGGCTGATGCAGGTTCCGGAAGAGATCCTGCCCATCGCGGTGCAGTACCTCCGCATCGTCTTTGCGGGCCTCATCTTCACCTTCTTTTACAACTTCCTCGCCGCCACCATGCGGGCGCTGGGCGACAGCAAGAGCGCCCTTTACTTTCTGATGATAAGCTCGGTGCTGAACATCGGCGGCGATCTCTTCTTTGTCGAGGTGCTGGGCTGGGGCAGCGAAGGCTGCGCCCTCTCCACCGTCCTCAGCGAGGCGCTCTGCTGTGTGCTCTGCGTCGTCTACATCCAGCTCAAAGTCCCCGTCCTTCAGCTGGGGCGGCGCTGGCTCGTCTTTGACGGCTCTCTGCTGCGCAGCACCGTCCAGTACGGCTGGACCAGCGCCATGCAGCAGGCCACCGTCCAGCTGGGCAAGATCGCCGTGCAGGCCATCGTCAACACTCTGGGCATCAACGCAATGGCCGCTTTCACCGCCGCCAGCCGGGTGGACGACTTCACCTATATGCCCCAGCAGAACATCGCCCACGCCATGACCACCCTGATGGCTCAGAACCACGGTGCCGGCAAAAAGGAGCGGGTGCGTCAGGGCTTTTTCTGCGGCCTGCGCATCGAGCTCATCTACGGTTTCTGCCTGATGGCCGTCTGCCTGCTCTTCGCCCGCCCCATCATCTCCCTCTTCGTGGATGACCCCGCCGTCATCGACCTGGGCGTCAAGTTCCTGCGGTGCGCCTCCTTCTTCTACCTGATGCCCGGCGTGACCAACGGCATTCAGGGCGGCTTCCGCGGCCTCGGCGATTTGAAGATCACCCTGAACAGCAGTATGCTCAACATGGGCTTCCGCGTGGCCGCCGCCGCTGTGCTGGTGCTGGTACTCAAGGTAGACCTTCAAATCATGCCTGTAAGCTACGGCATCGGCTGGCTGTCCATGCTGGTCTATGAGCTGCCCCTGCTCATCCGCTACATGAAAGAGGACAAGCTTTAACTCCGACAAAAAAGAGCAGGGCGTGCAGCCATATGGCCGCACGCCCTGCTCTTTTTCGCTTTCAGGCTATTTACAAGGAGTTACTTATTCTTGTACATTTCCTCGTAGTATTTCTGATAGTTGCCGCTGGTGATGTGCTCCATCCACTCCTCGTGGTCGAGGTACCAGTCGATGGTCAGGACGATGCCCTTCTCGAAGGGAGTCTCGGGATACCAGCCAAGGTCGTTCTTGATCTTGGTGGGGTCGATGCCATAGCGGCGGTCATGGCCCAGACGGTCAGCGACGTGCTTGATGAGGTCTTCGCTGATGCCGTCGTCCTTCAGGCGGTCGTGCAGCTGCTCGATGATGGTCTTGACGATGAAGATGTTGGGGCGCTCGTTGTGGCCGCCGACATTGTAGACCTCGCCCACCTTGCCGCCGTTGCAGACCATATCAATGGCCTTGCAGTGGTCCTCAACGTACAGCCAGTCGCGGATCTGCATACCGTCACCGTAGACGGGCAGCTGCTTGTGGTGCTTGACGTTGTTGATCATCAGCGGGATGAGCTTCTCGGGGAACTGGTAGGGGCCGTAGTTGTTGGAGCAGCGGGTGATGTTGATGGGCATACCGTAGGTGTCGTGGAATGCCATGACAAACATATCAGCGCTGGCCTTGGAGGAAGAGTAGGGGCTGTGGGGGCAGAGCGGAGTGGTCTCCATGAAGAAACCCTCAGCGCCCAGAGCGCCGTAGACCTCATCGGTGGACACCTGCAGATACTTCTTGCCCTCTTTCCAGGTCTTGGCCTCAGCGTCGTACCATGCTTCCTTGGCGCGCTGCAGCAGGTTGACGGTACCCATCACGTTGCTCTGGACGAAAATTTCAGGGTTCTTGATGGAGCGGTCAACATGGCTCTCCGCGGCAAAGTTGATGACGTAATCGAAATCGTACTTTGCAAACAGGCTCTCGACCAGCTCCTTGTCGCAGATGTCGCCCTGCACAAAGACGTGGCGGGGGTCGCCCTCAACGTCCTTCAGGTTCTCGAGGTTGCCGGCGTAGGTCAGCTTGTCGAGGTTGACCAGCAGGATCTCGGGGTACTTCTTGAGCATATAATGCACAAAGTTGGAACCGATAAAACCGGCGCAGCCGGTGATCAGATATTTTTTCATAATAAGATTTTCCTCTTAAATTAAGCTTTCATCCCATTGTCGCCGTCCCAGTGCTCGAAGAAGCAGGCCAGCGCATCTTTCCAGTCGCGGACATCGTTGCCGACGGTGCAGCGGAGCATCCGGTTGTCCAGAGCGCTCCACTTGGGGCGGTCAGCGCTGTCCGGGTGCTTTGCCTTGTACTCTTCGCTGGTGCAGGGAGCCACGGTGGCGTCCACGCCGGACAGGCGGATGATCTCCGATGCGAAATCATACCAGGAGCAGATGCCCTCGCCGGTGCAGTGATACAGGCCGTACTCGTGGGTCACGCAGAGCTGCAGGATCTCGTGGGCCAGATCGACAGCGTTGGTCGGGTTGCCACACTGGTCGTTGACGACTTCCAGCTTGCCGAACTTCTTGCCGGCGTTCACGATGGTCTTGACGAAGTTTTTGCCGTAGTAGCTGTAGAGCCAGGCCGTGCGGACGATGAAATGGCGGTGGCAGAACTGCTCCACATACTTCTCACCCATGAGCTTGGTGGAGCCATAGGCGCTGATGGGGCCGGGAATGGTGGCCTCATCCTGCGGAATGCCGCCGTTCTCACGGCCGGAGAAGACATAGTCCGTAGAGACGTGTACCAGACGTGCGCCGGTCTTGGTGGCGGCCTGTGCCAGATTGCGGGGGCCGATGGCGTTGGCCTTGAAGGCAGCGTCATGGTTCACCTCGCAGCCGTCCACGTTGGTGAAAGCGGCGCAGTTGATGATGACGTCCGGGCGCTGGCGGCGGATGAAGTCATCCACCATCTTGTAGTTGGTGATGTCCAGCTCCGGCAGGTCCACCGGAATGACCGTGGCGTTCACCAGCTTCTCGGGGATGGGGCCAAGCTCACTGCGGCCTTCCCGGAGCTGCTTGATGATCTCGGTGCCAAGCTGGCCTCTGCAGCCGGTAACAATGATTTTCATGCGGATACCGCCTCTCTTAATACTTCAGTTTGCCGTCGGCCACATTCTTGAGGTGCTGGCCGTAGGGGCTCTTGCCGTAGCGTTCTGCGCTTTCCAGCAGGGTGTCGCGGTCGATCCAGCCGTACTTGAATGCGATCTCCTCGGGGGCGCTGATCTTGATGCCCTGACGCTTCTCGATCATCCGCACAAAGTCGGCTGCCTCCACGAGGCTGTCCATCGTGCCGGTGTCCAGCCATGCAAAGCCGCGGCCCAGCAGCTGGACGTCCAGCTCATCCTGCTTGAGGTACATATCGTTCAGGGTCGTGATCTCCAGCTCACCGCGGGCGGAGGGCTTGACCTGCTTTGCCATCTTAACGACTTCCTTGTTGTAGAAGTACAGGCCGGTGATGGCGTAGTTGCTCTTGGGGTGCTGGGGCTTCTCCTCGACGCTCAGCACCTTGCCGTTCGCGTCGAACTCCACGATGCCGAAGCGCTCGGGGTCCGGCACATAGTAGCCGAACACGGTGCAGCGGCCCTTGTTCTCGGCGTTGGAGACAGCATTCTTCAAAATCTTGGAGAAGCCGTTGCCGTAGAAGATGTTGTCGCCCAGGATCATTGCACAGCAGTCGTCGCCGATGAACTCTTCACCGAGGATGAAAGCCTGAGCCAGACCGTCCGGGGACGGCTGGACCTTATATTGCAGATGGATGCCGTACTGGCTGCCATCGCCCAGCAGCGCCTCGAAGCGGGGCGTGTCGGTGGGGGTCGAGATGATGAGGATGTCCTGGATGCCCGCCAGCATGAGGGTGGACAGAGGATAATAGATCATCGGCTTGTCGTAGACGGGCAGCAGCTGTTTGCTGGTGACCATCGTCAGCGGATAGAGCCGGGTGCCGGCACCGCCGGCCAGAATGATACCTTTCATTTTTGTGCACTCCTTATATTATGAAATAAAAAAGTTGTGCAGCTTGTACAAGGCCCGGCAGCGTATCCGCCGGGTCCTGTATGGATTCAAAGCGGAGCTGCGTCCGCTGTAAACAATGTTGGTGGTAATACGCCGCCAGCCGCCGGGCTTCCCGCGCCACGCGCGCTGGCAGGATCTCGCTATGCACTACTGGCAAGCTTGCGATAGTATTACACCTTATTCTACTATCAAATCGGAAAAAAAGCAAGGAAAGAGCGCCCTCCACAAAAATTTTTGCGGAGGGCGCTCTTTTGTTTCATCAGCGAGGCTCAGAACTTGAACCCCCACTTGTGGAAGTACCGCAGCAGGCTCCCGGTCTGCCACAAAAAGGGCTTGAGGCTGCGGTGGGCTGCACGATGCCACGCATGGATGGCGGTGTACTGCGGCACAAGATAGGCTTTGCCGGTGGTTCGCATCTTCTGGGTCAGGTCGGCATCCTCCACATACATGAAGTAGTGCTCATCGAAGCCGCCTACGGCCTTGAACTCCGCTGTCCGCACAGCGGAAAAGCTGCCAGTGCAGAACTCGATCTCAACGGGAGCGGACAGATCCTCCCCCTCCATCAAATACGCACGGTTATATTTCTCCCAGAATTTCAAAAACGGCAGTTGGCGGTAGACCATGGGCCGCAGCGCACAGCGCCGCAGCGGCAGGCTCTGGAGCCGGCCATCCGGGAAGCGCAGCCCCGGCCGGGCCATCACAGCATCCGGGTGAGCGGCCATCCAGTCGGCCAAATCGCTGAGGGTATCGGCGGTGAGCTGGATGTCCGGGTTCAGGATAAAGTGATAGTCGCTCGTCAGCTCCGGCAGGACGGTGTTGTGTCCGGTGCCGAAACCGCCGTTCTCCTTGCGGCAGCGCACCTCGACTTTCTGGCCGGGCTGAGTGCTCAAAGCGCCGCCCTTCACGGCGGCTTCCAGACGTGCGCCGCTGCCGTCGGGGCTGGCGTTGTCCACCAGATAGAGGGTCAGCGGGTGGCGGCGGGTGTATTGCAGCACCGTCTGCGCCGCCTTGAGGGCTTCGTCGCAGCCGTTATAGACAACGATACAGGCAGAGAGTTCCAAGTTCGTTCTCCTTATCATTCCAGCGGTAATATCTTCAGGCTGAAATCTTCGCGCTGGATGTCGAAGTTGGGGTTGGTGCAGGGGTCGCCCGCAGCCAGCAGATCGCCCCAGCGGGCCTGAAAACGCAGCACCTCGCCCTGAAAACGCTTCTGCTTTTCGGGGTTGTCCTCCATGCCGCGGCTCTTGCTCTCGTAGTGGTAGAGCTGGGCAAACGGGGTGAAGACGTTGGTGTAGCCTGCCTGACGGACGCGGACGCAGAAGTCCACATCGTTGAAGGCCACGGCATAGCTCTCGTCCAGACCGCCCACTTCGTCGTAGATCTCCTTGCGGATGAGCAGGCAGGCGGCGGTGTCAGCGTAGACGTCCTGCACATAGTTCAGGCGGCCCATATAGCCGTCGGAGCTGGCGGGATAGTACTTGTGCAGATGGCCCGCCACGCCGCCGATGCCGAAGCCGACACCGGCGTGCTGGATGGTATCGTCCGGGTAGAGCAGCTTTGCGCCCACGCAGCCCACCCGCTTCTGCTGGGCATACATGACCATCTCTTCCAGCCAGGCGGCGGTGATGACCTCGGTGTCATTGTTGAGCAGAAGCAGATACTCACCGGTGGCGAACTTCTCGCCGAAGTTGTTCAGGGCGCTGTAGTTGAAGCCCTTGCCCTCCCAGGTGACGACCTTGAGGTTATCGGGGTGCTCTTTCTGCATCCGCTCGTAGGTGCGGAAGGTCTCGGGGGCCTTGCTGTTGTTCTCGATGAGGATGATCTCAAAATCCGGGTAGGTGGTGCGGGCGTAGATGGACTCCACGCAGGTCTCCAAGTCGCGGATGTGGTCGCAGGTGGGGATGAGGATGCTCACCCGGCCCGGATGGGCAATGGTGTAGTCAGTCTTGTAGTAGCCCGGCGTACCCGGGATGAGGGACACATCGTCCACGGCGACACCGCAGCGGGCGTAATGAGCCTTGAGGGCAGCAATGCCCGCGTCGATGCAGTAGGTCTTGGCGGAGATGTCGCTGGCCGTGCTGCCGGGGCTGGAACGCCAGTAATAGAGGGCATGGGGGATGTGGACGATCTTCCGGGCCGTCTCGGTCAGGCGGAGGAAGAGCTCGTAATCCTGACTGCCGTTGTACTCCATCCGCTCCGGGCCGCCTGCGGCGTCCATCAGCCGGCGGCTGAAGAGGGTCAGGTGGCAGATATAGTTGTTGGAGCGGAGGTTGTCCAGCATGAAATCCGGCTTGAAGTGGTAGAGCACCACATTCTCCACCTTGCCCTCGAAGGTCGCCTCATCGGTATAGACGAAGTCGGCTCCCTGCTCGGCGATGGCCTTGGCCGCGTACCAGAGGGCGCAGGGGTGGAGGATGTCGTCGTGGTCCAGCAGGGCGATGAAGTCGCCGGTGGCCATCTCGATGCCCTTGTTGGTGTTGCCGGGGATGAGCTCATTCTTCTCCAGCTTCCTGTAGCGGATACGAGGGTCCACAGCGGCGCGCTGCTGCACCATCTCGCCCACACCCGGGGCAGTGCCGGCATCCACACAGCAGAGCTCCCAGTTGCGGTAGGTCTGGTTCACAACGGAATCCAGCAGCTCTTCGAGGAAGTCCAGCGGGGTGTTGTAGAGCGGCACCACGATGCTGATTTTGGGGCCTGCGGGCTGGTCGTCTACCTGCCGCACCAGCAGTTCCACCGGTGCGAACCGGTCGGCGCGCATGACTTTGCCCGGGAAGAGGGCGGCGTACTCGCGGCGGGCGCGGGCCTGTTCCCGCACACCCTCGATGCCGCCGCTGCGCAGCTCCCGCAGGAGCACGAAGAGGGGCAGAGTGTGCCAGAGCTGGCGGCTCTTGCTGACGACATAGCGCATGGGCCAGGTCATCTTCCAGAACTTCGAGCCGGTCACCTCGCCGAGCGTCTTTTCCAGCTGCTGCTCATGGCTGCGGCTGAGCGAAAGGTCGGTGCGCAGCCGGGCGATGAGCTCGGCTTCCTCGCCGCAGGTGCGCTCGGCGCGCACCATCCGGTCACGCAGGATGTCCATTTCCATCTCGTAGCCCCGCACCATCTTCAGCTGGGTGGGCTGACTGGTGCAGAACAGCGCCGACGGCTGAGCGCGGCCCTTGCTGCGCCAGCCAAAATCGCGGAAGTATCCCCGCTGAGCCAGCTGCTCGGCCCAGCCCGCCATAACGGTGCTCTCATCGCTCACCAGCAGCACCCGGGCGGGCAGCGTCTCGGGCAGCGTTTCCCACGCGGGGTCTGCCACCACCAGAAGCTCTGCCTCAGAGCTCTCTGTCCACTCTTCTGCCTCCACACCTGCACTGTGCAGGGCTTTCGTCAGCAGGGGCATCTGCTCTCCCAGCAGGGCCGCCGAGGCGGGGTTTGCCTCCTCCGCGATGCGCTGCGCCAGTGCGCGGCAGCGATCCCGCTCCCGCTTTTCTTTCTTTTCCTTCTCCAACTGCATTCCGTTCTCTCCACCTGTTGTTCTTTATCGTATCGCTCCCGCTCTGGAGCGTGAAACGCGAAATAGTCTGTCTCTTGTGTACAAGCGTGTACAGTATACCAAATCACGTCTCATTTGAGAAGTATTTTGCGCAATTCCTTTTGATTTTTTACATGCCCAGCAGGCGGCGCAGCCAGCCGAACAGACCGCCGCCGGAGCTCGTGCCGCTGCCCACCGTCCGGATGGAAACGCCGGAGTAGTAGTGCTTCAGGATGTCGCGGTAGCCCATCCCCTCCTCGGCGGCGTAGCCCACGGCGCCGCACTGGCTCATGCCCACGCCGTGGCCGAAGCCGTAGTAGTACATACAGGGTACGCCCGTTGCATCCGTGCTGAAATCGAAGCAGTAGCGGGAGGACACGAACTGGCCGATATATCGGTAGCTGCGGCCATTGGACACCAGCGTATTGTACTGGACGAAGCCGCCGAGGTCTTTGTGGGTGGTGTCGGCGCTCTGGTAGGGCTCACCGGTGCGGCTGTCGTTGTACTCGACATAGTCATAATCCTTGCCGATGATGCGGCGCATCTTCTCGTGGTACTGGCGCTCATAGGGGCTTTCCACGCTCTTAAGGTAAGGCACGTCCGAGCCCCAGGCGTCGAGGCTGGAACAGGTGCCGTAGACGCCGGTCTGGGTGTTGTAGCCCGCGCTGGCCGACCAGACGGCGTCGATGACGCTGCCGTTGTAGGTCAGCACCTCATCCTTCACCGACTCCACCGCCTTGCGGATAGCCGACCGGGCCGAGGACGGGATGTTCTCCACGGGGGTGTAGATGAGGGCGTTGGCCGAGGAGCCGTACTGCTTATGGTACTCGAGGTAGGAGTGGATGGCCACGGCCTGGGCCTTCCACGCCTCCTGCGCGGCGCTGGCGCTGACATAGCTGCCGATGGAGCCAAGCTCGGTGTAGGTGATGCCCACCAGGCAGTCCACGAGGTCCAGCGACACATTCCGGCGCAGGCCCTTGCCCTTGATGTTCAGATAGGGCAGTGTGATCTTATCTTTGGAGCCGAAGAGCCAGCTCAGACAATTTTCCTCTTCCTCAGGGATAAGGGTGGTGTTTGCACCGCCAATGGTGGTGGCTCCGGGTGCGGCATCCTCGGCGAACGCCGCCGGGACAGCCACGCACAGCATCACAGCTGCCAGCACCAGCGCCGTCAGACGGCGCGCGAAACTCAGACTCTGCTTCACGGTCATTTCCTCCTGTGGTTTCTGGATCTTTTCATAGTTATTATCAGTGTAACACACTGCACCCCCGACGGCAAGGACGGAAGTTGTGCAAAAATGTGAAAAGACGCCTTTGCAAGCCGCCGGAATTATGATACAGTATAGCATGAGATGATATGCCCCCCTTTGGCGGGCATGACAGGGAGGGCCGGAATGGACAGCAGAGAGTTATATCCCAGCGACGAGCAGCGGCGCCGCATCATGGACTTTATCATGGCGGCGGGCGAGACGCTGCTGGAAAACGGAGCAGAGGTCTTCCGGGTGGAGCAGACGATGGAGATCATGGCCCGCAGCTTCCATCTGCGGGAGTTCCACGTCTATGTGCTGACCAACGGCATCTTCGCCAGCGCCGGCACGGCAGAGATCGCCGAAGTGCGGAACGTGCCGGTGCGGACGACTCACTTAGGCCGGGTGGTCGCGGTGAACGCCCTTTCCCGCAAGATAGCAGCCGGGGGCGTCACACTGGACGAGGCTGAACACCGCCTGGCCGAGGCCCGGCGCATCCCCTTCCCCAAGGGGAAGACCCAGCTCCTCGCCGGGATGAGCGGCACAGCCTGTTTTGCGCTCATCTTCGGCGGCACGATACGCTCGGCGCTGGCGGCAGCGGCGGCGGGTTTCATCGTCAGCGGCTATCTGCTGCTGTGCGAAAAGAAGAATCTTTCCAACGGCTTCCGCAAGATCTCGGCGGCAGCGCTCATTACATTGGTCTGCATTCTGGGGTGCCATCTGCTGGACACTGAGGCCAGCCACGCCATCATCGGCACCCTGATGATATTGACCCCCGGCATCGCCTTCACCATGGGCATCCGGGATTTCGTGCAGGGCGACTACCTCTCCGGCACCATCCGGATGATAGATGCCCTGCTCATCGCGGCCAGCATCGCCATCGGCACCGGCCTTGTTCTGAGCCTTACTTCTCTGCTGACGGGGGTGACGGTGGTATGATGACCTTGACAAGCACACAGATCGGCCAGCTGGTGGCACAGTTCTTTCTGGCCGGGGCGGGAACGCTGAGTTTCGCCGTCCTCTTCGCCTGCCCTAAGCGCACGCTCCCCTGCTGTGCGCTGGTGGGCGCGGTGGGCTGGTTCGTCTACGAGCTGGCTGTCTTATACGGGGCCGACGCGGCGGCCGCCTCCCTCATCGCGGTCATCCCACTGTCGCTGGCGGCGCGTATCTGCGCCGTGCTGCTCAAAACGCCGGTGACGGTCTTTTTGCTGACCGGCATCTTCCCGCTGGTCCCCGGCGCGGGCATCTACTACACCGCCTACTATTTCATCCAGGGCGAGAATGCCCTTTCGCTGGCCAACGGCATCTCCACCTTCAAGGTGGCCGTGGCGCTGGCTGTGGGCATCGCGCTGGTGCTGGGTCTGCCCATGCCCAGCGGCCACGCCTGGAAGCGGAAATAGATCTCCGCCTCCCTTGTGCGGCCCTTTCGCCGGTGCTATAATCAAATCATACTTAATATAAAGGAGTGTCTGCCGATGTCTATTATGGAAACGCTCAACACCCGCCGCACCTACCGCCGCTTCGCCCAGAAGCCGGTGTCACAGGATGTGGTGGACGATATGGTGGAGGCCCTGCGCCTGTCGTCCTGCGGCGCGAACCGTCAGGCCGTGAAGCTGGTGGTTGTGCAGAGCCCTGAGATGGTGAAAAAGGTCCATCCGCTGGTCAAGTGGGCCGCCTATCTGCCGCCGGAGCAGGGTGCTCCCAAAGCCGACGAGCAGCCTGTGATGTATCTGGCCGTCGTGCAGGACAGCTCCATTCCCGGCGACCTGAACACCGACACCGGCATCGCGCTGGCGAACATCACCCCCGCCGCATGGGCCAAGGGCGTGGGCAGCTGCATCATGGGCGCCATCAACAAGCCCGCCCTGAGCGAGCTGCTGGGCATCGCCGCGCCGGACAAGCTGGCGTTCATGGTAGCTCTTGGCTACCCCACTCACGCCGCCAGAGTCGTACCGATGACGGAGAAGACCGGCATCAAGTATTACCTCGATGAGAACGGTGACTACTGCGTGCCGAAGCGGAGCGTGGAAGAGCTGGCGCGGACGGTTTAACCTCTCCGTCAGCGCTGGCGCGCCGGGCCGCTCTGCGCTGACTGCTGAAAGCTTTCGGTGGCGCAAAATGCCGGGCCTCGCTGCAGAGGGCAGCAACTTCTGGACAACGCATTTTGTCAAGCTGCCGTGAATCCAGGCAGCAGGACACTACAGCTCCCGATAAATCAAGCCTTGCTCGTCCAGCGTAAGCCTGACCGACATGCTAAGGGCTCCCCCTGATAGGGGAGCTGTCTGTGAAGCAGACTGAGAGGTTCTGCATATATACATCGCTCTCAAGCTTTATTCTGCATAATTGTTTGCAATTCGGTTTCAATTTGATGGAATTTTTGCACAACACTTGACTTTTCAAATTGTACAACCTATACTAAACACGCTCTCTGATTTTTCGATGAATCGCATCGCAGCAGAGAGATGCAAACGATATGCACATAAAGAGGAGTGTTTGAATATGAAAAAGATCTCTCGCCGCAGCTTCCTGGCTGCCGCCGCTGTTTCCGCTGCTGCTCTGGCTCTGACCGCCTGCGGCGGCTCTGCCTCCACTGCTTCTTCCGCTGCTGCAAGCTCTGTTGCTGCTTCTTCTGAGGCTGCTTCTACCAGCGCTGCCGCTGCTGAGCTGACCACCGTTGAGGCTGGCAAGCTGACCATGGCTACCAACGCCACCTTCCCTCCCTACGAGATGACCACCGACGCCGGCACCATTGAGGGCATCGATGTGGACACCGCACAGGCCATTGCCGAGAAGCTGGGTCTGGAGCTGCAGATCGACGACATGGATTTTGACGCCGCTCTGCTCAGCGTGCAGCAGGGCAAGGCCGACATCGCCATGGCAGGCATCACTGTCACCGACGAGCGGATGGCTGTGATGTCCTTCTCCGACAGCTACGCCACCGGCATCCAGTCCGTCATCGTGCCCGAGGGCTCCGACATTGCCTCTGTGGACGATCTGGCCGGCAAGAAGATCGGCACCCAGCGCGGCACCACCGGCTACCTGTACTGCTCCGACGACTTTGGCGAGGACGCCGTGGTGGCCTACGACAACGGCCTGACCGCTGTACAGGCCCTGAACAACGGCCAGGTGGACGCTGTGGTCATCGACAACGAGCCCGCCAAGGCCTATGTGGAGTCCAACCCCGGCCTGAAGATCCTGGACACCAGCTACGCCGAGGAGGACTACGCCATTGGCATGAACAAGAGCAACACCGCTCTGCTGGAGGCTGTGAACGCCGCTCTGGAGGAGCTGAAGGCCGACGGCACCCTGCAGGCCATCGTGGACAAGTACATCAAGGCTGAGTAAACAGACCCCTCAAGGGGAGGCGGCCCACCGGGCACCTCCCCTTTTTTAAGGGATATAGGTTACAAAATTCTGACAAGATCACAACAGACGAAAAGAAAGTGAGGATGCGAATGGCCGCACAATACGAACTGTTGAGCCAGCTGCTGAAAAGCGGCGGCCGGCTGGACATGGGGCAGGAGCTGTTCTACAAATTTTATCAGGCCTTTGTCCTGAAGGACCGCTGGCTCCAGTACATCGGGGGCGTAGGCACCACCCTGCTGGTCACTGCCATTGCTCTGGCCATGGGCGTCCTGCTGGGCAGCGTGGTGGCGCTGGTGCGTGTGGCCCACGACCAGCAGCGTCCCGGCCGCCGCAACCCGGTGCTGGGGATCTTTAACGCCGTGTGCCAGGTGTACACCACCGTGATCCGGGGCACCCCCATGATGGTGCAGCTGCTGATCATGAGCATGGTCATCTTCAACAACAGCCGCAACTTTACCATGGTAGGCGCTCTGGCGCTGGGCATCAACTCCGGCGCTTACGTCTCCGAGATCATCCGGGGCGGCCTGATGGCTGTGGACCCGGGCCAGATGGAGGCCGGCCGCAGCCTGGGCCTGAACTACATCACCACCATGGTGGTCATCATCATCCCCCAGGCCATCCGGGCGGTGCTGCCTGCCCTGGGCAACGAGTTCATCATGCTGCTGAAGGATACCTCCCTTATCACCGTCATCGGCGGCAAGGAGCTGCTGTATGCGGCCCAGGGCATCATGAACCGCACCTACGAGGCCATGTTCCCCCTGTTTGGCGTGGCACTGATCTATCTGGTGCTGGTGATGATCTTTACCTGGCTGCTTGCAAAATTTGAGAGGAGGCTGGCACAAAGTGACCGATAAGATCCTGGAAGTCCGGGGCCTGACCAAGACCTACGGCGGCGAAAAGCGCAAGGGCGCAAAGCAGGCTGCCCCCACTCTGGACGTGCTGCGGGGCATCGACATCGACATCTACCGCGGCGACGTGGTCTGCCTCATCGGCCCCTCGGGCTGCGGCAAATCCACCTTCCTGCGCTGCCTGAACCGGCTGGAGATCCCCACCGGCGGCAGCATCAAATTTGAGGGCGTGGAGGTGGACGACGACCACATCGACTCTGTCCGCCAGAAGATGGGCATGGTGTTCCAGCACTTCAACCTCTTCCCCCACCTGACCGTCAAGAAAAACCTTGAGCTGGCCCCCAGCCTGCTCAAGCTCAAGGACAAAGAGGCCATCTCCAAGCGCGCCGACGAGCTTCTGGCCCGCGTAGGTCTGGCCGATAAGGCCAACGTCTACCCCAAGAGCCTTTCGGGCGGCCAGCAGCAGCGCATCGCCATCGCGCGTGCACTGGCAATGGACCCGGACGTCATCCTCTTCGATGAGCCTACCAGCGCCCTCGACCCCGAGATGGTCGGTGAAGTGCTTGAGCTGATGAAAGAGCTGGCTCACACCGGCATCACCATGCTGGTGGTCACCCATGAGATGGGCTTTGCCCGCGAAGTCTCCAACCGCGTCATCTTCATTGACGAGGGAAGGATCCAGGAGGATGAGCCGCCGCAGGAGCTGTTCACCAACCCCAAGCACCCGCGTCTGAAGGCATTCCTCTCCAAGATGCTGTAAGATAGAAAGAAACAACACAAAACCCGGAACTCTTTTCAAGCCGTCCTGGCTCTGAAGGAGTTCCGGGTTTTGTTCATTGTTTTTTTCAGAGAGCTGTTTTGCAGCAGTCTTTCTTCTTATGCTCAGTTGTTGGCTTCCACCTTGCTCAGGAGGATGCGGTCATTGTCGAGGACCTTGCCGGCGTTCTCGCGGAACTTCTCAAGCAGGTCGTCCACGGTCATCTTGCTGCGGGCCTCGCCCTTGACATCGAAGACGATGCGGCCCGCGTCCATCATGAGGGTGCGGTTGCCCAGCTCCAATGCCTGATGCATATTGTGGGTGACCATCAGGCAGGTGATCTTCTTTTCGGCCACGATGCTCTTGGTGAGGTCCAGCACCTTTTCGGCGGTGGCGGGGTCGAGAGCGGCGGTGTGCTCGTCCAGAAGCAGGAGCTTCGGGGTGACGAGGGTGGCCATCAGCAGGGTCAGTGCCTGACGCTGACCGCCCGACAGCAGGCCCACCGGCTGCTTCATCCGGTCTTCGAGGCCCATATCCAGCAGGGCCAGCTTCTCACGGAAGATCTCCTTATCCTTGCGGGAGATGCGGGAGAAGATGGCGTTGGGAGCGGTCCCGGCGCGAAGGTAGGCCAGCGCCAGATTCTCCTCGATGGTCATGTTGGGGGCCGTACCCTTGAGCGGGTCCTGGAACAGGTGGCCGATGACCCGGCTGCGCTGATATTCCGGCGCGAAGGTGATGTCCTCGCCGCCCAGCGTGATGCTGCCCTCGTCGGCGATGAAGCCGCCGGTGATGGCGTTGAAGAGGGTGGATTTGCCCGCACCGTTGGAGCCGACGATGGTGGCGAAGTCTCCCGCTTCCATGGTCAGGCTGACGCCGTTCAGGGCCACTTTCTCGTTGACAGTGCCGGGGTTGAAGGTCTTGTGCAGGTCACGAAGTTCGAGCATCTCCATTTTACACACGCTCCTTCCGTGCCTGACGGGCCGCATTGCGGCGCTTCTCAAAGGCGATCTTCTCCTGGATGGCGGGCATCGAGATGGCCACAGCCACGATGATGGCGCTGACCAGTTTCATGGCAGCAGCCGGGACGTTGAAGCGGAGGGCTACCGCCACGATAAAACGGTAGAGGCAGCTGCCGAACACGACGCCCAGCACACGGCGCACCATCGTCCGCTTGCCCACCAGCGTTTCGCCGATGATGAGGGAAGCCAGCGCGATGGTCACCATGCCGGTGCCTACGTTGATGTCGCAGCTCTTCTGGTACTGAGCCAGCAGGCCGCCGGAAAGGGCCGTCAATGCGCCCGAGATGCAGAGGCCCACCGTGATGGTGAAGGCGGGGTTGATGCTGGAAGCACGCACCATGGCAGCGTTATCGCCGGTGGCACGAATCGAGAGGCCGAGGCGGGTGCCGAGGAAGCCCACCATGGCGGCACCGGCCAGCGCGATGACTACCGCCGCCAGCACCAGCTTATACCCGCCGCCCGTGAAGCTCAGGGCGCTCTTGGCGATGGAGAAGACGGTATCGGTCTTGACCAGCGACATGGTGGACGAGAAGCCCATCACGGCCAGGTTGATGGTGTAGAGGCCGGTGTTGACGATGATGCCGGCCATGATGCTCTCGACGCCGAGGCGGGTCTGCAAAAAGGCTGTTACAAAACCGGAGCACACACCGGCCGCCATCGCCGCCAACAGGGCGAGGAAGGGGTGGCCGGTCAGCGCCACCTGACAGGCGACAGCGCAGCCAAGGGTGAAGCAGCCGTCGGTGGACAGGTCCGCGATATTCAGGATGGAATAGCTCAGAAACAGAGCCAGCGCAACGAGGGCGTAGATGCAGCCCAGCTCGAGCGCGGTCTGGATGACGTTGAGCGAAAAGATACTCGCCAGCATGGTGTGCTCCTTTTATTTTAATGTGTAACCTCTCAGTCTCGCTACCGCTCGACAAGGCCGGGTTGCGGCACCCAGCATCCGCTTCGTGTTTTACACTTGCGTCTTGCTGGCCGCGGCCCCAACAACGACTCCCTGTTTCCACCACTGGCGGCAGTCGTCGTTGTTGCCCCTACCGAGGGGAGCCTCTGGCGAAGAGAGAAAGCTTTCCGAAACGCCAAAGCCTCCCCTCGATAGGGGAGGTGGCATTGCGAAGCAATGACGGAGAGGTTTAACCAAAGTTTTCCGCCGTGGTCACTTCCACGACCTCGGTGCAGTAGGGTGCAAAGGCCTTCTTCACGGTGTCGAGGTCGAGGCCCAGAGCCTCGCAGGTCTCGGTGTTGATGGTGGCAATGCCGTTGTCGAAGGTCTGGAAAGGCAGGTCAGCAGGGGTCTTGCCGTCGCAGAGCAGTTCCACCACCATATCGGCGGTAGCCTCGCCCAGCTGGACGTAATCGACGCCGTAGCCCACGAAGGCACCGTTCAGGGCGAAGCTGTCAGCACCGGTGTAGTGCTGGACGCCTGCCTCGGTGAAGGTCTCGTAGATGGAAAGCTCGGCGGTCATGATGGTGTTATCGGTGGGGGTGAAGACAGCCTTGACACCGGCGGCGATGAGGGCCTCAGCGGCCATCTGGACTTCGGCGGTGGTGGTGCCGTTCTTCTCGATGTACTGGATGCCCTTGCTGTCGCAGAAAGCCTTGGCGTCTGCAATGGCCTGTGTAGAAGCATCCTGGCTCAGGTCATACAGCAGGCCGATGGTGTCGATGTCGGGGTTGACGGCCAGGATGAGGTTCATGATGGCGTCGGTGTTCAGGGCGTCGGAAGTGCCGGTGATGTTCGGCTCGGTGTCAAAGCCTGCGGCGGCGGGGTCAGTGACGGCGGAGTAGACGACGGGGATGTCGGTGTCCTCCACAGCGGCCAGCATGGTAGCGGCGGTGGGGGTAGCCACAGCCACGATGACGTCTACGCCGTCGGCCACGAGGTCGGCGCCGATCTGGTTCAGGTTGGTCTGGTCGGCCTGCGCATTGGCGTAGTAGTCGGCGTAGTCGAAGGTAACGCCCTTCTCCTTGCCCACCTCGTCCAGACGCTCTTCCACCGACGCAACGATCTGGTTCAGAGAAGCGTGGTCAACATAGTTGACAATGCCCACCTTGAAGGTCTGGCCTGCCTCGCTGGCGGCGGCAGAAGATGCTGCTGCACTGGAAGCGGTGCTGGATGCAGTGCTCGAAGCGGACGAACCGCAGCCGGTCAGACCCAGAGCGGAAACAGTGGCGGCGGCCATAGCGGCTTTCAGAAAGCTGCGGCGGGAGATCATGTTCATGGTTTTCATAGCGGTTGCTCCTTCCCTGGAGCGGGCGGCATGTAAAATAAAAACCCGCTCCACTTGCGGGACGGGCTTTTGTTCTCATATAACAAAACGACCCTGTCCCTGTGTGTTCATCCACAAGGACAGAGTCGAAAAATTCGAATCTGCGGTGCCACCTTGCTTGCCTTGCTCGCTTTCCTCTTGAAAGCCGCAAAGCCCCTCACGGAGAGCCAACACTCCCCTGCCCTGTAACGGAGGCTTCCGTCCCAAGCTACTGGAGGCTCTGCCTCGTTTGCCCGGCCCTCGGCGGCCCACGAATCTCTGCCCCGCTCTCGCCCGTTTTCACTGTCCGGGCTCACTGAAGATGCGCTTTGCAGGTTCTCTTCCGCCTCATCGGTTTGATTGCATTATACACTTTATCCGTGTAAAGTCAAGAGGGAATTTCAAAATTTTCCGTCAGATTTTTTCACGTTTCATCACTCGAGGTTGAGTTTGTTTCGCATCAGCCAGACCGTCAGCCCGAACCAGAAGACACCGAATGCCGCCGCGATACCCAGCGTGACCATCGCGCTCCCCATGTAGCCCAGAGCCGAAACGGCAGTCTCGATGCTGCCCACATCGCCTACGGCGCTATAGATGATCGTCTCGTAGACGCCGGTGCCGATCTGGAGCAGCTTTTCGAGCCAGCCCTGCACATACTGCATGACAAAGAAGCTCAGGATGCCCGCCAGCGCGGGGTGGTTCTTGAACTGATGTCCCACCATGCAGGCAGCATAGATGCAGGCGATGACGCTGACCATCCGCACGAAGCCGACGACGCCGCTGAAAGCCAGCGCTCCCCAGAACTCCATGTTATAGCGGGCAAATGCCTCCCGGATGATCGACCACATCCGCGGCAGCTGCTCAAGCAGGTCCATATCCGCCATCATCAGAACAGCCAGAATGCCGAAGGAAAGGCAGGCTGCGAGGATGCTGCACAGGCTCCACACGGTGCTGGAGATGAGCTTCGAGGTCACAAGCTGTGTTTCCGTCACCGGCAGAGTATGCATCAGATAGCCCTCCCGGCCCAGCAGGTTGCGGTAGAACCGCTGCACGATGGTCATGATGGTGACGACCACGGTGCCGATGATGACGGCGGTGTAGACAAGGCTCAGCAGGCCCACGAGAGTCGAATAGGCGTCACTATTGGTGCCGTTCCATCTCCAGACGGACCCGCCAAAGAGCACCGACGCCGCCAGCAGGGCCAGATACATTCCGCCGTAGGTGCGGGCGGTAGCCTTGAACTCATATTTCAGTAACTTTTTCAGCATTTGAATACCTCCCGGAAATATGCATCCACACTCATGCCCTCGGTCTCGCGGAGCTCATCCACCGAGCGGTGGGCGAAAATTCTGCCGTTCTTCAGGAACACAGCCTCATCCAGCACCGGCTCCACATCCTCGATGAGGTGGGTGGAGATGATGACCGAGGCGTCCCGGCTGTAGTTGGTGAGGATGGTGTTCAGGATGTAGTCCCGCGCCGCCGGGTCCACGCCGCCGATGGGTTCATCCAGCAGGTAGAGCCGGGCATTCCGGCTCATGGCAAGGATGAGCTGGACTTTCTCCTTGTTGCCCTTGGAAAGGCTCTTGAGGGGTGCTTTGGGCGAAAGCTCCAGCTTTTCCAGCATCTCATTCGCCTTGGCGGGGTCGAAGTCGGCGTAGAAATCCCGGAACATCTCCACCAGCTGCTCCACCCGCATCCAGTCGGGCAGCCATGCGGCGTCCGGCAGATAAGAGACGATGGCTTTCGTGTCCGGGCCGGGGTCCATGCCCGCGATTCGGATGCTGCCCGCCGTGGGCTGCAAAAGACCGTTCGCCAGTTTGATGAGGGTGGTCTTGCCGCTGCCGTTGGGGCCAAGCAGGCCCACGATGCGGCCAAAGCCGATGTGCAGCTCGATGTCATCGAGGGCGTTTGTCCCCTTCTGGTAGGATTTCGTCAGGCCCTCACAAGTTAAAAGTTCCTTCATTTCAATCACTCTCCTTTGTTTCCCAGCCCGTCACAAGCTTTGCGGCCTCTGCCGGGCCGTAGCCGATGCCGCGCATTTTCTCGAGATATTCGGCGGTCATGGCGCGGGCCGTCTCGTCCCGCAGCTGTTCCAAAAGGGCTGTATCTTCGGTGACGAAGCGGCCCGTGGTCCGCTCGGTGTAGACGAGCCCTTCTGCTTCCAGCTGGGCCAGCGCCCGCTGCATGGTGTTGGGGTTGACGCCTGCCGCTGCGGCCATGTCGCGCACCGAGTCCAGATGTCCGCCGGGCGGGTAGATGCCCGCCAGAATTTTTGCCTTGAGCCGTTCCACGATTTGTGCGTAGATGGGGCGGCTCATATCGAATCGTTCGCCCATCGTCTCATCTCCTTGTGTCGCTGTACTAAGTGCTTAATACAATAATACTCAAATCATCTTTTTTGTCAAGAGGGAATTTTCAATCTCTTCAAAATATGTTATACTGTCTTTTGTATGCTAGAAGAAAATGCGCAGGAGCACAGAATCTATGAAAGCAACCATCATCATCCCCAACATCAACGGCAAAGGCTGGCTCAAGGACTCCATCGAATCGGTCTACGCCCAGACGGAGCAGGACTTCGAGCTTATCGTGGTGGATAACGGCTCCACCGACGAGAGCCTTGAACAGGCCCGCAGCTATTGCAGCCGCCCGAACTTCCAGCTCATCGAGAACGGCTCCAACACCGGCTTCTCCCACGCCGTCAATCAGGGCATCGCCCGGGCGAAAAGCGAGTTCGTGGTGCTGTTCAACAACGACGCCTTTGCAGAGCCCCAGTGGCTGGCCGAGCTCATCCGCGTGGCCGAGAGCGACGAGAAAATTTTTGCCGTCCAGAGCCTTATGATACGCCACTTCGACCGGGAGCTTGCCGACGACGCTGGCGATTACGTCACATGGATGGGCTTTGCCTGCAAGACCGGCGACGGCCGCCGGGCCAGCCGCTACACCAAACAGAAGCGCATCTTCTCGGCCTGCGGCGGCGCGGCCCTCTACCGCAAAAGCATCCTCGACGAGATCGGCATCTTCGATGAAAACTTTTTTGCCTACTTCGAGGACGTAGACCTCAGCTGGCGCGCCAACAACGCAGGCTACAAGAATGTCCTCTGCCCCACGGCAAAGTGCTACCACATCTGCGGCGCCAGCACCGGCGCGGTGCGGTACAACGCCTTCAAGAGCCAGCAGAGCGGCCGCAACAGCATCCTTCTCCCCCTCAAGAACGAGCCTCTGCTGATGCTCATCCTCAACTTCATTCCGCTGGCGCTGGGCTATCTGCTCAAGTGCTACAAGTTCCACAAACAGGGTTTCGGCGAGGCGTGGGACAAGGGAATGCGTGAGGCGTTCGATTTGCTCAAAAACGGCCAGCTCGGCAAGCGCCCCTTCCGTCTCCGTGATTTGCCGAATTATGTTCTGATGGAATTGTGGATGATATGGAACATGGTGCCGTATCTCTGGTATCGGCTGGTGGTCGTGCGGTTTGATTTGAAATAATTCTGGATATGCAAAAACCGGGAAGCTCTGGGAGCTTCCCGGTTTTTGTTTGTGATTCGTTTTACGCCGCCGCACTGGCCGCACTTTCGGCCTGCGGCTCTGCGTCCGAGGCAGCTTCGCTTTCGGCGGTGCTGTCAGCTTCCTCGCTGGCGGCTGCGGCCTCCGAGGACGCGGCGTCGGAGTCAGCGGGCGTTTCGCCGCCGGTGGCGAGGATGGCGTCCTGCACCTCGCTGTCTGCCATCATGGCAGGCTCGGAGGCAGTGGACGCCGCCGTTGACTCGGGCTTCGTCTCGCTCTCGGTCAGGCCGGTGAGATACCAGCTGCCGCTCTGGCGGCTGAACAGATAGTCCATGTACTTGACCGGCGTATCCGAGGTGGTGGTGAGGATGCTGTCCGTTGCGTTCTGGTTGGGGATATAGCCCACAGTGACGTGGAGGAGGCCGTCCTTCTTAAACAGCTTGGTGACGGTGGCGCGATAGCCGCCCACGCTGCCGGTGACGGGGATCTTATAGCACTGGGTGGTGTCGTCGAACTCGATGGTCATATCCTCCATCTCGAAGGTCTTGTGGGTCATGCGGAAGCTGGGGCCGACAAGCTTTGCGAGGTAGGCGTCCACATCCACCGAGGGGATGAGCAGCTGCTCGGTATCGGGGTCGGTGTTGTAGCCGTCGAAACCGCCCTGCGTCTCCTGGATGCTGTACACACAGCCCCAGACCGCAGCCTCGCGGAGGGTCAGGTCGTCGATGTTCTCGATGCCCTCAAAAGGCACAGGGTCGAACAGCACCAGACCTTCCAGCTTGTCCTCGTATTCCTGCTTCTGGGCCGTATCGTCAAACAGTTTTGCTACGGCGTTCACTCCTGCGTGCAGCACGGTCAGCACGCCGATGAGCACCAGCACCGCGATGACCAGCCCGAGGGCCTGCCGACCGCGGCGGCGGTGGAGCCGAGCGTGTTCTTCCGGGGTCATTTCTATCTTCATATGGTTATCGTCTCCTGCGTTGTTTCACTTTTCAGATAAAAACAGTATACCACAATCATGGGCAGGGTGCAAAACTCTGCCCGTGTTATTTTGGTGAAACTGGCTCAAAAGCTGTTTTCATAGCCAGAGTATGTGCAATGGTTATGAAAACAGCTTCTTATTCCCAGTTCTTCCAGACGTCGGGCTGGTAGCCGACGGTGGCCTGACGGCCATTGCGGACGATGGGGGTGCGGAACAGCTGCTGGTTCTCGAAGAGCTTGTCTTCTTTCTGCCAGTCTACCAGCGCGTCCAGCAGAGCGAGGGTCTGCTTGTCCTTGGCGTTGGGGTCCACCAGCGCCTGCCAGCCGCCCAGAGCGCGGGACACATTTTCAAACTCGCCCCGGCTCATCTCTTTTTCTTTCAAATCGATCATCTGGAACTTGATGCCGCGCTCCTTGAAATAGCGCTGGGCCTTTTTGGTATCGAAGCACTTGGTAGTGCCGAATATCTGGATGTTCATGGTCTTGCCCTCCTGTTCATTCTGCTCTATTGTAACATATCTGCGCCCGAAAGCCTATAGCATATTTTTTGCTCCGCCGGGCCACACTGCTCTCAGCGCCTTTTCTTATTCTGAATGGAGGTAGTACCAACATGAAAGCATTCGTAGACCCTGAACTCTGCATCGGCTGCACCCAGTGTGCCGGGCTCTGCCCCGAGGTATACCAGATGGAAGGGACTCTGGCTGTCGCCATCCCCGGCGACATCCCGCCCGACCAGGTGCCGCTGGCTGTGGACGCCGCCAACGCCTGCCCGGTGAGCGCGATAAGAGTAGAGTAAAACTTCCCGAAAGAGGCTGAGAGGTTTATCCCTCAGTCTCTTTTTTCTTTGGGCCATTCGTGGTATACTATAGGATGTGAAATTATGGAATGGAGGACCACAAGCTATGCGTTTACTGGTCATTGACGGCAACAGCATCGCCAACCGTGCCTTTTACGGCATCAAGCTGCTGACCACCAAAGACGGCCGCTATACCAACGCCATTTTCGGCTTTCTGAATATCCTGCTCTCCCTGCTCAAGGAATGCGGACCCGACGAGGTGGCCGTGGCCTTCGACCTCAAGGCCCCCACCTTCCGCCACAAGATGTATGACGGCTACAAGGCCACCCGCCACAAGATGCCCGACGAGCTGGCCGCGCAGATGCCGGTGCTCAAAGAGCTTCTGGCCGCGCTGGGCTACCGTGAGGTGACAGCTGAGGGCTGGGAGGCCGACGACATCCTCGGCACCCTTTCTGCCGCCTGCGCCGCCCGCAGCGACGACTGCTTCCTCGCCACCGGAGACCGGGACAGCTTACAGCTGGTCAGCGACACCACCACCGTCCTGCTGGCCACTACCACCATGGGCCGCAGCAAGACGGCGGTAATGGACGTGGACGCCGTGAAGGAAAAGTACGGTGTCTCTCCCCGCCAGCTCATCGACGTCAAGAGCCTCATGGGTGACACCTCCGACAACATCCCGGGCGTGAAGGGCATCGGCGAGAAGAGCGCCATCACCCTCATCCAGAAATACGGCAGTCTGGCGGGCGTTTACGCCCATCTCGACGACACTGCTGACAAGACCATCAAGCCAAAACAGCGGGAGCATCTGGCCGAAGACCGCGCCATGGCAGAGCTGAGCTACACGCTCGGCACCATCCGCACCGACGCCCCCATCGACACCGCCGAGGGTGCCTATGTCGTGGGCGAGGGCAACAAGGCCGAAGCCGTCCGGTTGATGCAGGAGCTGGAACTTCACTCCCTCATCGCCCGCTTCGGTCTGAGCGACATCGCCCCCGCCTCCGACCCGGAAAGAGCGTCGACAGAGCCTCTGCAGGAGGCTGAGGTGACTGTTCTGCCCGCCGAGCCGAAGGGGCATTACCTCGTGGCCGCGCGGCCTGCCATCATGGGCAAGCAGGGTACCCGCAATGTGGAGCTGCAGCCCGCCGCATGGTACGCCGTACAGGACAAGGCGGTCTTCCCGCTGGAAGACGGCGACCTGCTCCGTCTGCTGGACAACAAAGACGTCACCCTTGACGTCTTCGACAGCGCCCCGCTCTACGCCCGCGCCATGGCTGCGGGAAACTGGGGCAGCAGCATCGTCTGGGACGGCAAGCTGGCGGCCTATCTGCTGGACGCCTCGGCTTCCAAGTACAATCTCTCGGAGCTCATCATCAGCTACCGCGCCGACGCCGCTTTTACCTGTGAGAAGTGGCCGGACGCCGGTGCGCTGGCCGACCTGTTCGCCAAGATGAAGGCGGAGATCACCGCGCTGGGCGAAGACTCCCTCTACAACGACATCGAGTTCCCGCTGGCGCAGGTGCTGGCCGACATGACCCGCATCGGCATCCTCGTGGACAAAGAGGGCATCGAGAAGTTCGGCGTGAAAATGCGCTCGGAGCTGGAAGACGTCCTCACCCGCATCCACATGGAGACGGGCAGCGCCAGCTTCAACCCCAACAGCCCCAAACAGCTGGGCGAGATGCTTTTCGACACCATGGGCCTGCCCCACGGCAAAAAGACCCAGCGCGGCTGGTCTACCGACGCCGAGACGCTGGAAGCCCTGCGAGACTACCCGCTGGTAGAGGATATTCTGCAGTACCGCGCCTACCAGAAGCTGAACTCCACCTACGTCGAAGGCTTGCTGAAGGTCATCGCGAAGGATGGCCGCATCCATACCCGCTTCAACCAGACCGAAGCCCGCACCGGACGGCTTTCTTCCGATAACCCCAACCTGCAGAACATCCCCATCCGCACCGAGCTGGGCAGCCAGCTCCGCGCTTACTTTGTGGCGCGGCCCGGCTGCGTGCTGGTGGACGCCGACTACAGCCAGATCGAGCTGCGCATCCTCGCCCATGTCACCGGCGACGAGCATATGCAGCAGGCGTTCCTCACCGGCGAGGACATCCACCGCAGCACTGCCGCTAAAATCTACAACCTGCCCCTCGAGCAGGTCACGCCCCGCCTGCGCTCTTCGGCAAAAGCCATCAACTTCGGCATCATGTACGGCAAGGGCGCTTACAGCCTCTCAAAGGACATCGGCGTGAGCGTCAAGGAGGCCGACGCCTTCCTGAAAAACTATCTGGCCACCTTCCCGAAAGTCAGCGGCTACATGGACAAGACCATCTCCGACGCCCGGAACTGCGGCTATGTGTCCACCCTCTTCGGACGCCGTCGCTCCCTGCCGGAGCTGGCCAGCAACAATCACAACATCCGGGCCAGCGGCGAGCGGATGGCCCGCAACACGCCGATCCAAGGCACCGCCGCCGACGTCATCAAGCTGGCGATGGTGCGGGTCTGGCGGCGTCTGCGGGACGAGAAGATGGAGAGCCGCCTCATCCTGACCGTCCACGACGAACTCATCGTCGAGGCCCCGGAGGCAGAAGCCGCGAAAGCCGCCGCCATCCTGCAGGAAGAGATGGAAGGCTGTGTCAATTATGCTGTCCCCCTGAGCACCGAAGTGCATCAGGGCAAAAACTGGCTGGAGGCCCACTAAAACCATGATCATCTTAGGAATCGAATCTACCTGCGACGAGACCGCCGCATCTCTGGTGGAAGATGGCCGGCACCTGCTGAGCAACGTCATCTCCACCAGCGTCAAGGAGCAGGCACTTTACGGCGGCGTCGTGCCGGAGATCGCCAGCCGCCGCCACTGTGAGTTCATCAGCGCCACCGTCAAAAAGGCTCTGCTGGATGCAGGCAAGACCATCGACGACGTGGACGCCGTGGCTGTCACCTTCGCGCCCGGCCTCATCGGCGCAGTGCTGGTGGGCGTCAACTTTGCCAAGGGCCTCGCCTACTCGGCGGGCAAGCCGCTGGTGCCGGTCCACCATCTGCGGGGCCACATTGCAGCCCTCTACCTGACCCATCCGGAGCTGAAGCCGCCCTTCCTCTGCCTTGTGGCGTCCGGCGGACACAGCCACATCGTGGAGGTGCAGGACTACACCCATTACCACATCCTCGGCCACACGGTGGACGACGCCGCCGGTGAGGCCTTTGACAAGGTGGCGCGGACGCTGGGCCTGCCCTATCCCGGCGGTCCCAGCGTCGCCAACGCCGCCAAGACCGGCGACCCGAAAGCCTACCGTCTGCCGGTGCCTCATGTGGAGGGCAAGTACAACGTCAGCTTCTCCGGCCTCAAGACCGCCGTGCTGAACGAGGTGAATCAGGCCCAGATGAAGGGTACTGACATCAACGTCCCCGACCTCGCGGCCAGCTTCCAGGAGCGCATCGCGGGCATCCTCGCAGAAAAGCTCCTTCTCGCCGCCGCCGACACCGGCGCAAAGCAGGTCTGTCTGGCGGGCGGCGTCGCGGCCAATGGCCGTCTGCGCCAGCTGGTCAACGACGGTGCCCAGAAGCTGGGGGCCAGGGTCTACCTGCCAGAGCTGAAATTCTGCGGCGACAACGGCGCGATGATCGCAGCTCAGGGCTACTATCAGTACATCGCGGGCCATACCGCCGGGCTGGAGCTGAACGGTCTGCCGACTCTGCCCATCGATTACGAATAACTGACATAGAAAACGGAATGGCCGCGCACAGCTGTGCGCGGCCATTCCGTTTATTTCATATCACGTCCGAAGTAAAGCTCCACTTCACTGAGCTTCTTTTTCCGCAGCAGGAACGCCGTAGGGATGAGATAGACCGCGATAGACGTCAGCATGGTGATGTCATAGGTGCTGATGCTGTCAGCCACCGTCTGGGTGCCGTACAGGCCACCGATGAGCATGGACGTGATGTCCATCGCGGCGTGGATGAACACCGTCACCCAGATGTTTCCGGTGCGGAAATATACCGCAGCCAGCAGCGTACCCAGCGAGGCCGCAAAGACGCACTGCATCAGAACGCCCAGCGGCGCACTGCCGGTGAGGTTGGTCAGGTGGGCCGCACCGAAGTAGAGGCCCGACAGCAGGCAGGCTTTCCAGACGCCGGCCCGGCTGGTGCCGAAATGCTCCAGAAGCGTCTGGGCGATGACGCCCCGGAACAGAAACTCTTCTGCCACACCGACGCTGGTCATGCCGATAAGGAACCACACGACATGCCACGCAGGCAGCATATCGCCCTCCGGCCTGCCAAACAGCAGGGTATTATAGGCGTTGTAGCCGATGAGCGCGATGGGGTACAGGCCCACCAGCAGACCGTTGAAAAAGCCGCTGCCCCGGCGGCGGAGCAGGCCGCTCTTCCCGGTGCGCGCCAGAAAGAGCCACGCCACCAGCACGCCTGCTGCCTCCTGCATGAAGGTCAGCATATAATCATCGACGGCATCAATGTCCCGCACGACGAACAAGATGAGCAGAAGCGACAGCAGCGATGCCACGAACAGCATCCCCAGAAACAGCACCTCGGCCACAAGGCAGTAGAGCATCGGGTGGGCGCTGCGCAGACGTTTGAGCATAGAAAGACCTCCTGTGTCGTAGTGGTACTATTTTAGCATATTTCAGAAGAAAGAGATAGGGATTTGTGTGAATAATAAAGCGGGACCCGGGTTGCGGCTCCCAGCGTCTGTTTCGGCCCTTGGGCAGGCCTCACATCCTGCTGGCCGCGGCCCCAGCCTCGCCTCCCTGTTTCCGCCGCTGGCGGCGGTCGGCTCTGCTGCTGTTCAAATCCCGCTGCGGAGATAGAAAAAGACCGGCACACGAATGTGAAGCGGCAGTCACCAACTGTTGACATTCCTGAAGATTGGAACCCGCGGGCTAAGCAACAGCCCACTGGGCTGATTGCTTGCTCTGCTGCGCAGAGCCGCCCTGTTCAAATCCCGCGCCCGACTAAATAAAAAAGCAAGTACACGAATGTGTACTTGCTTTTTTAAGTCGGAGCAGCGGGATTTGAACCCACGGCCTCCTCGTCCCGAACGAGGCGCGCTACCAACTGCGCTATGCCCCGAAAATACCGCAACCCAATGGGCTGCGGTCTGGTTGGGGATGAGAGAATCGAACTCCCACAAGTAGAGTCAGAGTCTACCGCACTACCACTATGCAAATCCCCACTATTCGGTTTCGCCCTCAGCACCGAAGCGCTGCTGACGAGGAATATTATACAGCCTCCGCCTCCATTTGTCAACCACTTTTTTGATTTTTCCGTCCATGTTTTTTCTGCTTTCTCCACCACCGCGTTTTCACGTCTTTTTTCATCTCCGGCTCTTGACACCCGCTCCCTTTGGGAATACTCTTATAGTATCATTTATCTGCCCCTTCTGAGGGAGAACGGAAGAAACGAGGGTTGTTCGATATGAAAAAACGTGTTGGTATCCTGACCTCCGGCGGCGACTGTCCCGGCCTGAACGCCACCATCCGCGGCGTGGCCAAAGCCCTGTATGCACGGTTCGGCGAGAACGTCGAGATCGTGGGCATCCTGAACGGCTACCACGGCCTCATCACCGGCGAATACAAGGAGATGTGCGAGGACGATTTCCGCGGCATCCTGACGCTGGGCGGCACCATCCTCGGCACCAAGCGCACCCCTTTCAAGCTGATGCGCGTGGTGGAAGAGGACAAGATCGACAAGGTCGCGGCCATGAAAAAGACCTACAAGGACGCCAAGCTCGACTGCCTGCTCTGCCTCGGCGGCAACGGCACCCACAAGACGGCCAACCTCCTCTCCCAGGAGGGCCTGAACGTCATCGGCCTGCCCAAGACCATCGACAACGACATCTACGGCACCGACGTCACCTTCGGCTTCCACACCGCCGTGGACATCGCCACTGAGGTCATCGACCGCATCCACACCACCGCCGGCAGCCACAGCCGCGTCATGTGCATCGAGATCATGGGCAACAAGGCCGGCTGGCTGACCCTCTATTCCGGCATCGCCGGCGGTGCAGACATCATCCTGCTGCCCGAGCAGCCCTATGACATCGACCGCGTCTGCGCCGCTGTGGAGCGCCGCGCCCGCAAAGGCTCCAACTTCTCCATCATCGCCGTGGCCGAGGGTGCCATCAACACCGAAGAGGCCAAGATGAAGCGGAAAGAGTGGATGGCAAAGCGCGCCGAAGCCGGTTACGGCGTCACCGCCACCAACCGCATCGCCGCCGCCGTCCAGAAAAAGACCGGCATGGAGACCCGCGTCTGCATCCCGGGCCACATGCAGCGCGGCGGCAGCCCCAGCGCTTACGACCGTGTACTGGCCACCGAGTTCGGCAGCTACGCCGCCAAGCTGGTGGAAGTGGAGCGCTACGGCGTCACCGTCGCCATGGTCAACAACCGCGTCATCGCCAACCGCCTCGAGGACATCGCCGGTAAGGCCCGCAACATCCCCGAGGGCTGTGAGCTGCTCACCGTAGCCCGCCGGATGGGCGTGAGTCTCGGCTGAGACTGTAAAAGCAAAAACACCCCGCTGTGTCATGCAGCGAGGTGTTTTTGTTTTTATGCTTCAGAACGAGCCGCCCGACGAGCCGCCGAAGCCGTCGGAATCGACGGACGAACCGCCGGAGGAGTTGGACTCCTTCTTGGGCGGGTCGTAGGTGCGCTCCCGGGTGGTGTGGGTGTAGCGGTCACGCTTGACCCGGAGGGCGAAGCCGGGCATGTACTCGTCGGCCTCCATTTTCTGCCGGGCCGTCTTCATCTGGTGGTAGAGGATGAGGCAGATGAACGCCGAAATGCCGAGAGGGAAGATCATGGCAATGAGCAGGTCTTCCAGGCCGATGTCGTTATCCACATCGATGGGCTCGCCATAGTCGGCATAGTAGTCCAGTGCATAGTCGCACATATCGATGTAGGTATAGGCGGCATCTGCCCATTCCTCATCGGAGAGCTCCGGGACGATCTCGTCCTCCTGCTGCTCGATGCGGTAGTCGGTGAACGCCGTGACGCCCTCGCCGTAGGTGATGGTGACGTACTTGCGGGAGCCGACTGCCAGCAGGAAGAGGATGCCGCTCTGTTTGTCGCCATAGCCGAGGCCGTTGGAGATGTAATAATTTTTCGCGTAGTCGCGCTGGTCGGCATCGCCGATGTCGTCCACCACGAGGAAGTAGACATCCACGTCGTGGCCGTCAGAGGCGCTTTCGGCCTGCTCCTCGAGGTCGGCCAGCGTATCGGCGTCAAAGACGCCGCACTCGTCCCGCACCAGCGGGGCCGCTGCCCCGGCCGGCAGGGTCAGGGCCATGCAGAGCAGGGCCGCAGCCAGAAGGGCAAACAGTTTTTTGCAGTATTTCATATTCCCGTCTCCCCCTCTCACAGCAGCATGATGAGAGCCGTCAGTATCATCAGCGGGATGCTGATGCCGGCAAACCATGCAGCTACCCTGCCCTTATCCACGGGCAGGTCACCGATGAGCTTGCCGGTCTGGCCGTTCATCGCAAAGAGGAAGTCCTGCTCCTTCCAGCGGGTGTGGAGCATCCAGACCGGCAGCAGGGCGTAGTGGGGTTCCAGCGTCCGCGGGTCGAGCTGCTCCGAGAGAGTCTGGACGCCGGTGTAGCCGCCCAGCGTATCGTGGAGGGCCGCAGCGGTGCTGTTCTTCATCCGGGTCAGGACGCGGGCAGCACACTTCTTGTCGTCCTCGTCGTACCGGTCAGCCAGAAAGCCGGGCAGGTAGGCCGTGGAGAAGGGCTTGAGGTCGCTGTAGTCGAAGGGCTCGATGGCGTCCATATGGGCATCCGGCATCTTGCTGGAGCCGTCCACCGGCACCCGGACAAAGTCGGCGTCGCCCACGCGGGCCACGTCGAAGTGCCTGGTGGTGGTGACAATGTAATCGCCCTCACGGTGGCTCTCGCTGATCTCGGCCTTGTAAGCGCCCCGGGCCTCCATCCGGCCATCGTAGAGCCAGAACGGCACATACACGCCCTGGATCTCCTCGATGTGGTTGGACTCTTTGAAGGCTTTGGGGAGGAAGGCTTTGCCCTTATAATACTTCTTCAGGTTCTCGATGGCGGTCTTTTTGTCCATCCGGAAGGGGATGATGTACTCCGGCTTGAGCTTGCCGGAAAGCTGTCCACCCAGCACAGTGGGGTTGCCGCAGTAGGGGCAGGTGGTGGCAGCTGTTTCGGGGCCGCAGACCAGCTCTGCACCGCAGGAAGTGCAGGTGCGGCTGCTGAGATCTCCCGTCTCCATCTCCCCCCAGACAGGGCCGCTGGACGCTGCCTTTTCGGCGGCTTCGGCGGCCTTATCGGCCTGAGCCTGCTTTTCGCCGTAAAGAGCCTCGACCTGTGCTACATCGTAGGTAGAGCCGCAGTAATCACAGCAGAGCTTTCCGCTGGCGCTGTCGAACCGCAGCGGGCCGGTACAGGCCGGGCATTGGTAATTCGTGGTATTTTCTGCCATATCTCAGCTCCCCTTTCAGGCTCCGAAAGGCTTGCCGCACTCGGGGCAGAACTTAGGCGGGTTGGACGGGTCGGCAGGGGTCCAGCCGCAGTTCGGACACTTGGCCGCCGGGCGGGGCTTACCGCACTCCGAGCAGAATTTGCCGGTATTGTGTGCGCCGCAGCTGCACACCCAGCCTGCTTCGGGGCGGGGCTTGCCGCAGGCGGTGCAGAACTTGCCGGTGTTGCCGGTCTGGCCGCAGGAGCAGCTCCAGCTGCCAGCCGCCGGGGCGGCTGCGGGGGCAGGAGCTGCGGCAGGCTGCTGCTGTGCGCCCATCTGGTAGAGGGCCTGGGCGTTGATGCCGCCGGCAGCAGCGGCCTGATTCATGCCCATAAAGGCCATGGCCGGGCCGGCGGAGGTATTGGAAGCCGCTGCCTGCATCGCCGAAGCCTGTGCGCCCACCATGTGGGCGGCGGCGCGGGTCGGGTCCATGAAGGCGGCGCTGCGCTGCAGCTCCTTGATCATCTGCTCGTCTTCTTCGCTGGCTTTGACGCCGGACACGCCGAGGGAGACGATCTCGATGCCGCGCAGCTTGCTCCACTTGCCGGACAGCTCCTGGTTCAGGGCCTCGGCCAGCTCGGTGGTATGGCCGGGCAGAGCCGAGTAGCGGATGCCCATCTCGCTGATGCGGGCGAAGGCGGGCTGCAATGCGGTCATCATCTCGGTGCGCATCTGGCCTTCCAGCGCGTCACGGGTGTACTCGTTTTCCACATTTCCGCAGACGTTGGTGTAAAACAGGATGGGGTTGACGATGCGGTAGCTGTACTCGCCGAAGCAGCGGATGCTGACGTCGATGTCGATGCCGGCACGCTGGTCCACGACGCGGAACGGCACGGGGCTGGGGGTGCCGTACTTGTTGCCCATCAGCTCCTTGGTGTTGATGTAATAGATGCGCTGGTCGGTGGCAGCCTGACCGCCGAAGCTGAACCGCTTGCCGATCTCGGCAAACACTTCGTCGATGTTCTTGGCCAGACCCTCGCTCAGCAGAGAGGGCTGGGTGCCGGTGTTATAGGTGTACTCGCCGGCCTCGGCGCAGAGGTCTACCACCTTGCCCTGCTCCACGATGAGGGCGCACTGGCCCTCGGCCACGGCCACGATGGAACCGTCGGTGATGATGTTCTCGGTGCCGTGGCGGTTGGAAGAGCGCCCGGAGACTTTCTTCTGTCCCTTGACAGCCAGCACCTCCGCCGGGAGAGCGCTGCAGTAAAAGTATTCTTTCCACTGGTCGCCCATCACGCCGGATGCCGCGCCCAATGCTGCTTTGACAAGACCCATAAGCCATATCTCCTTTATCTGCCCGTTTTTTCAAATGCGGGCTTTTTCTCAGTATACCACAAAACGCGCCGCGAAAAAAGAAAACCCTTGCATTTTATCCCCGATGGGTGTAGAATACTCCCGACAAACAAATACAGGGGAGCTTGTGGAAGCAGGCTGAGAGGAAGTTCTCAAACTTCGACCCTTTAGAAATTGTTTTCGGACAGTTTCTGCACCTGATGCGGATAATGCCGCCGTAGGAAGTCATAACACCGTTTATGGATTTTTACAGGAGACGCCGCAGAGGGCGTCTCCTTTTTTGTTGTCTCCGGCTGAGGGGGAGCGCCCTGAGTCCGGGTCATGATTTGCGATGGGAAGCCGTGTTCCGGCGTGAGAGGAGGCCAGTGAGCCTCGACCGCTTCTTCCGTTTCCGGTATCTCTGCGCGGGTGCCGGGTCTGTTCGTGTGCGGGAGCGGCGGTCTGCCCCTGCACTTATTTTTTGTTGAAAAGGAGCACTCACTATGAAACACTATTCTGCTAAAAAGCTGGCCCTCGCCGGTATGTTCTGCGCTGTCGCTGTTGTGGGCAGCGTCTTCTCCTTCCCGGTCTTCGGCAGCAAATGCGCCCCTGTGCAGCACATGGTCAACATCCTCTGCGCTGTTCTGCTGGGGCCTTACTACGGCGTGGGCGTGGCTTTCGTCGCCTCCCTGCTGCGCAACCTGCTGGGTCTGGGCAGTCTGATGGCTTTCCCCGGCAGCATGTTCGGCGCACTGCTCTGCGGCATCGTCTTCCACAAGACCAATAAGCTGCTGCCCACCCTCGTGGGCGAGGTGTTCGGCACCTCCATCCTCGGCGGTCTGTGCGCCTACCCCGTCGCCATCCTGCTGATGGGCAAGAGCGCCGGTGACATCGCGTTCTACGCCTACATCGTCCCCTTCCTCGTCTCCACCGCCGGCGGTGCCATCATTGCAGGCGCACTGTTGGCCGCACTTTCCCGCGCAGGCGCACTCCGCGCCATGCAGGCCAGCCTGAGCTGATTCGAAGGAGAAGCCCATGTTTCAGAGCATCTTTGCCAATGTCCGGGCCAAAAGCCCGCTTGTCCATAACATCACCAATTACGTCACCGTCAACGACTGTGCCAACATCGTCCTCGCCTGCGGGGCGTCCCCCATCATGGCGGATGATGCCGCCGAGGTCGAGGACATCACCTCGCTGTGTGCCGGGCTGAACCTCAACATCGGCACGTTGAACAGCCGCACCATCCCCTCCATGCTGCTGGCGGGACACACCGCCAACCGGCTGGGCCGTCCTGTCGTGCTGGACCCCGTGGGCGCAGGCGCTTCCCATCTTCGCACCGAAACGGCACTGCGCCTCCTGCGGGAAGTGAAGTTCACAGTCATCCGGGGCAACATCTCCGAGATCCGGACGCTGGCGGCAGGCAGTGGCACCACGAAAGGCGTGGACGCCGACACCGCCGACAAGGTGACTGACGAGACGCTGGACAAGACCGTGGCATTCGCCAAAGCGTTTGCGGCCCGCACGGGGGCGGTCGTCGCCGTCACCGGTGCCATCGACATCGTGGCCGACGGAGAGCGGGCTTTCTGCATCCGCAACGGCCACCCCATGATGAGCGCCGTCACCGGCACCGGCTGTCAGCTCTCGGCCCTGACGGCGGCATTCTGTGCAGCCAACCCGGACAAGCCTCTGGAAGCCGCTGCTGCAGCTATCTGCGCCATGGGCCTTGCGGGCGAAGCAGCTCACAGCCGCCTTTCCAGGCTGGACGGCAGCGCCACCTACCGCAATTACATCATCGACGCGATCTACCACATGACCCCCGAACAGCTCGAGGAAGGAGCACGCTATGAAATGCGATAAACACACCATGCTTCTCTACGCCGTCACCGACCGGGCGTGGACGGGCCGCGAGACCCTCCGCCAGCAGGTGGAAGACGCGCTGAAAGGCGGCGTCACCTGCGTCCAGCTGCGGGAAAAGGAGCTGGACGACGCGGCATTTTTGCAGGAAGCCATGGAGCTTTCCGCCCTCTGCCGCAGCTATGGCGTACCCTTCATCATCAACGATAACGTCGAGATCGCTATAAAATGCCATGCCGACGGCATCCATGTCGGGCAGGAAGATATGGCCGCAGCGGACGTCCGCGCCAAGGTCGGCCCTGACATGATCATCGGTGTGTCGGCCCATTCCGTCGAGGAAGCGCAGCTGGCCGTGGCCCACGGCGCGGATTATCTGGGCGTCGGCGCGGCATTTTCCACCCACACCAAAACCGATGTGGACGTCCTGCCGGAGGGCAGACTGAAAGAGATCTGCGCCTCCGTGGATGTGCCGGTCGTGGCCATCGGCGGCATCCATAAAGACAATATCCTCAAGCTCAAAGGCTCCGGCGCGGACGGCGTGGCCCTCGTGAGCGCGATCTTCAGCGCCGAGGACATTGAGGCTGAGTGCAAAGAGCTGAAGGCACTGACAGAACAAATCATCTAAAGGAGCAAACCCATGAAAACTGCACTTACCATCGCGGGCAGCGATTCCAGCGGCGGCGCCGGCATTCAGGCCGACCTCAAAGCCATGACCATGAACGGCATCTTCGCCATGAGCGCTGTCACCGCCCTGACGGCCCAGAACACCACCGGCGTATCCGGCATCTTCGAGGTCAGCCCCGAGTTTCTGGCCCAGCAGATCGACGCCGTGTTCACCGACATCCGCCCCTGCGCCGTCAAGATCGGCATGGTGTCCTCTGCCCCGCTCATTGAGACGATCGCCGAGCGTCTCCGCTTTTACAAGGCGGAACACATCGTCGTGGACCCCGTGATGGTAGCCACCTCCGGCTCTGATTTGATTGCATCGGATGCCGTGCGCACCCTGCGCCGGGAGCTGTTCCCTCTGGCCGAGGTCATCACGCCCAACCGGCACGAGGCCGAAGTGTTGTCCGGCCTGCACATCTCGGGCCGTACCGACATGAGCGCCGCCGCCCGGGCCATCGCCGCCGACTGCGGCTGTGCCGTCCTGCTCAAGGGCGGCCACAGTGACACCGACGCCGACGATCTGCTCACCTTCCCGGATGGCACGGAGATCTGGTTTCCGGGTAAGCGTATCGCAAACCCCAACACCCACGGCACGGGCTGCACTCTGTCCAGTGCCATTGCGGCCAACCTTGCCAAAGGGTTTGCGCTGGAAGAAGCTATCGCCCGGGCCAAGGCTTACCTGACCGACGCGCTGAACGCGCAGCTCGACTTGGGCCGCGGCTCCGGCCCGCTGGACCACACTCTGGGCGGCGTCGGGGTCGAAAACTGGATGCACGGCGTCCCGGACGCTGTTCATAAATAAAGAGAGCGTATTTTCGGAGGATTTTCAAATGCAGACTTACACCACACAGATGGATGCCGCCCGCAAGGGCATCGTCACGCCCCAGATGGAAACGGTGGCCAAGAAGGAGTACCGCACCGTCGAAGAGATCCGTCAGCTGGTCGCTGAGGGCAAGGTCGCCATCCCGGCCAACAAGCACCACGAGTGCCTGAACCCCGAGGGCATCGGCTCCATGCTCCGCACCAAGATCAACGTCAACCTCGGCGTCTCCCGCGACTGCAAGGACTACAACATCGAGATGCAGAAGGTCATGAGCGCCGTCAACATGGGCGCAGAGGCCATCATGGACCTCTCGAGCCACGGCAATACCCAGCCCTTCCGTCAGAAGCTGACCCACGAATGCCCCGTCATGATCGGCACTGTGCCGGTGTATGACTCGGTCATCCACTACCAGCGCGACCTCGCCACCCTGACGGCACAGGACTTCATCGACGTGGTGCGTCTGCACGCAGAGGACGGCGTGGACTTCGTCACCCTCCACTGCGGCATCACCCGTAAGACCATCGAGCAGATCCGCAAGCATAAGCGGAAGATGAACATCGTCAGCCGCGGCGGCTCGCTGGTGTTTGCATGGATGTGCATGACCGGCAACGAGAACCCCTTCTATGAGCACTTCGACGAGATTCTGGACATCTGCGAAGAGCACGACGTCACCATCTCTCTGGGCGATGCCTGCCGCCCCGGCTGCCTCGCCGACGCCACCGACGTCTGCCAGATCGAAGAGCTGGTGCGTCTGGGTGAGCTGACCAAGCGGGCCTGGGCGCACAACGTCCAGGTCATGGTGGAAGGCCCGGGCCATGTGCCTCTGAACCAGGTCGCCGCCAACATGGAGATCCAGAAGACCCTCTGCATGGGCGCACCTTTCTACGTCCTCGGCCCCCTCGTCACCGACATCGCCCCCGGCTATGACCACATCACTGCTGCCATCGGCGGCGCTGTCGCGGCCATGAGCGGCGCAGCCTTCCTGTGCTACGTCACCCCTGCCGAGCATCTGGCTCTGCCCAATGTGGACGACGTCAAGCAGGGCATCGTGGCTTCTAAGATCGCCGCCCACGCTGCCGACATTGCAAAGGGCATCCCCCACGCCCGGGACATCGACGACAAGATGGGCGACGCCCGCCGCGTCCTCGACTGGGATGCGCAGTTCGCCTGCGCCCTCGACCCCGAGACGGCAAAGGCCATCCGTGACGCCCGCCTGCCCGAGGACGACCACAGCGACACCTGCTCCATGTGCGGCAAGTTCTGCGCCGTCCGCAGCATGAACAAGGCTCTGGCCGGTGAGTACATCGACATCCTGTAAGCTGCTGTAAAACCGATATTTTCATCGCTTTTGCGATTTTTCTTCTCCATTGCCGCCCGGTACAAAAGCCGGGCGGCTTTTTTGCTGTTCTATACTACTTTTATACTGCTTTTGGAACTTCAAAACGCCCAAAATCAGCAAACCTTTCTTCTTCACAGAAAACAAAAAACCGCATGAACACTGGATTTTCCAGCATTCATGCGGTTTTTTTTCAAGTTGCGCCAGCAGGAGTCGAACCTACGATGGGGGAGTCAAAGTCCCCTGCCTTACCGCTTGGCGATGGCGCATCAGTAGAGAATAGTATAGCATATTTTTCAAAATTCCACAAGCCCGCCGGGCGGTTCCACCCAAATTTTCTGAGCCGGGCAGGCAAATCCCGTCCTTGCCGGGGTCTCACCGATATGGTATACTTGCTGTGTAAAAGTTTTTCTGTTCAGCGCACAGCGCAGAAAGGAGCGTGGCTTATGTTACACCATCTTGTCATCGGCGTTATCTTCCTCGTCTGGGGCATTGCAGACGTCCTCCGCGTCCAGCTGCCCGGCGTGCTGGCGCGGCGGCTGGAATCGTCCAGCGAAGAGGCCCGCCGCCTTTGGCAGAGGCTTCTGGGTGTGCTGGAGCTCATCGTGGGCGGCGGGCAGCTGCTGTTCTACTTTTTCTCCGACAATCAGACCGTCACCAGCATCATCCTCGCGGTGATGATACTCGCCGCCGTCTGCATCCTCGGGCCGTACTACCACTGGCGGAAGCAGGAAAAAGAGAACACACAGGAATGAATCACGGGAGGAAACAGTATGGGGCCCTGGTATTACGAAGTCGTGAGCTTTGACGGCGATTACGTCAACCTGCGCCGCACCGACATCGAGAGCGACGAGCTGAACCCGGTGGCACTGGCACTCCTGCCGCCGGAAATCGACGTAGGCAGCAAGCTCAAGTGCGAATATTTCCAGTACGAGATCATCGGCTGACAAAACGAAACGCCGCCCGTTCGGGCGGCGTTTCTGCATTTACCGATAAAGTTATACGCGCTCGGCCACCAGCTGGAAGCCTGCCTTGGTGAGCTCCTGCCGGATCTGCTCGATCTGGGCGTTGTCGCGGGTCTCGAGGGTCAGCTTGAGGAAGCAGCTGGAAATGGGCATGTTGGGGTCGGAGCCGTCGTGAAGGACGGACACCACATTGCTGCCGCAGCGGGAGACGATGTCGGCCACCTGCTGCAGCTGGCCGGGCTTGTCTTCCAGCGCGATGGTCAGGTTGGCCTTGCGGCCGCTCATGACGAGGCCGCGGGTGATGACACGGTTGAGGATGTTCACGTCGATGTTGCCGCCGGAGACGAGGCAGACGACCTTCTTACCCTCGATGGGCAGCTTGTGGAAGAGCGCCGCCGCCACAGGCACTGCGCCTGCACCCTCGGCCACCAGCTTCTGGTTCTCCATCAGGGAGAGGATGGCGGCTGCGGTCTCGTCCTCGGTGACAGTGACAATGTCGTCCACATACTCTTCACAAAGCTTATAGGTCAGCTCGCCGGGGGTCTTGACCTGAATGCCGTCTGCGAAGGTGGAGACGGCGGAAAGGGTCTGGTATTTGTGCTCATGGAGGGAGCGGTACATGCTGGGTGCGCCCTCGGCCTGCACGCCGTAGACCTTGACGTCGGGCTTCAGGCTCTTGATGGCGAAGGCCACGCCGGAGATGAGTCCGCCGCCGCCCACAGGCACGATGACGGCGTCCACATCGGGCAGCTGGTCGAGAATCTCAAGGCCGATGGTGCCCTGACCGGCAATGACCTGCTCGTCGTCGTAGGGATGGATGAAGGTCATGCCCGTCTCTTCCTGCAGCTCCACGGCCTTGTCGTGGGCGTCGTCGTAGGTGCCGGGTACGAGGCAGACCTCCGCACCGAGGTTCTTGGTATTCTCAACCTTCATGATGGGCGCGCCGTCCGGCATACAGACGATGCTCTTGATGCCGCGGCGGGTAGCGGCCAGCGCCACGCCCTGTGCATGGTTGCCCGCCGAGCAGGCGATGACACCCTTGTCGCTCTCTTCCTTGGAGAGCTGACTGATCTTATAATAAGCGCCGCGCACCTTGAAGCTGCCGGTCACCTGCAGGTTCTCGGTCTTGAGGTAGAGCTGGCAGTCTTTGGAGAGCCGGGGTGCCTCGATGAGGTCGGTCTTGCGGGCTACGTCCTTGAGGACAAAGGCGGCGTGGTAGATCTTATCCAGTGTCAGCATATCGTTTTTCCCATCCTATCTCTGTTTATCCATCCCGGCACACGGGCTATTTTTATTGTCAAAGACAGGATTTAGTATAGTTTACATAAATTGATTTGTCAAATGAATCTATTTCACACTTTAAGGCAGAAAGCGGAATTTGCTGACATTGTATTATAGAAAAAACGCCGCCATTCACCAAACAGCGAACAGCGGCGGGGTATTACCACTTTATCCTATTACTTTCCGGTAAACTCAAATCTCCGCGAGGATAGCATCACCCATGGCGGTGCAGCCGAGGCAGGTGCAGCCATCGCTCATGTTGTCGGCGGTGCGCAGGCCCTTGTCCAGAACCTTATTCACCGCGTTCTCAATGGCGTCAGCCTCCTCAGTCATACCGAAGGAGTAGCGCAGCATCATAGCGGCGGAGAGGATGCAGGCAGTAGGGTTGACGATGTCCTTGCCCGCGATGTCGGGAGCAGAGCCGTGGATAGGCTCATACAGGCCCCGGGTGCCGTCGCCCAGGCTGGACGAGGGGATCATGCCGATGGAGCCGGTGATCATGGAGGCCTCGTCGGAGATGATGTCGCCGAACATGTTCTCGGTGACGATGACGTCGAACTGGCTGGGGTCCTTGACGACCTGCATGGCACAGTTGTCCACGAACATCTCGCTGTACTCCACCTCGGGGTACTCAGCCTGCAGGCGGTGCATGACCGCACGCCAGAGGCGGCTGGTATCCAGCACGTTGGCCTTATCCACGCAGCAGAGCTTCTTGCGGCGCTTCATGGCCGTCTCGAAGCCGATGCGGCCAATGCGCTCGATTTCATGCTCCGAGTAGGGCATGGAATCCACAGCCTGCTTCTCGCCGTTTTCCAGCGTGTAAGTCTCGTGCTTGCCGAAGTAGACGCCGCCGATGAGCTCACGCACAATGATGAAGTCGATGCCCTTTGCCACGATCTCGGGCTTGAGGGGGCTGGCCGGGGCCAGCTGGGGCCAGATCTTGGCCGGGCGGTTGTTGGAGTAGAGGCCCATGCCGGCGCGGAGACGGAGCAGACCCTTTTCAGGGCGCTGCTCACCGGGCAGCCCCTCCCACTTTGGGCCGCCCACAGCGCCCAGAAGGACGCTGTCGGCCGCGAGGCACTTGTCCAACTCATGCTGGGGCAGCGGGTCGCCGTACTTGTCGATGGCCTCGCCGCCCATCGCGGCGTCGGTGTAGTGGAAGGTGTGGCCGTACTTTTCGGCCACCTTATCGAGAACGCGGAGGGTCTGCTTCACAATCTCGGGGCTGGAGCAGTCGCCCCAGATGACAGCAATGTTTTTTTCCATTTTAGGCTCCTTATTTCTTCGTCAGCGACTTCATCAGACCACCGTCGGCGATAATCTTCTGGATGAACGGCGGGAAGGGTTCGGCCTGGAAGGTCTTGCCGGTGGTCTCATCGGTGATAACGCCGGTATCAAAATTCACGCTGACAGTATCGCCTGCGCTGATGGCGTCCACAGCCTCGGGGCATTCCATGATGGGCAGACCGATGTTGATGCTGTTGCGGTAGAAGATGCGCGCGAAGCTCTTGGCGATGACGACGGAGATTCCGGCGGTCTTAATGGCCAGCGGTGCGTGCTCACGGGAGGAGCCGCAACCGAAGTTCCAGCCGCCCACCATGATGTCGCCGTCCTTGACGTTGTTGATGAAGTCCTTGTCAATGTCCTCCATGCAGTGGCTGGCCAGCTCTCTGGCATCCTGCGTGTTCAGGTGGCGGGCCGGGATGATGACGTCGGTATCCACGTTATCCGGGTATTTGAAAACAGAACCGTTTGCGTTGTTCATGGGTGACTCTCCTTTTCTCAGACCGTGCGGGGGTCGGTGATGTAGCCGGTCAGTGCGCTGGCGGCAGCGGTAGCGGGCGAAGCCAGATACACCTCGCTCTTGACGTGGCCCATGCGGCCCACGAAGTTGCGGTTGGTGGTGGAGACGCAGCGCTCACCCTCGGCGAGGATGCCCATGTAGCCACCGAGGCAGGGGCCGCAGGTGGGGGTGGAGACGATGCAGCCCGCGTCGATGAAGGCCGTCGTCCAGCCGCGGAGGATGCACTCCTTGTACACGGCCATGGTGGCGGGGATGATGATGCCGCGCACGCCCTTTGCGATGTGTTTGCCCTTCAGGATGTTGTAAGCGGCTTCCATATCCTCGAGGCGGCCATTGGTGCAGCTGCCGATGACCACCTGGTCGATCTTGATGTCCTTGCCCTCGCTGGCGGGGTGGGTGTTCTCGGGCAGGTGGGGGTAGCTGACAGTGGGCTCAAGTGCAGAGAGGTCGATTTCAATGGTCTTCTCATACTCGGCGTCCGGGTCGGCCTCATAGAACACCGGCTCGCGCTGGCTGCGGCCCTTGAGATAAGCCTTGGTCACGTCGTCCACGGGGAAGATGCCGTTCTTGGCACCGGCCTCGATGGCCATGTTGCAGATGCTCAGGCGGTCGTCCATGGAGAGGGAAGCGACGCCCGGGCCGGTGAACTCCATCGACTTATACAGCGCACCATCCACGCCGATCATACCGATGATGTGGAGGATGAGGTCTTTGCCGGAAACTTTCGGCGGCAGCTTGCCGTTCAGCACGAACTTGATGGCAGCAGGCACCTTGAACCATGCCATGCCGGTAGCCATGCCGGCGGCCATATCGGTGGAGCCGACGCCGGTGGAGAATGCGCCCAGTGCGCCGTAAGTACAGGTGTGGCTGTCGGCGCCGATGACGCAGTCACCGGCTGTCACGATGCCTTTTTCGGGCAGCAGAGCGTGCTCGATGCCCATCTGGCCCACATCGTAGAAATTGAGGATGTCGTACTTGTTGGCGAACTCGCGGCACTGCTTGGACTGGGTCGCGCTCTTGATGTCCTTGTTGGGAACGAAGTGGTCGAGGACGATGGCGATGTGCTCTTTGTCGAACACGCCGTTGAAGCCCGCCTTTTCGAACTCGTTGATGGCGACGGGGGTAGTGATGTCATTGCCCAGCACGATGTCGAGCTTGGCGTTGATGAGCTGGCCTGCCTTGACCTCGGCGAGGCCTGCGTGTGCGGCCAGAATTTTCTGCGTCTGGGTCATTCCCATGGTTCATTCTCCTTTTGATACTCTCTCAAAAATCTCTCTTTATTTATTGTTGATCGCACTGACCAGTGCATGGATGCCGGCCACGATAATATCGGTATCGGTGCCTGCACCCCAGGTGACGATGCCGTCGCCCCACTCGAGGCCGACGTAGGAAGCGGCGCGGGAGGTGGAGCCTTCGTCCAGACTGTGCTCGGAGTAAGTTTCCAGGTGGAAGTCCATGCCGGTGGCGCTCTGGATAGCGTTTGCCATAGCATCCAGACGGCCATTACCCACCGAGGTGACCACCTTGCGCTGACCGTTCAGATCCAGCGTGACGGTGGCGGTGATGCCGTTGACCTGTGCGAAGTGGGCCTCGACGACAGACAGGGGCTTCGACTTGTTGAGGAAGGTATCCTCGAAGATGTGGAGCACTTCGCCTGCGCTCAGCTCCTTGTGGCTGTGGTCGGACACGCTCTTGACCTTGTAGCCCAGCGCCTCGCGCATCTTGGCGGGCAGGTTGTAGCCGTAGTTCTGCTCCAGCACGAAGCCAATGCCGCCCTTGCCGCTCTGGCTGTTGATGCGGATGACGTCGGCGTCGTAGGTGCGGCCGATGTCGTGGGGGTCCACCGGAATATAGGGGCAGGTCCAGCGGTGGTCGCCCTTCTCCTTGCGGTAGGCCATGCCCTTTGCAATGGCGTCCTGATGGCTGCCCGAGAAGGCGGCGAACACCAGCTGGCCGGCGTAGGGGGTGCGCTCGTAGATGTGCATCCGGGTGACCCGCTCGTAGGTAGCACAGATGGCGGGCATATCGGAGAAGTCCAGCTTCGGGTCTACGCCGTGGCTGTACATATTCATGGCGAGGGTCACAGCGTCCACGTTGCCGGTGCGCTCGCCGTTGCCGAAGAGGCAGCACTCCACCCGCTGAGCGCCTGCCAGAACGGCCAGCTCTGCACAGGCGACGCCGGTGCCGCGGTCATTATGCGGGTGGGTGGAGATGATGACGCTGTCGCGGTATTTGAGGTTCTTGTCGCAATACTCGATCTGGTTTGCGTAAACGTGGGGCATACTCATCTCGACCGTGACCGGCAGGTTGATGATCATGGGGCGGTCGGGGGTGGGCTGCATGATGTCCAGGACCGCGTTGCAGACCTCAACGGCGTAGTCCACCTCGGTGCCGGTGAAGCTCTCGGGGCTGTACTCGAAGAGGAAGTTGCCCTCATACTCCTCGCTCAGCTGCTTGACCAGCTTTGCGCCGTCCATGGCGATCTGCTTGATCTCCTCCTTAGACTTGTGGAACACCTGCTCGCGCTGGGCGACGGAGGTGGAGTTATAGAAGTGGACGACCGCACGAGGTGCGCCCTTGACAGCCTCGAAGGTGCGGCGGATGATGTGGTCGCGGCACTGGGTCAGCACCTGCACGGTGACATCGTCGGGGATCATGTTCTTCTCGATGAGGGTGCGGAGGAACTCGTACTCCGTCTCGCTGGCGGCCGGGAAGCCGACTTCGATTTCCTTGAAGCCAATTTTGACCAGCATCTGGAAGAATTCCAGCTTTTCCTCGAGGCTCATGGGGACGATAAGGGCCTGATTACCGTCGCGCAGGTCCACGCTGCACCAGGTGGGAGCTTTCTCGATGTGGTCTTTCTTGACCCAGCTGTCATAGCCGGCGGGGACCGGGTAATATCCCGGTGCGTACTTGGTAGCGTCCATCATAATTCTTGTCCTCCATTTTTGCTGTGTCAACCTCTCGGTCTCGCATTCGCTCGACAGGGCCGGGTTACGGCAGCGCGTCAGCGCTGACTGAGAGGTTGACTCCTTTTATCAAACGAAAAGGCTCCCGTCTCTCAAAGGACGAAATCCCCTGAGAGACGAGAGCCTGTAATTTCTGTTACAGGGCACCCGTGGTACCACTCTCTTTGCTGTGCCAAAAGCACAGCCGCTCTGCACGATCGGCTTTTTGAGGCGAATCGCTGCCCTTATAACGGTGGGCTTCCGTCAGGACCTACTGTCTGCTTCAGTCCTGCCGCTCAGGGGCCAGTAACCGAAACCCTCTGCACCGCCTTGCACCATCCGGCGGCTCTCTGCACGCAGAAGAAAATCGTTTTTTCCCCGTCAACGCATTTGCGCTTTGTTCAAAGTGGTTTCATTTTAGCAAAAGCCGCCGCCCCTGTCAAGAAGTTCGGCTCACATTGAAAATGAAACAATTTCACATAAATAGCAGCATAAATTTTCAAAATTTGCGGGTGGATTCTTTGCTTTGTTAAGAATCTGCGAAGTTTTTGCAAAGTTCGCCTCGAAACGCTGGTTTCTGAAATGGCGTCGTGGTATGCTGTTTGCAACGTAAGGAGGGACCCCCATGAAAGAAGTCAAGACCCCCAAAAAGCCATTGGCTATTTACTACGCCATTGTATTACTGGTGCTGATGCTGCTCAACTTCGTGCTCGTGCCGTGGATGAGCGAACGGCAGGTAAAAGAAGTGGACTACGGCACCTTCATGTCTATGACCGAGGACAAAGACATCGGCCGGGTGGATATGGAATCGAACCAAATCATCTTTACTGACAAAGACGAAAAGCAAATTTACAAGACCGGCCTGATGAACGACCCTGACCTGACCCAGCGCCTCTACGACGCAGGCGCACAGTTTTCCAGTGAGATCGTCGAGCAGGCTTCGCCGCTGCTGAGCTTTCTGCTGAGCTTTGTGCTGCCCATCGTCCTCTTCGTCTGGCTGGGCAATTTCATGAACAAAAAGCTCATAGAAAAGGCCGGCGGCGCGAACTCAATGATGTTCGGCGGCGTGGGCAAGTCCAACGCCAAAGTCTACGTCCAGTCCACCCACGGCATCCGCTTTGCGGATGTGGCCGGCGAAGATGAGGCCAAAGAGAACTTACAGGAGATCGTAGATTATCTGCACGACCCCAAGAAATACGAAGAGATCGGTGCCTCGATGCCCAAGGGCATCCTGCTCGTCGGCCCTCCGGGTACCGGCAAGACCATGCTGGCAAAGGCCGTGGCGGGCGAATCCAACGTGCCGTTCTTCTCCATCTCCGGCTCGGAGTTTGTGGAGATGTTCGTGGGCATGGGCGCGTCCAAAGTCCGTGATTTGTTCAAGCAGGCCAAGGAAAAAGCCCCCTGCATCGTGTTCATCGACGAGATAGACGCCATCGGCCAGAAGCGCAACAGCGGCCAGCTGGGCGGCAACGACGAGCGTGAGCAGACCCTGAACCAGCTGCTCACCGAGATGGACGGCTTCGAGGGCAACAGCGGCGTCATCATCCTCGCGGCCACCAACCGCCCGGATTCCCTCGACCCGGCTCTGACCCGTCCCGGCCGCTTTGACCGCCGTGTTCCTGTGGAGCTGCCCGACCTCAAGGGCCGCGAAGAGATCCTGAAGGTCCACGCCAAGAAAGTCGCTCTTGCCCCCGGCATCGACTTCAACACCGTGGCCCGGATGGCCTCCGGTGCCTCCGGCGCAGAGCTGGCCAACATCGTCAACGAAGCCGCCCTGCGGGCCGTGCGCGCCGGCCGCAAGTCGGTCACGGAAGCCGACCTCGAGGAGAGCATCGAGGTGGTCATTGCAGGCTACCAGAAGAAGAACTCCATCCTCACCGACAAGGAAAAGTGCATCGTAGCCTATCATGAGATCGGCCACGCACTGGTGGCGGCGCTTCAGAATCACTCCGCACCCGTGCAGAAGATCACCATCATCCCCCGCACCTCGGGCGCACTGGGCTACACCATGCAGGTCGAAGAAGGCAACCACTACCTGATGACCAAGGAAGAGCTGGAAAATAAGATCGCCACCCTCACCGGCGGACGCGCTGCCGAGGAAGTGGTGTTCGGCTCCATCACCACCGGCGCGTCCAACGACATCGAGCAGGCCACCAAGCTTGCCCGCGCCATGCTCACCCGTTACGGCATGAGCAAAGAGTTCGACATGGTGGCCCTGGAGACGGTGAACAACCAGTATCTGGGCGGCGACACCTCGCTGGCCTGCTCGGCGCAGACCCAGCGGGAGATCGACCAGCGGGTCGTGGAGCTGGTAAAGGCCCAGCACGAAAAGGCCATCAAGATCCTCACCGACAACCGTGCAAAGCTCGACGAGCTGGCGAAGTACCTTTATGAAAAGGAGACCATCACCGGCGACGAGTTCATGGCTATCCTTGAGGAAAAAGATTCCAGCGAAAATTAAAATAGGATCTCTGCAATAATCCAGCCGCCGTATCCGTATTCATTACAGATACGGCGGTTTTCTGATACGCCGTACCGCTGATAAAAGCATTTGGGATAAACCTCTCCGTCAGCGCACCAGCGCTGACGGAGAGGTTGACTCCCTACATCTACAGGAGGATACTACTATGAGACTGCTGAACAAGAACACTGCCCGCCGCGCTGCCGCTGCTGCCGCTCTGCTGACCATGACCGCCGCCATGAGCGTGGGTGCCTTTGCCGCCGACGCCGAGGACGCGACTGTTGCCGGTTATCTGCCCCCTCAGTCGTCCGAGGTCATGGTTCAGGGTGACATTGCTCTCCACTCTGACGTTCCGGTGGGGGAGGTAGACCCCAACTACGGCGGCTACGCTTCCCCGGTGGAGAACCCCATTCAGGGCAACGTGATGATGATCTCCGACGAAACTCCCCTGCCCTCTGACACGCCGGTGGAGAAGAGCGAAGCTCGCTACACCGTCAAGGGTCTGCTGGGCAAGCAGGTGCTCTACACCGCCCGTCAGGAAGGCCGCGTGCTGACGCTGGACGCCCCCGATGACAACGCCACCTTCCGCACCACCATCCTCGACATGCAGACTCTGATGAATCAGGGCGTAAGCACTCTGGTGCTCAAGACCGGCAAGACTTCCACCACCCTGAACCTGACTCTGCTGTGCCAGGACCAGAAGCCCGGCACCCGGGTCACTCTGCGCCACCTCGGCAGCAGCGCTCACCTCACCGTGGGCTTCCGCAGCCGCCGCGACCTCATCGTTGGCCGATAAGCTTTTCCCTCTCTCCTCTTCGTTTTCCATAGATACTTTTCCCTCAGACGCAAAAGACCCCCGCTGCAAACACAGCGGGGGTCTTACTGTTTATCAAATGGTCCCGTCCGAGCCATTCTCGCTCTGCTCCGATGCATAGAGCACCATCAGGTGGTTTGCGGATGCTTCGAGCTGGCTCTTGGCCTGACGGAGGTTCGCTTCTTCCGTCTCGTTCATCTTCTCGGGCTTATCCTTCCGCAGGCAGCGGCGGAGGTTTGCCACATCGGCCTTGATGCGGTTCTTCTCCTCTTTGTCCAGCTCCTTCTTGCACTTGGAGAGGGCCTCGTCCACCTTGTAGGCCAGCACCTCGGCCTGATTGTGGAGGTCAAGCCGCTCTTTGCGGCGGCTGTCCTCGGCCTCGTAGGCGGCCGCGTCGGCCATTGCGCGCTGGATCTCATTCTCCGAGAGGTTCGTGCTGCCGGTGATGGTGATGTTCTGCTCCCGGCCGGTGCCGAGGTCTTTGGCCGAGACTTTCACGACGCCGTTGACGTCAATATCAAAGGTGACTTCGATTTGGGGCTTGGACGAGAAGCTGGCTCGGATGCCGTTCAGCTTGAACTTGCCGAGGCTCTTATTGTCGCGGGCGAAATGCCGCTCACCCTGCAGGACGTTGATCTCCACACTGGTCTGCATGGGGCGGGCCGTGGTGAATATCTGGCTCTTGCGGGTGGGTATCATGCTGTTGCGGGTGATGAGGGGGGTCGCCACGCCGCCCAGTGTCTCGATCGAGAGGGTCAGCGGGGTAACGTCCATCAGCACAAGGCCCTGCGCCGCTGCACCAGAAGCGCCAGCCAGCTTGCCGCCGCCCTGTAACAGACCGCCCTGCACAGCGGCACCCATTGCCACGCATTCGTCGGGGTTGAGGCTGTGGCTCGGTTCACAGCCCAGCAGTTCCTTCACCTGACGCTCGACGGCAGGCATCCGGGTGCTGCCGCCGACGAGAAGGACTTTGCCCAGCTGCGAGGCCGAGATGCCGGCATCCCGCAGTGCGTTCTGCACCGGGGCCACCGTCCGTGCCAGCAGGTCGCCGGTCATCATCTCGAACTGGGGGCGGGAGATGGTCAAATCGAGGTGGTGGGGGCCGTCCTTGCCCACAGCGATGAAGGGCAGATTGAGCTGGGCCGAGAGGGCGCTGGACAGCTCTTTCTTGGCCTTTTCGGCCTCTTCTTTCAGGCGTCCCATGGCGGCGGGGTCGCGGGAGAGGTCGATGCGGTCCGATTTCTTGAACTCTGCCACGGCGTATTCCACGATGCGCTGGTCGAAGTCGTCGCCGCCGAGGCGGGTATCGCCGCCGGTGGCCAGCACCGTAAAGGTGCCGTCTTCGATCTCGATGATGGAGACGTCGAAGGTGCCGCCGCCGAGGTCGTAGACCAGGATCTTCTGGGGCGCTTCGTTGTCAAGGCCGTAGGCCACAGCGGCGGCGGTAGGCTCATTGATGATGCGCAGGACGTTCAGGCCCGCGATGCGGCCCGCATCCTGGGTGGCCTTGCGCTGGCTGTCGTCAAAGTAAGCGGGGACGGTGATGACGGCCTCTGTCACCGGCTCACCCAAGTAGCTCTCGGCGTCGCGGCGTATCTTGGTCAGTATCATGGCGCTGATCTCCTGCGGAGTCAGGTCTTTGCCGTCGATGTGGACGCGGTAGTCGCTGCCCATATGCCGCTTGATGCTGGACACCGTCCGGCCGGAGTTGGTGGCAAGCTGGCGCTTTGCCGCGCCGCCCACCAGACGCTCGCCGTCTTTGGTGAACGCCACCACGCTGGGGGTGGTGCGCTCTCCCTCTGCGTTGGTGATGACGACGGGCTTGCCGCCCTCCACCACTGCCACGCAGCTGTTCGTGGTGCCAAGGTCAATACCGATCACTTTGCTCATTCTGGTCGTCCTCTCTGTTTTTGCGACGCGCATATTTTTCCTTCAATATCATATCGGTTCCGTATGACGATTTCTTAGAGCATTTGTAAAGATTTTGTGTTTCCGCTCATTCTCTCTCGAGCAGCTGGCGGATGACGGCCTCCGTCTCGTCCAGCCAGCTCTGGGCTGTCTCGTCGCCCTCTTTTTTGCGGACGAGGAAGCCCTGCTTCGCCTCAGCCAGCTGAGCCAGCGCCTTTTTGCGGGAGATATACTGGGTCTCATACTGGGCCACCCGCAGGCAGACCTGCGGCATATAGGCGATGTCGGGGGTGGAGGCGCAGAGCTTCTGGGCCTTGCGGTAGGCCCGCAGAGCCGCACCGGCCCCTTTTCCCTGCACCATGGCATCGTCGCCCAGCGCCACCCATGCGGCCACATCGCCGGCGTCGGCAGCTTTTTTCCAGAACTTGCGGGCCTGTGCAGGGCTCTTGCGGCAGCCCCGGCCCTCGTAGAGCATCTCGCCCATCATGGCAAGGCCCTCGGCGCAGCCCTCTTCGGCAGAGAGCTGATAATAATGCATCGCGTCGTCCCAGCGTTCCTCGGCCATGGCACGGTTGCCGGCCCGCAGCTCCGCTTCGCCCGGCTCATCGGTGTCGTGGCTGGCGTGGAGCAGACCGTTCAAAAGCGAGCAGTCCAGCGTGGCAGAGTTGGTCCACGGGTCGATGACCACGCCGTCGATGCTGTCCGAGTCCAGCGCCATCTGCATGGCGGAAGCCAGAAGCCGTTCCGCCATGGGGCGGCTGGCTGTGCCTTTATCGGCCTCCGCCATCTTCACTGAGGTGAACACCGGCAGGTAACACCGGCCCTTCTGGGTACGCAGGGTCCATGGCTGCAGGTCTTTCGCTTTCTCCGCCGGGACAGGATGCTCCGCCCACGGGGCGGCCCCGTCCGGCTGGTCGGACGCAGCTTCCAGCGGCACCAGAACCCTGGTGTCCAGTTCGAGGGCATAGTTGATGGCGTTCATCAGTGCCCAGAAGCTCTCCTCGTTCTGGCCCTTATAGAGCGCTGCCACAGCCCGCTCTATCGCCGGACAGCCCGTACCCAGCGGCCCGTATTCCGGCAGCTTTTTGCGGTCTGCCGCGCCCACCGGGCGCAGCCGCAGCCGTGCCGCACCATCTTTTGCCATTGCATCCACCATTCTTTCCGTTGAGATTCCTTTCCAGTATAGCAGGATTTTCCGGTTTTCTCAATCTCCGGAGCCGAAATCTGCATCCAGAGCCGGTTTTCTTTGGCAAAAAACATAGCATTCCTGTTGGGAGTGCGTTATAATAAGGAGCGTCTCGACTAAATGTATTAAAGAAAGGGAGTATCGAGCCTTGAACAAAATGCTTCGCTATCTCAGCGACTACAAGCGCGAGAGCGTGCTTGCACCGCTTTTCAAGATGCTGGAAGCTACGTTTGACCTGTTCGTGCCGCTTGTGATGGCCGACATCGTCAACGTGGGTATCGCGGCCCACGATTTCCACTACATCCTCGTGCGATGCGGCATCCTGCTGCTTCTGGCCATCGTCGGCCTCACGTGCAGCCTGACGGCCCAATACTTCTCGGCCAAAGCCGCCGTGGGTTATTCCACCGGCCTGCGTCATGCGCTGTTTGAGCACATCCAGACGCTGAGCTTTTCCGAGATGGACACCATGGGCACCAGCACCCTCATCACCCGGATGACCAGCGACGTCAATCAGGTGCAGAGCGGATTGAACCTCTTCCTCCGTCTGTTCCTGCGCAGCCCCTTCGTGGTGATTGGCGCCATGATCATGGCCTTTACGGTCAACTTCCGCGCCGCCCTCATCTTCGTGGTGGCTATCCCGCTGCTGAGCGTCGTGGTCTTCGGCGTCATGGTCATCACCCGTCCGCTTTATAAGTCGGTGCAGACCTGCCTCGACCGGGTTCTGGGCCTCACCCGCGAAAACCTGACCGGCGTGCGCGTCGTCCGCGCCTTCGACAAGGAAAAGAGCGAGGTGGACCGCTTCGAGGACGCCAATGAGCTGCTGACCCAAATGCAGCTCCACGTGGGCCACATCTCCGCCCTGATGAACCCGCTGACCTACGTTATCATCAACCTTGCCATCGTGGCGCTGCTGTATGTAGGCAGCATCGAGATAAGCATCGGCGGCATGGCCTCCGGCGACGTCATCGCGCTGGTCAACTATATGAACCAGATCCTGGTCGAACTGGTCAAGTTGGCCAACCTCATCGTTCAGGTGAGCAAGGCTCTGGCCTGTGCAGGCCGTGTGCAGGCGGTTCTGGACACCAAGCCCGGCATGGAGTTCCCGGCTGAGCTCACCGGCAATGTTCCGGCGGAAAAGGCCGGCGACGCCGTCCGTTTCGACCATGTGAGCCTGACCTATAAGGGCGCAGGCGCACCCAGCCTCTCTGACATCAATTTCACCGCCAAGCGCGGCCAGACCATCGGCGTCATCGGCGGCACCGGCAGCGGCAAATCCAGCCTCATCAGCCTCATCCCCCGCTTCTACGACGCCACTGATGGCAGTGTGGAGATCATGGGCCGTCCTATCCGGCAGTACCCCCGCGCCGACCTGCGCGGCAAGGTGGCTGTGGTCATGCAGAAGGCCCAGCTCTTCGGCGGCACCATCCGCTCCAACCTGCTCTGGGGCAGCCAGAATGCCTCCGACGCCGACCTCTGGGCTGCACTGGAAACGGCACAGGCTGCGGAGTTTGTGAAAGCCAAGCCCCTCGGCCTCGACGAGCCGGTGGAGCAGGGCGGACGCAACCTCTCCGGCGGTCAGAAACAGCGTCTGACCATCGCCCGCGCCCTCGTAGGCAAGCCGGACATCCTCATCCTCGACGACAGCGCCAGCGCACTGGACTACGCCACCGACGCAGCCCTGCGCAAGGCTCTGGCCGCTCTGCCGGGCGATCTGACCGTCTTCATCGTCAGCCAGCGCGCCGCCAGCCTGCAGCACGCCGACCAGATCATCGTGCTGGACGATGGCCGCATGGTGGGCCTTGGCCGTCACGCCGAGCTGCTGGAAAGCTGCCCGGTCTACAAGGAAATTTACGAGAGCCAGTTCAAGAAAGGGGATGCGCAGAAATGAGTGCAAAAGCAAAAAGCAAGCTGACCCCTGAACAGCAGAAGGCCACCATGACCCGGGTGCTTCAGAAAATCAAGCCCTACGGCTTCTTCGTGGTGTGCAGCCTCATCGTGGCCGCTGTGAGCGTGGCGGCCCAGCTGTATATCCCCATCCTCTGCGGCAGCGCCATCGACATGATGCTGGGCAAAGGTGCCGTGGACTTCGCGGGCGTGCTGCGCATCATCTACGAGATCATCGTGGTGGCTGTTGTCGCCGCCTTTGCGCAGTGGCTGCTGAGCGTCTGCAACAACCGCATCACCTTCGCAGTCAGCCGTGACCTGCGCAACGCCGCCATGCGGAAGATCCAGACCCTTCCCCTCTCTTACCTCGACAGCCATCCATCCGGCGACATCGTGAGCCGGATGGTGGCCGACGTGGATACCTTCGCAGACGGCCTGCTGATGGGCTTCACCCAGCTGTTCTCGGGTGTGCTGACCATCCTCGGCACCCTGCTCTTCATGTTGCAGCAGAACATCCCCATCACGCTGGTGGTGGTCTGCATCACCCCGCTGAGCCTTGTGGTGGCCAGCTTCCTCGCAAAGCGCAGCTACAAGTATTTCCAGAGCCAGAGCACCGTGCGCGGCGAGCAGACTGCCCTTGTCAACGAGATGATAGAGGGTCAGAAGGTCGTGCAGGCCTTCGGCCACGAGGCCCAGAGCCTCGAGGCTTTTGACGAGGTGAATGGCCGACTGCAGAACGTGAGCCTGAAGGCCATCTTCTTCTCCAGCATGACCAACCCCGCCACCCGCTTCGTCAACAACATCGTCTACGCAGGCGTCGGCCTCGTGGGCGCGATCTATGCCGTAGCCGGAGGCATCACCATCGGCCAGCTGAGCATCTTCCTGAACTACGCCAACCAGTACACCAAGCCCTTCAACGAAATTTCCGGCGTCGTGACCGAGCTGCAGAACGCTCTGGCCTGCGCGGCCCGCGTGTTCGAGCTGCTGGACGCCGAAGACCAGACCCCCGAAGCGGAGAACGCCGCAAAGCTCGTGCCGGACGGCCACGTCCAGATCGAGGACGTCTCTTTCCGCTATCTGCCCGACCGCCCGCTCATCGAGGGTCTGTCTCTGGACGTCAAGCCCGGCCAGCGCATCGCCATCGTCGGCCCCACCGGCTGCGGCAAGACCACCCTCATCAACCTGCTCATGCGGTTCTATGATGTCAACGGCGGCTCCATCAAAGTCTCCGGCACCGACATCCGGGACGTGACCCGCGCCTCGCTGCGCGGCAGCTACGGCATGGTGTTACAAGATACCTGGCTCCGGGCCGGCACCGTGCGGGAGAACATCGCCTACGGCAAGCCGGACGCCCCCCTCGACGAGGTGGTGGCTGCGGCCAAGGCAGCCCATGCCGACAGCTTCATCCGCCGCCTGCCCAAGGGCTATGACACCGTCATCGCCGAGGACGGCGGCAACATCAGCCAGGGCCAGAAGCAGCTGCTCTGCATCGCCCGCGTGATGCTCTGTCTGCCCCCGATGCTGATTTTGGACGAGGCCACCTCCTCCATCGACACCCGCACCGAGGTGCGTATCCAGGCAGCCTTTGCCCGGATGATGCAGGGCCGCACCAGCTTCATCGTGGCACACCGCCTTTCCACCATCCGGGAGGCCGACGTCATCCTCGTGATGAAGGACGGCCACATCGTGGAGCAGGGCGACCACGATACTCTGCTGGCACAGGGCGGCTTCTACTCCAAGCTCTACAACAGCCAATTCGAGGGTGTGGAGACTTAACGCTTCAACTTATAGCAATTCAACTTTTCAATGCAACAGCGGTGAATTGCATATCGCAAAGATGCTGTTTGAATGTTGCACTAATTTCTTGACTTGCGATAAAATTTGCGATAAACGATTTTTGGAAGGAATATAATCGTGTCGAAAGATGAATATTTGATTACAGATCCACCCCTTAAAGCGCTGACTGTTTTTGCGATGCCGATGATCCTTGGCAGCTTTTTTCAACAAGTATACAATATGGCCGATTCCATAATAGTTGGTCAATTTGTTGGCTCCTCGGCACTTGCGGCTGTTGGTGCTTGTGCTGCACTGACCAATGTTTTTATTTGTGTGGCGCTTGGTGCTGGTGTGGGCGCAGGTGTGCTTGTAAGCCGCTGTTTTGGTGCAAAAAATTATGGTAGAATGAAAACCATTGTGTCAACGTCCCTGATCAGCTTTTTGATCTTAAGCGTTGTCCTTGGTGTCTTTGGCTTTTGCTTTTCCCATTTCATGATGAGCGGATTACAGACCCCTGCCGATATATTGGAAGAAGCAGTATTGTATCTGCGTGTCTACTTTGTGGGTTTCCCGTTTCTATTCATGTACAACATTCTTTCTACCATGTTCACTTCCATCGGTGAATCCAAAATTCCGTTGGGACTGCTGATATTCTCATCTATCCTGAATATTTTTATGGACCTCTGGATGGTGGCTGGTCTTGGTCTGGGGGTGTTTGGTGCAGCCCTTGCGACCTTGATCGCACAAGGAATTTCTGCCGTGTTTTCGTTTTTGATCTTTCTGTCTCGGATGCGGCAATACAAGAGCTCCTTTAGCAGGTTCGACCGGCAGGAGCTGTATTCCATGCTTCGCATTGCGGTACCATCGGTTTTGCAGCAGTCCACAGTGTCTATCGGTATGATGATCGTGCAGGCAGTGGTAAATCCCTTCGGCACACAGGCACTTGCCGGGTATGCGGCAACGATGCGGGTAGAAAATGTTTTTTCGCTGATCTTCGTATCCATCGGCAATGCAGTTTCGCCGTTTGTATCCCAGAATCTTGGCGCAAAGAAAATTGAGCGCATCAAAAAAGGTTATCATGCTGCACTGGTGTTGGATCTATGCTTTGCAGTTCTTGCTTTCGTGGTCATTGAAACACTGCACACACAGATTTCCTCGTTGTTCTTGGGAAAAGACGGAACCGCGTTGGCCTATCAGGTGTCCGGTGATTATATGAGATGGCTTGGTTACTTTTTCATCTTCATGGGCATCAAGATGGCAACTGATGGCGTTCTTCGCGGACTCGGAATCATGCGGCCGTTTCTTATTGCAAATATGGTAAACCTTGCGATCCGCTTGTCTGTTGCTTTGATTTGTGCACCGCGTTTTGGCATTGCTTTTGTTTGGCTTGCAGTCCCTGCAGGTTGGCTTGCAAACTTCCTTATTTCCTATGCGGCGCTTAGAAGATCGTGGCCAGAGGATAAAGCAGCGGTATCTCAATGATTTCATGCAGTGGAGAGGTGCTTTGTTCTGACGGGTTTCACTTACAGAGCTTGTGGCACGCAAGCTCCAGCTTTCGGGTGGAGTAGATGCCGCCCTTTCCTGTATACTGTTCTTGTTATATCTGTTTTTTCACAACCTCAGTTTACAACAAAAAATGAGATAGGCAGCCCCTTTCGGGGAAGTCTATCTCATTTTTTTCGTTGGGGCTATTTTGCAACAGCCCCATTTTTGTTTGCTCTGTTTTATTTTTTGCGGGTCGGCAACATTTTCTTTTTTACCTGTTTTCGGCTTTCAGCACCGTTGCCTCAGCAGGCGGCGGTGTGAGGGTGGAGTGGGCCAGAATAAAGGCAGCGGCGCGGCTGGATGCGATGCGCTGGGCGGCGCGGCGGCGGTCGTTGGAAGCGAAGGTGTGCTCCCCGTCCCGCTTTGCGTCCCAGTGGGCGAGTTCGTCGTCCACCTCGGCTTCCGTCGGCCAAAGCCCTTCTTTCTGCGCCACCAGCAGCAGACCCATCCGGCTGCGCAGTTTGCGCTCGGCCTCGGCGTGGAGCCAGGCTCGGAATTCTTCCACCGTCTGGCCCTGCACCTTTAAGTACTGGTCGAAATTGACGCCGTTGGCCTGCATCCGCAGGTTGAACTGGCGCTGCTCGGCAAAGTAGTTGCCGGCCACCAGCTGCTTGGGCAGCGTGCCGGTGACGTGTGTACCCAGCTGGGCGATGAGGGCCTGTTCGGCCACGGCGCGGGCCTGCTGGCAGCGCTGGGCGTAGATGTCCTGCGTCACCTTGGCGCGGAGGGCGCGCTTGCCCTCGGCGTCGGCGGCGCGGTCTTCGTCACCGTGGCGGCGGTTTATTTCAAGCTCGATGGTCAGCTCCCGGATAGGCCGAGGCTGGATGGGCTGGGTAAAGCCGGTGTACTCTCCCAGTTCCAGCGGCGGCAGGCAGAAGAACTGCACCCCCGCCCGGAAGCCCTCGGCCCGGTTGACCGCCAGAAGTTCAAAATCCGGGTCGGTGACGGGCTGCAAATCGTTTTCTTTCATCAGCTGGGCGAACAGGGGCGAGAAACCCTCCAGAATCGCCCGATTGACCGCCGCCGTCAGCAGGTCATCCTCGTCCTGCGGAGCGTCCGGGGCCGCCTTTTCGGCCTGCACCGCCGCTTCCAGCTCTTCTGCTGCGGCGGAAAAGACCACCCGGCAGTCACCGGGTTCTGCCATGCCAAAATGTTCGAGTTTCATTTTCTTCTCCCCCTCTCAGCGGACGATGCCGGCCATCAGCACCAGCAGCACGATGCCCAGCACCACATACAGCACCTCTGCACCCAGGACGGACTTGTCGCCCTCGACGTACATCTCGGCGGGGTCGTCGGGGTTATAATAAAGGGTGACGACAGCTCCCTGTGCAAGCTCTCTGCCCTTGGCAGACTTGGGGTAATGGAGGCGGTGGGTGCCGCCAGCAGTGGTGAACTCCAACAGGTAGGCTTCGCCGTCCCGGCTCTGCACGGTGCCTGCCACAGCGGCCTCGACCTTTTCGCCCTTGGTCATGAGCTTGCGGCGTCTCGACCAGCTCCGCCATGCCATGTAGAACATGATGCCTGCACCGATGAGAAAGATAATGATGTTGAACATTCGCAGTTTCCCTCTTCCGTAAATAGTCCCGCCGGGCCGCTGCCCCGCAGGGGTAATATTTATTGTATCATACTCCACCGGATTTTTCGCCCCATTCGGCCTATACGGAATGCAACAATTTTCGCAAAAAAATTTGTCGTACTATTTTTGCAGAAAACGCTTGACTTTCTTTGCACCTGTGGTATAATAAATATCGTTCCGAGCCGAACGGCAGCGAACAAAACAGAATATGCGGATATGGCGGAATTGGCAGACGCGTTAGATTCAGGTTCTAATCGGGGCAACTCGGTGGAGGTTCAAGTCCTCTTATCCGCACCAAACAATGAAAATCCGAACCTTTTCTCGATAGGAGAAGGGTTCGGATTTTTTGTTTTCTTTGGAAAGCAGAACGAGGGTTCTTTTCCAGCCGCTGTGTGTCCAAAACCTTATCAGAAGAATCGTATCACGAAAATCACAACTGTAAAGGTGCCGTAAGGCGGAAAGGACACGAACATGAAGTACGATGAAGGAGCCTGCAAATTTAACATGGACACCGGGTGTGTGGAACTGCTGCTCCAAGATGGGAGAAAAATCTCCATCGACTGCACTGGGATCGAGGATGCACTGGACGTGACCATGGCCCAGCAGACCGAACTGGACTACCTCATCTACAATGACCCACTGGGTTATGCGGATTTGATTTTGAACGGTGACCCGGAGGTGTATTTGAAGAATGTGGCCGGGAGTCATGGATTAGAAGATTAAAATTGGGCCGAGGTTGCTGCACACAAAAGTGTGCGACAACTTCGGCTTTTCAACTTTCAAAGAACTTTGGCACCGTTGGCCGTCAGCTTGAAGGTTGCTCCCAGCATATCGGCGGCCCCTCGGCACATCAGCATCCGCTGCAGGAAAATCTCAAAGTATTCGTACATACTGCAAATGTCGGTGTCAATTTGCAGGTTCAGCGAGATGACCTTTTTCTCAGCGTTGATCTTCAGGGTTTGATCTGTCACGGCATAATTGACCCGGTCATGGATATCAAAGGTTGCCTTCGGTTTTTCCCGCACGCGGCTGCGGCGCACATCGGTCTTGTCGCCGATGATGAGAGCTGCCGAGATGGGGTCCACAGCACCGCCGGTAGATTCATCGTGGTTGGAAATGGCAGACACGATGGTGATGCGGTCCGGAATGCTCAGGTCATATTGTTTGAGAATCTCGTTGGCCAGCAGCCCGCCGTATTCGGCGTGGCGGTTCCGGTTGATGGCATTTCCGATGTCGTGCATATAGCCTGCGATCCGAGCGAGTTCGATGTCATGTTCCGAATAACCGAATTCTTTCAGGATGTGCGCAGCGGTTTCTGCTACCCGGACACAATGAGCCTGCGAGTGGTCGGTGTAGCCCAGCAAGCCCAGATTTCGATTGCCTTTTTTCAGCAGTTCGTTGACTTCTTCGTTGTGCTTGATATCTTTATACGTCATGTTTTTTTGTTCCTCGATTCCCTTGTTAAAAGAAAGTATTTATGATTGTACGATAATTTTGGCGCAGTTGCAATCAAATTGCGGTAAAATCTGTGTGCGAAAGCAATTTTACATATTCCAGACACATTCCTGATTTTTGATTTTACATTTGCACGGTACAATAAAAGCGTTTGTATCATGCAATCCGCTGCATTCCGGTCGGAGAAAAGGAAGAGGAATATGGAAAACACCTATCATTGCTATGCAAACCGTGAGCTTTCGTGGCTGCGGTTCAACGAGCGCGTTCTGGAAGAGGCCGAGGATTCTCGCCTGCCCCTTTGTGAGCGCCTGAGTTTTTTGTCGATCTTCCAGAGCAATCTGGATGAGTTTTTTATGGTGCGAATCGGAAGCCTGCAGGATCAGATGTTGTTGGACAAAAACGCACGTGAAAACAAAACGAATATGACCAGCGGGGAGCAGATCGATGCTGCACTGGCGTTTATTCATAAGCTGACGGCCCGGCGGGATGCTGCCTACAATGGTCTGCTGGAACAGCTTGCAGAGCAGGGTATCCGCCTGCTGGATTTTGCTCACATGGAAGAAGAAAGCCGTGCGGAGCTGGAAAAACTGTTCCGGCAGGACTACCTGCCGCTGCTGTCCAGTTTCATCATCAGCAAAAAGCAGGCATTTCCGTTCCTGAAAAACAAGGGCATCTATGCGGTTGCGGTGCTGAGCACCAAGGCAGAAAAGAAGAAGATCGGCATTGTGCCCTGCGGCAATGAGATCTTCCCCCGGCTGGTGCCGGTGCCGGGCCGTACCGGCTGCTTTATCCTGTCGGAAGAACTGATCCTGCACTTCCTGCCGCTGCTCTACAAGGGCTATAAGGTCACCAGCAAAACGCTGGCCCGCATCACCCGCAATGCGGATATTGACGCCGACCTGATCTATGACGAAGACCTGAACTACCGGGATCACATGGCCGAAGTGGTCAAGAAGCGCAAAAAGCTGGCACCTGTCCGTCTGGAACTGAGCCGTGAGATCGACGAAGAAATTATCCAGTCCCTGTGCAAAAACCTGAAACTGGACCCCAAGCGGGTGTTTGAATACGATTCTCCGCTGGATCACTCTTTCCTGTTCCAGATCGAGGATCAGCTGCGCAGCCACACCGACCTGTTCTTTGCGCCCCGCCACCCGCAGCCCAGCCCTGCACTGGATGAGCGCAAGCCCATCATTCCGCAGATCCTGGAAGAGGACAAGTTGCTTCACTATCCGTATGAGAGCATCCGTCCCTTCCTGCAACTGCTGCACGAGGCCGCCTGCGACCCGGACGTGGTCTCCATCAAGATGACTCTTTACCGTCTGGCCAACCACAGCAAGGTGGTGGATGCACTGGTGGAAGCCGCCGAAAACGGCAAGCAGGTGGATGTTCTGGTGGAGCTGAAAGCCCGCTTTGATGAGGAAAACAACATCGAGTGGTCTCGTTTGCTGGAGCGGGCAGGATGCCATGTGGTGTACGGTATCGAAGGGCTGAAAGTCCACTCCAAGCTCTGTCTCATCACCCGCAAAACAAAGGACGGCATTTCCTTTATCACCCAGATTGGCACCGGCAACTACAACGAAAAGACAAGCCGCCTGTACACCGACCTTTCCTTCCTGACCGCATCTAGGGAAATCGGTCTGGAAGCGACCGAGGTTTTCCGCGCACTGGATCAGGGCGAAACGGTGGATTCGGTCAAGAATCTGCTGGTAGCACCCCATTGCCTGCAGAACCGTCTGCTGAATCTGATAGACGGCGAAATTGAAGCCGCCGCCCGCGGCGAGGGCGGCTACATCGGCATCAAGATCAACAGCCTGACCGACAAGGTGCTCATCAATAAGCTGATCGAGGCCAGCCAGGCCGGTGTCCATATCGATATGGTGGTGCGCGGCATCTGCTGCCTGCGGGCCGGTGTCCCGGATGAGACCGATAACATCCACATCATCAGCATTGTGGGACGGTATCTGGAACATTCCCGTATCTATATTTTGGGGCGGGGAGAGCGTGCCCGATATTACATCGGCTCGGCCGACTGGATGACCCGCTCGACTCTCCGCCGTGTGGAAATTGCTGCGCCGGTCACGGCTCCGGCTCTGAAAGCGCGCCTGCAGCACATTTTTAATACGATGCTGGCCGATAACAGCAATGCCCGTGTACAGCAGCCGGACGGCAGCTATGTCCGTCGGATGCCCGGTGCCGATGCGGTGGACTGCCAAGCACAGTTCTATGAGGAAGCTTATCAGGCCAATGTGCATTCCGACCTGAAATGAGTTGCACCCGGATTTCACATGGATTTGACCACAGCACGGTTTCTCCAATTCGATTTCCATGATACAATTTTATTGTAAAATGAAATCGCAGAAAAGGAGGATTCCTATGGAAGATTTCTGGAAGTCTGTGCAGACGATACAGGCAGAGCGCGGGGCAGATTACCGCGCATTCCCGCTGTTTGGTGCCGTCCATTGGGCAGAACTGCTCGGAGCGATTGCAATCGTCGTTCTCTGCGCTATGATCTATCGCCGCTGCAGGGAAGTGACCCGGCAGCAAATCCTTCGCGCTGTTTTTGTCCTGATGCTGGCCGATGAATTGATGAAACAGGCTGTCCTGCTTTACACCGGCCAATGGAACGTGACCTATCTGCCTCTCCACCTGTGCAGCATCAATATCTTTGTCTGCTGGTACGATGCCGTACACCAGAGTCATCGGAGCAAGGAGATCCTTTACGCAATCTGTCTTCCGGGAGCAGTGGTCGCAATGTTGAGTCCCTCGTGGCAGCGGCTCCCGGTCTGGAACCTGCTGCACCTGCATTCCTACAGCATCCACGTTCTGCTGATCCTCTATCCAGTCCTTCTGCTTGCCGGTGGATTTCGCCCGCAGGTGCATCACATCCGCTGGGTGCTGGCTTTTCTGTGTGCAACTGCAACGCCGATCTTCTTCCTGAATCGGATGCTGAAAACAAACTTTTTCTTTCTCAATGATCCGCAGGGCAATGCCATCACAGCCTTTTTCGCGCACTGCTTGGGAGAACGGTTTTATCTGATGGGCTTTCTGCCGGTTCTTGCAGCGATCCTGTCGCTTCTTTATTTGCCATGGTACAGGGCAGAGCGGCATCAACGTATGACCTGTGCAAGGAATCAAGTCGCAGTTTGAATGACCCCATACCTGAGTGCAATCCTTCTTTTCTCCTTCTGCCCCGTCAAGGTCTTGACTTTGGCGGGGAATTTTTGTCGCCAGACTTTTACATGAGCTTTACCCTAGCAGGATAGTTTGCATAAATCCTTCGTGCTACCATAGAGCAGGTATCAAAAATGGGAGTGCAAAATATGGAGATCAAGCTCATTAACCTTACAAAATCCTTTGGCGCAAAGCAGGTGATCCAGCCTACCAGCTTTATCATTCAAAGTGGCAGTCTGACCACATTGCTGGGGCCTTCCGGCTGCGGCAAGACCACCTTGTTGCGGATGATCGCCGGACTGGAAACGCCGGACAGCGGTGAGATCTGGTTTGAGGATCGCTGTGTGTTCTCCTCGGAAAAGAAGATCAATCTTCCACCCGAAAAGCGCGGCCTTGGCTTTGTGTTTCAGGATTTTGCCCTCTGGCCGCACATGACTGTCTTTGAAAATGTGGCTTTTGGCCTGCGGGCGGCTGGCAAGACGGACAAATTGGACGAAAAAGTGAAAAATGCACTCCACGCTGTACAGCTGGATGATTTTGCCCAGCGGTATCCTCATCAGCTGTCCGGCGGTCAGCAGCAGCGTGTGGCATTTGCCCGCGCGATCGTCATTGAACCGGCCTGCATCCTGTTTGACGAGCCGCTTTCCGCACTGGATGCACTGCTGCGGGAAGAAATGCGCTCGGAACTGCGGACGCTGATCACCAAGCTGGGCATTACCGGCGTGTTTGTGACCCACGACCAGATCGAGGCCATGAGCATGAGCGATGCCATTGCGGTCTGCCACGCCGGCAAAGTTGAGCAGTATGATACCCCAGAAAAGATATATTCTCATCCGGCAACGGAGTTCGTGGCACGGTTTGTAGGTTCTTCCAACTGGCTCGACCAGAATCATCTGTTCCGCCCGGAACAGGCACAGACGGTTCCCGCCGAGCAGGCCGAAAAATACGATGCCGATGTCACGGCGGTGCAGTTCCTTGGCAGCAGCTACCAGCTGCAGCTGAACCACAACGGACAGAACTGGACATATATCAGCCCCCGGCGGGTCTCGGTGGGCGAAAAGCTCTCGCTTTATCTGCCCCGCAGCGCCATCGTTGCCGTCTGAAATTGCTTCCAGCCGCAAGGTGCGGCTTGATGATACATCATTGGAAATGAAAAAGGAGAATCCTTATGCGTAATTATAAAATCAGCCGTCGTAATTTTCTGGCTGTGGCGGGCACTCTGACTGCCGCTGCCGCCTTGACCGCCTGCGGCGGCTCCGCAAGCAGCACAGTTACTTCCAGCACGGCTTCTTCCGGCGTGGCAAGTGAGAGCACTTCCGCTGCGGCATCCGGCACCGGCAAAGTGACGGTCTATATGCCTTCTCCGGCTGGTCTGGCCGATAAGCTGGCTGAGGGCTTTACGGCAAAGACTGGCATCGAGGTAGAGCAGTTTCAGGGCACTACCGGCGAAATCCTCGCTCGTCTGGAAGCCGAAGCAGCAAACCCGGTGGCCGATGTGGTGATTCTGGCTTCTTGGTCGGATGGTCTGTCCATGAAGGCGGATGACAAGCTGGAAAGCTACACCCCGGAGAACGCCGACCTCATCGTGGACGGCTGGATGGATGACGACAGTGTGCTGTTTGGTTACAGTGCATCCGCTGTGGGCGTTATTTATAACACCACGGTGTTCTCTACGCTGGATGCCGACTGGAAAGACCTTGGCAACGCAAAGTATCAGGATCAGCTGGCCATCCCCGACCCGGAAAAGTCCGGTGCCTGCAAGGATTTTGTGGCAGGCTATGTGGTCAAGAACGGCTGGGATGATTTTCAGGCTATGGCCGACAACGGTATGACGGTCCCCGGCGCAAACAAGGCTGCACTGGAAGCTGTCACCACCGGCGAAGTGGGAATTCTTGTGGCCGGCGTGGACTACAACGCCTATTCTTCCAAGAATAAGGGGGAGCCGCTGGACATCTACTACCCGGCAGGCGGCACCATCGTGAACCCCCGCCCGGCAATGATCCTGAAAACGGCTCCCAACATGGACAATGCCAAGGTGTTTGTCGATTATCTGTTCAGCGATGAGGCACAGCAGCTGGTGGCAAATGCCTATCTGCTGCCCGGCCGCACCGACATCAAGTGCGACAAGCGCAGCAATCTGGAGGATATTCCTCAGATCACGCCCGATTGGGACAAGATGATGGCGGAAGCCAGCGATGATGCTGCAAAGATCAACCAGATCTGCGGTGCCAGCAACGGGTAACGCTCCATGAAACAGACGAATCGTAAGGCGGATCTTCCGCTGCTGTTGCTGGCAGTGGTGCTGATCTTTCTGATCGTCTGTCCTGTGGGAATGATTTTTGCCAAGGCGGTCATGCAGAATGGCCGCCTTGACTTTTCTCCCGCTGTGCAGACGCTGTTGAACCCGGAAAACGCCCACATGATCGGCAATTCGTTGCTGTTGGGTGTGCTGGTGGTGCTGTTGTCTACGCTGATCGCCGCACCGCTGGCCTATCTGCTCTCCCGGACAAAATTTGCCCGCTACCGTGTCTTTGACATCCTCTTTATGATCCCGTTCATGACACCGCCCTACATTGCCTCCATGGGCTGGATCTTATTTATGCAGAAAAAGGGGCTTTTGCAGCAGCTGGTCCCCGCAGCTGCCGGATGCGAAAAGATCTTCTTCACACTGGGCGGTTTGGTGCTGGTGATGAGCCTGCACGTTTTTCCGTTCATGCTCACTATGCTCAAAAACGCCATGCTGAATATTCCTTCCAGTCTGGAAGAGGCAGGCGCGGTGTTCGGGGCGGGGTTCGGTGCCCGGATGCGCAAGATCTTTCTACCGCTGCTTTCCGGCAACTACGCCATTGGTGCGCTACTGGTGTTTGTGAAAACGCTGTCTGAATACGGCACTCCTTCTACGCTGGGCAAGCGCATCGGGTTTGAGGTGTTTACCACCGAGATCCACCGCCACGCTACCGTAGCACCCATCGACTTTGGCAGTTCGGCCACGCTCTCCTCCGTGCTGGTGGGCATCTGTCTGTGTATGTGGATGCTGCAAAATTACATTACCACGCGCAAAAGCTATAATCTGGTCAGCGGCAAGGGTGCCCGCCGCGTAGAGCAGTCCATGAGCAAAGGAGCCGCCATCGGTGCGTGGGCATATATCGTTCTGGTGCTGCTGATTGCAGTTGGGGTTCCGTACTTCTCGGTCATTTCCACCTCTCTCATCAATCTCCGCGGCTACGGTCTGGCACCGGGCAACTTTACCATCGCACATTATGTAGAACTGTTCACCGAGAACGAAAAGGGATTGAGTGCTCTGAAAAACAGCGTTTTTCTGGCGGTCACTTCGGCTACCATCTGTGCGGTGCTGGGAACTCTGCTGGTGTTGGCAGTGCGAAAGTCACACTCCAAGCTGCGCAAGGTGGTGGAAGCCATTGGTCTGCTGCCGGAAATGCTGCCGGGTATTGTACTAGTCATCGGAATTATGCTATTCTGGAATCAAATTTACAACATCCTGCCGCTGTACAACACCATGGGCATCATGGTACTGGCCTATGTGGTGCTGTTTCTGCCCTATACGGTGCAATACGTCACCTCATCCTTTACCCAGATCAGTGACAGCCTGATGGCAGCAGGACAGGTGTTCGGTGGAAGCCCGGCTTACATCCTGCGGCGTATCACACTGCCGCTGATTCGGCAGGGCATCGCCACCGGCTGGATGATGACTTTCATCATCGCTTTCCGGGAACTGGTAACGGCAAGTCTGATTGCCCCGCCCAACACACTGGTGGTCTCTACCTTTATCGTGCGGGAGTTTGAGCAGGGCAGCGTTTCAGTTGGCATGGCGATGGCGGTGCTGTGTGTGCTGTTTTCTACCACGGCACTGCTGATCCTGAACACTGTCATTGATCGTCGGAAGGAACATTGAGATGGAACTTTTCATTGCAGGAGGCTGCGGCGAACATGGCCGCAACTGCTTTTATGTAGAACATGATGAGGATGCTTTTCTGGTGGATTGCGGTCTGCTGGCTGGCGCAGAGGATGACCTGCCCCGGCTGAATGCGGCACAAATTCAAAAGCTAAGGGCGGTCTTTCTGACCCACAGCCACGCTGACCACACCGGGGCGCTGCCGTGGCTGGTGCAGCAGGGGTATCAGGGGCCGATCTATGCTACACTGCCTACTCTGACCCAGCTGCCCTTTTCCTTGAATCACATCCAAACGTTGGAAAGTCTCTGCCCTTGCAAAGGCTCTGGCTCTGTGCCGGAACTGCCCGGCCTACAGGTCTCATGGGGACGTTCCGGGCACTGTGCGGGCAGCGTCTGGCTGCGATTTGAATGGAACGAAAAAAGCATCCTCTTTTCCGGCGACTATGCAGAGCATAGCCCGCTCTACCCCTGCGACCTGCTGCGGAGCCAGAGGGCAGATCTGGCCGTTTTGGATGCGGCTTACGGCAGCACGAATGCAGACTGGAACATTTGCGTCAAAAAGCTCTGCGTGGAGACCGTGCAGCGCTTGAAACAGACGCAGCTTCTGTTCTTCCCGGTGCCGAAATATGGTCGAGGGCCGGAGATCCTTCTGCTGCTGAAACACTTTGCACCGAATCTGAAATTTTACGGCGATGCGCATTTCCTTCGGCAGATTCAGCAGATCCAGCTGGGTGGGCCATGGCTGCTGCCGGTGCCGCCGAATTTTGCGGACTGGGTAAAGCCGGATGCTTTCCTCAACCGGGAAAAAGGCATTGTCTTTCTCAGCGGCCCGCAGCTGACAGGAAAAGCCGGGCAGCGCGCTCGTGAAATGGTAGCGCACGGGGCACTCGGCATTATGACCGGGACCCCAGATGCAGGCAGCCTGAGTGCAGAAATGCTGGAGAAGGGACAGATGCTCTTCCTGCGGTACCCGGTGCATCTGGATGCAAGGCAGTGCCGGGAGCTTGCGGAAAAGAATCAATTCGACCGGGTGATTCCATATCACAGCCCAGAAATTGATTGCCCGTGTTCCTTTTTGCTATAATTGCTGCTATGATCATACTGGCCGATCTGCTCCATCTTGTTTGTTAAAAACAAAAAACAGGGTGCGCCCTGCGGACGCACCCTGCCAAAGACCACATGCGATAGCAATATGTACAACAGGGCGTTCCCCGTCGGGAACGCTCTGTTTCTCTTTGCTGGTAGTGTGATGAGCCTGTTCCGCCTGCCACGCAGCAAACTCCCTCTGGCCTTCCTCACTGTTCCAGCAGGCAAGGATGGCCGGGTAGAATGCCCGTGCCAGACGGTCGATGACTTCATCGGGGTAAGGGGAAGTGTTTGTGGACTTTTTCTTTTTGTTCAAACGCACGCTCCTTTGACTGTCCCACCGTGGCAAAGTCGGGCGAGAAAATCAAAGTTCCAATTCTTATCAGGCGCAAGAGCGCGGATGTTTTCCGCCTTGCACTTGCAGCTGGTGGCTCGTTGATGGCTTACAAGTGCCTGTCGTTATGCGGTCTTTTCAGCTTCTTCAAGGGTTTCAGTGAGAATCTGTTCCATGCAGGCTTCCAGCTCATTCAGATAGAGGGCCGGCCGCTGCATGGCAAAACGGAGAACTTTCTGCTTTTCCGGGTCGGAGAGATAGCTCTGATTGTTCTTGAGCACCCGCTTCCATGTGTTTTTCATCATTTCTGTGGCAGTGCTCAAGGTTTTGTAGACCCGCATGAACTCGTCCGGGACTTGATAAGTCTTGAACTGTTCCGGGTCGGCTGTGGGCATCGGAACCGGAGTGTCGGCGTTGGGTTCTGCGTCAGCAGCTTCCATCGCTTTCGTGATCTCCGGGTGCATGATCTCGGCGAATACGTCCTGCCGCTTGTCGGGACTGCTCTGCACGAGTTTGGACATTTCATCGTTGGTGAATTTTACCTCACCGGAAAAGACTTTTTTCTTGATGCCGGGAGCGAGAGTATCAGCGATATCAATGCCCTTGGTGTAGTGCCGTGCACGAAGAACCGATGCACGGCTGACACCGTTTTCTTCTGCGATACGGTCGCAGGTTTTCTTGCCGGAGTGGTGGGTATCATCGTGAGACCCACCACTTTTCTTTGCTAAAGTGTACTGGTTGCCGTGAAAAATTTTCTCGGCTTTCTTTTCGGATTCGTACTGCTTCCCCAGCAGGTAACGCTTCTGTTCGGGGGAAAGATTGCGCCGCCCCAGCTGATTTTTGCAAATCCAAGCGAGTGCTTCCTCACGATTTGCAAAGCGGAGCGGCATGGTAGAAAAGCAGATTTCGGGGTGCTTCTGAAGAATCGCATAACGGTTGTGTCCGTCAACAAGGGTGTTATTCCACACGATCAAAGGAGACAGCAGCTTGCCCTCTTTGAGGATATTTTCTTCAAGCTGCTTAAATTCATCATCGGTCAGAGGAGGAATCTGGGACTGGAACTCCGGGTCGATTTTCAGATTGATCATACGCACACTCCTTTATCTCTCCTGCTGCGCCTGTTCTTCCTCCCGGAAAAAGGACGCAACATTCTGCTTTGCGGTTTTCAGTTTGAGCAGTTCTTCCTTGGCTTCCTTGTACTGCTCGTAGAACTTCGCCTTTTCGGATGCCAACTGCGCATTCTCGGCTTCCAGCTTTTTCGGGCTGGGCAGCTTTGTGATGTTGTTTGTCTTAAAATAGGCTGCTGCCGCCCGGTACGCTGTCAGCTCTGCACGGTGCTGCTCCTCAAAAGCTGCGGGTCGCTTGGCGATTTTTAACTGCTGTGCGACGCTCTTGGTGTTGGCGTAGGTTGCAACATGATAGCGCAGCTCTTTGTTGGTTTTCATGTGGCTTTCGAGGTCTTTCACCACAGCCAGTGCGTCGTGATACTTGGTTTCCAGTTCGGCGATGCGCTGGTTCAGAGCGTCCTCGTCGGTCAAGCACTTTTCCTGCAGAAGCTTCACGGTCTGTGCCATAACTTTGAGATTGTGTTTCGTGAGCCAACGCTTATAGCCGATGCCCTTGCCCTCGGTCATCCTCGACTGGATGTCGATCAGTTTCCCGATGGCATCCTGCTTGAACTGAGCCTTGGATTTGCGTTCGGCGTTTGCCTGCAACGTGGCAAACACTGCCGTCTTATCGAACTTGTCACCGAGATGTTTCGCTCGGATAAACTTTGTTCTGCCAGCAGGCAGATAGCTGAGTTGTCCACGGCTTTCCTTGACGGCAATGCCGTACTGCTGCATGAGCCTGTCAGAAAAATCTTCAAAGCTCGTTGCACGGTACAACACCGAAGAAATCTGCTTCCGCAAAGTGTCCTTCACGGTTTCAAACTTCTTCTGCCGGGGCGGTTGTCCGGCTGCGGTGAGGGCTGCGTTTTCACGGTCAAGTTTCAACTGGCCGCGCCTACGCGCCCAATACTCAGCTTCGCTCACGCGCTCCTTCGAGCCGTTGAGCAGGTCGATCTGGTACAGTCCGGCACCCTCGCACAGTTCCATGACCTCGACACGGAGGTGCCGCATGGTCTGGGCGGTGCTGGAGTGCTTCATGCCCTCACGCCAATCGCGGGGCTTCTGCATATAGGGCTTACGCTCCACCTCTCGTGTTCGGATGCTGCCGATCACGATGTGGACGTGAATGTTTCCCGAATGGTTGTGCCCATCGGGGTGCGTGCAGACGATGGCAGGATGACCGGGGAAGTTTTCTTCGCAGAATTTCAGGCCAAGAGCCTGTGCCTTTTCCATGGTTAAGCCGTTGTCGGCCGCATCTCTGGGGTCAAAGCTGATGATATACTGGTGACTTTTGATATCACCATGCTGGGTGTTCTTGCCATACTTGCGGTTTGCCAGCAGACAGGCCGTTGCGAACGAGAAATCGCCGCACTCAAGGGTGTCGAGCAGGTAGGATTCCCGCAGCTTCGGCTTGCCTTGTTCATCCAGAAGTTGCTTTCCGGTGAACGCATCGTGCTGGTAAACGAGATACGCTTCGATGGCGGTGTAGTCCGAGTTCTTAGAGCTTATATGCTTGAGCGTTGCCATACAGTTCACCCAGAACTTTCTCGGCGTGCAGCCGAAATGCGGTCAGGTCTGCAAGTTCGTCAAGGAGTTTCGCTCGTATCTGCTCGGTGTCCGCACCGCCAGAATTGAAATACCTTGCAAGCTGGTTCAGGTTGCCGCCCACCTTGCTGCACTGGGCAAGCAGGGTGGAAACAGTGGTCAGGGTTTCTTCTCCACCGCCTGCAACGATGACTGTTTTCTCGATCTTGACGTTGTGGATGGCTCGGCGGATAAACGTAAAGAGGGAGAGATTCAGGAGTTTGCAAGTGAGTTCCAGTGACGCTTTTTCCTCCGCTGTCACACGGAACTTGATGATGTGCGTTTTGTTGTTCGGCGTGTCGTGGTGCTGGGAATTGCTAGGAATCGGTTGAACATTCGTTTTGGTCATTGTACCTCCTGTCTGTTCGATAACTCCTCGGTGAAGTTATGTAAAGCACGACACGCCGTTCCATTCGTGCCGCAAGGCACGAATGATGAGCAGGGTTTGGGGCAGGCACGCCCTAACAAGATCACTTGGAAAACTCGCAAGAGTTTGAAAAGTGAAGTCCCGGATGGACAGGAAATTTTCAAGAATTGAAAATTTGTGGCCACGGGACGGTTCTTGCCCTCTACCGCTGCGCTCAAAACGCATTTTCAACAAATGTTTCCGAATTGTTAAGACACAAAAAATAAGTAGAGGGTTTCTGCTCATGTATGGGAGTCACCGTTTGCTCCGAACGAAGTTCCTGCCCCTGTTTTGCAGCGGCGTTGTCCGGCTCGCTCACGGAAAGTGTGAGGTCGTGGCACAGTATCGCGTTCAGACGGCTTATGAAGGATTCAAGGTACAGTATGAAGAAAGCCGGGCGCAGTGCGGACACTACGTCCTGCTTCTTTCAAGCATAAGAATAACGCTTTGAGGTTGTACAGCCAACAACTAAAAATAAATTTCGGAAGATTGAACAACTACATAAGATTTTATTTGTGAAAAAGAAAAATACCGCCCACGCAGCGCAGCGAAGGATTTTGTCGGGTGAAGTAAGCGGCAAAATGAATCGGGTGTGTTGCGGGGCGGTAAATTTTTCGTGGACTTTTCCTCACGGAAGTGGTGGGTCTCACGGTGATAACCAACCACTTTCTGTGGCTGTGTTCAGAATGAACACGACCACATCTTGTGGATGGACAAACCAATCCACAAAATCAGCGGGATTTACAAGGAAAATACCACGGTATGTAGAATACGTCAAGAGGGTTTTAGAAAATTTATTGAAGTGAAGCGGGAAAAGTACGACACATCTTGTGTCTTGGGAAAAATAAGCTATGTGAATCAGAACAAAACCCATCTTCTATTTGCGGTAAATCATTCTACTGCCAGTAGCAACAGGCTGTTGCTTGTGCATTCAAGACGCAGGTTGCTATAAAACGGCAAGGCCGCCTGCTGCCAAGCGACCTTGCCGTTCTGTGCTATGTAATAAATTAGGCAGCTTCCCGTGCACTCACAGCGCCACGTTGACCGGCAGGACATACACGCCATCGGCGGCGTAGAAGGTGATCTGAGTAACAGTCTTACCGATGATGGATGCAAAGTAAGGGTCATTGGCATTGAAGCCCAACTTGGTACCATGCCAGATGTTGGTCACATGATGCAGGCCATACTCGGTGCCGTCGGCGGTGGTCAGTACCACGCCGTAGACCTTGTTGGTCTTGTAGTCCAGATCAAAACCGGAGATCTTCATCTCGTAGGTGGTGTGGTGACCGTTGGTGTTAAGTTCCACGGTTGCGCCCTCTACAGTGGTCTCGGCGGCGTGGACCTTGCCAAACTCCCACTTGCCGCTCAGCAGGTTGTACCATGCGGTGATGTAGTAGGCCGGGGTCTCGTTGAGTTTGTAGTAAGCGTAGCTCTCGTTCTCAAACAGAGCATCTGCGCCGGTGTAGGTGGTAGTGGATTCCTTGCCCTTCAGGGTAACGGTAATGTCGTAGCTGTCGGCATCGGTGACCTGCTTTGCATTCTTCAGCGCCCACGGGGTCAGCACCTTGACCGGGAAGGAAACGCCGGTGATGTCAGTGCCATCAGCGTTGACGTGGTAGGAACCGGCGGCAAGGTTGCCTGCACGAGTCTTGTTTTTGGTGGCACTGGTAACTGCATCAATCTCAGATGCGTTGTCCACACCGGCAGCCTTGTAGAAGTCGGCGTAGGGAATGTTCATCTGGACATAGCTGGAGGACAGGCAGTTCTCCTGCTCCACGTCTTCCGCAGCGAAGGCCGGAACTGCCACAGCGCACACCAGCATAGCTGCCGCAAGGGCACCTGCAAATACTTTTTTCAATCTCATCGTAACACACCTCTATCTTTATTTCTAAAAACATATAGTTAGCTTATCCTAACAATGCGCGCAAAGAAAAAACTGCGGGAGAAGTATCCCTCAGATAGTTAGGTGAGGCTAATTGACAAAAACTAAAATAGCACTCCCACAGGGCGTTGTCAAGCAGAAACAGACAAGTTTACAGGGACGAAATTTTTTCGATGCGGGAAACGTTTTGCCTCCTCTATGCCGCAGGGAAAGCTCCAATAACGAAATCTTTTTCAAAATCTCCGAAAATGCCTAAACTTCTTGACAGAGGAGACGGCAGGGCGTATTATTTTGGCAGAAGGACCGCTGAGAAGCGGCTTTTTATAGAATGAAAAGTTAGCTTTACCTAACTCAAAACTCTGCCCTATACGAAGAAATATATCTCTTCTATTTACAGGTGGAAAATAAATAGAGAAGGAACGTATCACGATGAAAATCTACACATTTGGTGCAGAGGATGCCCCGGTGCTGTTGCTGCTGCCGGGCACCTGTTGCCATTGGAAAAGCAATTTCGGTGCGGTAATCCCGCTTCTGGCTGACAGCTTCCGGGTGCTGTGCGTCAGCTACGATGGTTTTGATGAGACTGAACAGACTGAATTTCCCACCATGCTGGAGGAGACCGAAAAAATCGAGGCCTACCTCAAGACCCACTGCGGCGGTCGCATCCGGGCGGCCTACGGCTGCTCTCTGGGCGGCTCGTTTGTGGGGTTGCTGGCGGCGCGGCAGAATATCCACATGGACTACGGCATTCTGGGTAGCTCCGATCTGGATCAGGCGTCGCCGCTGGCGGCAAGCTTGCAGACGGATTTTCTGCTGCCATTGATCTACCCTGTGGTGCGGGACGGAAAGTTCAAGGCAAAATTTCTCCAAAAGCGTCTGGATAAGCGTGCCAGAGAGTCGGGGGATTATGTCAAAGCCTTTCTGAAAATGTTCGGTGAGGCCCGCCCTTATGTGACCATGCAGAGCTGTAAAAATCAGTTCTACTCCGATCTTATCACTCCGCTGCCGGATAAGATCCATGTGCCCGGTACCGAAATCCATATTTTTTACGCCCTGAAAATGGGCGCAAAATATCGTGCCCGGTATCAGCAGCATTTTGCACATCCTGTTCTCCATGAGCAGAACTTGCAGCACGAAGAATTGCTGGCCTGTCACCCGGAGCAGTGGGCGCATCTGGTAAAAAGCATTGCATTGTGAACGGTAAAACGTATCTGGAGCAAGCAGGATTTTGTAAGATCCAGAACCACAAAAATAAAAAGGGCTGGCTGTGCATCACAGCACAGAAATGAGGTGCGATCATGTCGAAAAAGGCAACGGAATTTCAAAGAAAAGCAATGAGCTGGATGTACCGGGGCAAGGAGATCTTCAAGCCTTTGAACACCGGCTGGATTGACAAGAATGTTGCCTGCGTGCGCGAATGGGTGGCGAACATCTTCTTCTACCGCAAAGGCGATACGACCATTATGGTCGATGCGGGATATAACTACGATCGCCTTGCCGAAAAAATGAGCTGGCTTGGGATTGATCCGAAGTCGATACACCATATCCTTATCACCCATCAGGACACCGACCATGTGGGTGCGGTGGAAGCAGACAGTCCGGGGCTGTTCCAGAATGCGAAGCTGTACATTGGCGAGATCGAGAACCGGTATTTGACCGGAGAAGCACGCCGCAAGGTCATTTATCATCTCTATAAGCTGCCGCAGGTGACGATCAACAATGAAAAAGTGCTGCTGCACGATGGTGAGGTCTTTGATATTGACGGCATCAGGATCGAGTGTTTTCTCGTTCCCGGTCATACATGGGGGCACATGGTATACCTTGTGGACGGGAAATATCTCTTTACCGGCGATACCCTCTGGTTCGGTGCGGACGGCGGATACAGTTTTATTTCTTCGCTGGCAGAGGATAACAAGCTGGCGGTGAAGTCTTTGGCTTTGCTGGAGAAAAAGCTGAGAAAACGTGGGCTGCATCCGCTGTTCATTACCGGTCACACAGGTTGGACGGACAACATGGAGTTTGCCTTTGCGCACAAAAATGAGCTGTGCTCGCCTTTCAAGAAAAGAGCCCACGACCCCAATGCGCTTTACGATGCCTATGATGAATCCGATGATACTGAGGAAAACTCAAAAAGCGGGTACTTAAAGGGCGTGGGAAGATAAGGAAGTGCAGGCGGCGCACCGGCATTCTTTGGCGCGATGACGGAGTGTAATCCGAAAAAATAATGCTGCAAAAACCAAGGGGCGGATGGTATGAGAACTTTGGAATATGGAAAAGAACATGAAAAGACGCTGCTGTTTCTGCCGTGCACGGCGGAGCCGGAGTGGGCGTTCGCCGACTCGGTTGGCCTGCTTTCGCAGGATTACCATGTGATTCAGATCGTCTATGACGGTCACGGCGAAACGGGAGAAGACTTTATCTCTGTGGAGACGACAGTAGACGAGGTAACAGATTGGCTGCAAGCGCGCGGCATTACCCACTTGAACGCGGCATATGGCTGTTCTCTGGGCGGTGCGTGTCTGACACGCTTTCTCGCCTTGGGAAAAATCCCGGTCGAGCGCGCCGTTATTGATGCAGGCATTACGCCGTATCGGATGCCGCTGATTTTGCGCCGTCTCGCCTGCCTGCGTGACAATCTTGGTTTCAGGCTCATAGCGAAGAGCCGCAAGGTCCTTGAGACGGTCTATCCGCCAGAGCGCTGGACGATGCCGGGGCGCGATCCAGTGAAGGAGTATGATGCGCTGGCGGCGTATCTGAAAACCTATTCAAAACGCACCGTCCGCAACATTTTCTGGTCGGCGAACAATTATACTCTGCCGACGAAGCCGGCTGAAATGGGCTGCCAAATCACATATTGGTACGGCGAAGAGGAAAAGCAGGCGCGACACAGCAATAGCTGCTTTATAAAGCAATATTTTCCACGGGCGCAACTGCATGAAATTCCGAAGATGGATCACGCGGAGCTTGTGATGATGTATCCGCAGGATTTTTATCGGAGAATCATGGAGTTCCTGACACACACATCGGCAGCTCAAAACAAAAGAAGCTGAAAGAAAGGAAAAATCAGAATGCTCTATCCGCAGCTTTTTGGATTCAACGGAGATATAGGCTGATGAAAATCATCGTTGCAATTGCTTTTTATTTTCTGTATTGGGGCGTATGTTTTCTTGGAACAGGCACGGACAAGAAAAATCTCATGGGGCTGCGTTCTTATCCCGAAGAAGTTCAAAACCGTGTGCGAAGCGACCATCAGCTTGGAAAGGCTGTTCCGAAGGGAAAATCCACCGCTGCCGTTTGGCTCAGCAATCTTTTGCTTTTCACAGTCGTGTTTTCCGCTTTAGGACTTGCGCTGAGAGGTGTGCTGAACTTGGACGGTTATCTGTCGGCATTTTGGTACTTTCTTGCGTTCAGCGAGGGGCTTGGGCCGTTCGATCTTTTGGTGATCGATCTTCTCTGGTGGCGCAACACAAAACGTACCCGCTTTTCTTTCCTGCCGGAGAAGAAATACTATCAAAATCCAAAAAAACATATCGAATCGTTTTGGCGCGGCATCCCGTTGTTTGCCGCAGTCGCTGCACTGTCAGCCTTGATCGTCACAGCGTTTTGAACCATACATAGTAGCGGAATCGATGAAAAATCTAACTGCACGATGGTTTACCCGCTGGAAAGATGTCAAGCAGTAGACAACAACCTTGTTCACACAAACGAACCGTGAGGAGGCGGCAAACAGATGAAGGACGATGAACTCCCATTCGACCGCAGCTGTCATGTGCTGTATTCCAAGCCCTGCAAGAAGGAGATACAGTCGAAAATCGCCCTGCATTACCCGGAAGCGGAGCGGGAGATGATATGGGAAAAGGTGCAGCGGCAGTATGTGGATTTTCTTTCAGACTGGCGCACTGATTTGGGCGGGAAACGGAACTTTCACAACGGCGCAGGCGGCACCTATGACTGCATCGCCATCATGAGCTACTATGCAGCCTGCAAAGCGGTTACATCCTTCCGCGAAATCGAGGAAATCGAGGAAAATCTGATCCTGCCGACCTTCCGCAAACTGAAATTCGTGGACTGCAACAAGCCATTCTGGAAGAAACTGATGTACAAGTCATTCGTACAGGCAAAAGCGGGCTGTGACAAGTGGCACGATTATGAAATGACAGTGGCTCCTTACGAAAAGAACAAGCCAATCTATTATGAATTTACCGCCTGTCCCGCAGCGGAATTTGCTATCAGAAACGGCCTTACAGAGATCATGCCCGCCCTGTGCAATGTGGACTATGCGTCCATGGAACTGCTCCATGCCAAGCTCGTGCGGACGACCACCTGCGTGGACGGCTGCCGATGCGACTATACCATCTGCGGCGATCAAGACCCGTATGCAAAGGAACATCCCGAATACCGGGATGAAAACGGATACAGGAGGAACAAGTAATGCTTTTACAGGTGATTTTGGAAGGTCTTGGGTTGGGGGCTTTGCTGTTTCTTGTCTGTGCCGTGGGCATCCGCAAAGGGGCTGTTGGGATGGTGCATCTTTACAGCCCGGCGGTGCAGCGGCGGTGCGTGAAGCTGGGACTTACAACACACGAGAAAATAAAGCGAAATGCTTTGATTTTCAAAGCGGTATGCGTCCCCGGCTATATCAGCTATGTGCTGGTCTGTGTCTATGGGATAAATGGTGCGAAAGGCTTTGCGGCGGGCTTCTGGCAGCTGCTTGTCATCTTGTCCGTTATGAATCTCATTGACCGCTTTTTGATCGATGGCTACTGGGTGGGGCACACGAACGCATGGACGATCCCCGGAACAGAGGATCTGAAGCCCTACATTACTGCAAAAGACAAGCAGAAAAAGTGGCTATTCGGCACGGTGGGCATGGCAGTCATAGCGGCGGTGCTGGCGGCAATGATGACAATACAGTGATCGGAAAGGCCCTTCCGTCAGTAGCTTTTTCCGGTTTCTTGCAAGGGTCGGGGACAACGGGATGAAAATGCAGATCGTGAAGATCGGATTTGGAGGCAAGAAATGAAAATTCTGGTATATGGTGCAGGCGTTCTGGGGTGCAATCTGGCAAGAAATCTGCTGCGCGCCGGAAAGGATGTTACCCTGCTTGCGCGAGGAAACTGGGCTGCGGAGATCAAGCAGAACGGCCTGCGGATCAAGGATAAGTTTTCGCTTTGCACTTCGGTCAGCCGCATTCCGGTGGTGACGGAGCTTGCGCCGGATGCAAAGTACGATGTGATCTTTGTGGTCCTGCGTTATACACAGCTGGATTCCGCTCTGGACACGCTGCGGGCGAATCGGACGAAAAACATCGTATTTGTGGGCAACAACGTACAGACAAAAGCATTGGCGGCGGCACTGCCGGAAAAGAACGTCCTGTTTGCCTTTGCGCTTTCTGCCGGGCATCGGGAGGCTGACCGGGTGGTCTCCATCGACCTGAAGAAGATCACCATCGGGCAGCTGACGGGTGCAACCTCCAATAAACAGTTGATCGGGCGCATTTTCCACGGCACAAAATACAAGGTCGTTTACGAGTCGAACATGGAGGATTATCTGCTCTGCCATGCTGCGTTTGTGATGCCTGCGGCCTTCGCCTGCTATAAGACAGACGGCGACCTGAAAAAGCTCAGGGGAGATACCGCGTACCTGAACCGTGTGCTGGATGCCAACATCGAGGGATACCGCGCCATCCGAGATGCCGGGCACGCCATTCTGCCCAAGGAGGATGCGGACTTTGAAGGGGAAAAGTACCGCAAGACCTGCCTGCGCTTTTTCAAGCTGATGTGTGCCACTTCGCTGGGCAAGCTCTGCGCCTCCGACCATGCTATGAACGCCATCGACGAAATGAGCGCGCTGAACCGGGACCTCAAGAAATTTTTTGATGAACATGGCGCAGCCTACCCGGTATGGCAGGCACTGGAAACGGAAGCCGGGAGGTATCTGCAATGAAATACGCCGGGATGCCTTTTGGAATGTGGGTGCTGTTTTCAGGCTCCTTTCAAAAACAACTGACCGCTGTGCTGGGCTATGATGCAGCCACCGCAAGAACCATCACGAAAAAGGCAAAGCCGCAATACCGGCAGATCATCCGCAGGCTGCCGGAGTTTGAAAAGGCCGACCGCTTCAAAATGAACATCGTCAACTGCGCAATGCTCGGCGCGTTCATCCCCTCCATGCCGCAGCGTCCGGAGGTGGACAGGCTGACGGATTACTACGCAAAATCCATGATGACAGCGCCCATGCAGTGGTTCTGCCGCAAGAGCGGAAAAAGTAAGTTCACCCCAAAGGATATTGCCGCTATGAAAGCCACTGCCGCCCTGAAAGCCGCCGACCGCAACCCCTATTCGTGGAACATGGAGTTTTACGAATACCCGGATGGCAGCGGCTACGAGGGACGCTTTACCAAGTGCGGCATCTGTGTGCTGATGAAGGAGCTGGGTCTGTACGACCTGACCCCCGCTTTGTGCCATCTGGACTACACCATGAACGAGGCGGGCGGCGTGACAAATTTTGTGCGGCAGTACACCCTTGCCTCCGGCGGGCCCTACTGCGACTGTGGGTACAAAAAGAAAGGGTAACGGACGATGAAGAGGAAGGAAACCTATCTTTCCCGTGACTTTCGGGAGACTGCGGCGCAACGCTTTCCCGCGCAGGCAAAGGAACTGAACGCCGCTTTTGATGTGCGGTTAAATGCACTTCTGGCTGAAAATGCGGGTGCAAGCAAGGAAAAGCAATACCACCTCAAGCGGCAGATATTACCAGGCATTGCGGCCTACGAGACCTTGCAGCGGGTCATGCCGAAAGAGGAGGCACTGCAAACCGTTCATGGCTATGTGGAGCGGCTGGCGAGAACGAGCCACAAACAGCTTGCCGCCCTGCTGCACATACCGGGGCTTTACCGCCTTGTTCCCGGCGTTTTCGTCAAATCCACCCGGAGCGTTTTCGGCCCGGCGGCGGGCTTTGCCCCAAAAGAACTGCAGACAGGCAACGGCGTCTGGCGTGTGGATATGATGGAGTGTCCCTATCACGACACCTGCACAGAATACGGCTGCCCGGAGCTGTGCCGCTGCTTTTGCGACAGCGACGACATCAGCTATACCGGGCTGCATCCGAAGCTGATCTGGGAGAGAAGCATGACGCTGGGGCGCGGAAATGACCGCTGCGATTTTTGCATGAAGGTCCGATAATAGCGGGGAGGCATATTGGTATGGAGATCAAACGATTCGGCAATATAGAGGGAAAGACCATGATGCTGCTGCACGGAAATCTTATGTGCTGGCGTCAGTTTGAGGATCTGATCCCGCTGCTGGAAAGGAAATTCTGCGTGTATGCCGTCAGCTTTGACGGCTTTGACGGAACAGGTGAAACGACCTACACGACTGCCCGGGATCAGGCGGACAAGTTGGCCGCTTATATTGAAAAAGAGCTTGACGGACAGTTGAATCTGCTTTTTGCAGAGTCGCTGGGCTGTGGACCGGCTGTTTTTCTGAAGGCTTCCCCAACCGTTCAAATCGATCGGATGATCCTCAGCGGGCCGGAGTATCTGGATTTCGGAGTGCTGAATCGACTGATTTTGAAGGTCATGCCGCAAAAGCAATATCGAACGGCACACGAAAAGTACATGCCTGCATGGGCGCTGCGCTTTATGGGGCAGACGGAGCAGGGAATGCAGACTATGCTCCGCCGTATCCCGGATCATATCAGCTTAGAATCCGTCCGAGCCACCTGGGAGGCTGGGCTTTATCTCTATCGAACGGACTTCTTGGTACAGCCCGATGCAAAGGTCGCCTGCTGGTACGGAGAAAAAGAAGGGCACATGAAAAAGGCCATTCAGCGGCTGCGGACGGCATATCCGGGTCTGATGGTCCGCTGCTTCCCCGGTTTCGGCCATGGCGAGATCATCAATCATCCAGCGCTGCTTGCGTCGGAGATGGAGCGCTTTCTGGCGGACGGCGAGACAGAGGGAGATGCACTGAAAAATCAAGAAAGTGAAATACAATGAAAGTTACAACATTGGACGAGAAAGCCATCCATGATATCGGCCATGCTTTCGGCTATTATGACTACGGAGAGGAAACGGGAATGTCCGCCGCCTTTTCCGGGAAAGAAGCCACGGCAAACTATATCTGCGCTTATGTGCGCGGGGTGCTGCGGGGCGGCTTTCTGCATACCACCAGCGAGCGGGGCGAGGGCTATATCGCCTACAAGCTGCCGAAGGAGAAGATGGGACTCAAGACCATGTGGCCCATCGCCTGCGGAATGCTGCACAACTCCACCCTGAAGCGTCTTCTGCAATTTGGTATCGCTATCAAGCGAGGCGGAGCTTCCCTGCAAGACCGCATGGACAAGGAAAAGAAACCCTATATTTTCGTTGGGCTTGTCTGTGTGCGGGAGCAATATCAGGGGCAGGGCTATATGCGCAAGGTGCTGGACATTGCCTTTGCCGAGGGCGACCGGCTGGGCGTGCCGGTGATCCTGGAAACGGATGCCAAAAGCAAGTGCGACAAATATGTGCATCTGGGTATGGAGCTTGCCGGAACGCACGATCTTGGTGCATTTGGCAAGCTGTATGATTTGATCAGGTACCCGCGTTACGGATAAATATAGCGAGAAAAAACGGATGTTATATTTGGGAATGAATGGAAAGATGAAGAGATTCAATGAGTACGATAAAAGAAATCCTGCATGAAAAAAGAGAAGCAACAGAATATCATATCAAACAGCTTCAGCATGAGGGAAAACAAGGAATCCGCTACACCGCGATGATGCCGGATATTCCGTTTTTGATATTGGGGCTGATAAGCGATATTGGCTGGCTGACGCATCTGATCGCGGGCATCATTTATTTTTGCGGAAACGGCTTTCGTCATGTGCTGGACTATGCGGCGTTCCTTGCGCTGGCGGGCATTCTGTTCGGGGTTGTATATCTGATTTATCTGAACAAGATCCATGAAAAGGAAATTGCCACAAAGATTCAGAAAAATCTGAGTTTTGGCGTGACAGTCTATTCCGGACTGGCGGGGGCAGTGATTGGAATACTTCAGCTTGTGCTGTATGCAGGTGCTTCGTCGGAGCTTGTATGGCTCACTGTTGGCGGTGTTCTTAACTTCGTCGCAGGACTGCCGATCTATCTCTCCTTCAAAAAAGGGATTTTCTATGGGGTGCAGTGACTTGATGAACCGCAATGGGGACAAAAAATGAACAGAAAAGAAAGTAAAATGTTCATCCGTTGGTGCATTCTTGGTGCGATCGGATGCGGATTTATGGCTGCCGGAGACTGGCTGCTGAGCTGTATTTCGCTTCAGCAAACCGACACCGGCCTTTTCAACAGAGCCTGTTATCTGTCCGGCTCCTATGGGCTGTGGAGGCCTGTGCTTACTGTTGGGCTGGGAGCGATCGGGGGCTTTCTCTATTACTTTGTGGTAAAGACACTGAATGCGGACATCGACGAAAAATACAGAAAAACCAAAAGCGTGCAGTTCCTGTGCGGGATATTTACCGTTGCCATTGCGTTGACCATCCATACATGGGTGGCCACCATGGCATGGTTTGCCACCTATCTGGGGCCGCGGATCGGAGCGGAGGCCGCGCTTGCGGCAGTCACGGCCTATCAGGATGGGATGCTCCCTGCGCTTCTCCCGCTGTATCTTCCGATGCTGTTGTTTTTTGCCATCCATTTCGTGATGCTGCTTGCCGGAAAAACGTGCTATCCGAGGTGGATGCTTGCGTTTCATCCGGTCACATGGAACCTTCTGCTGGCCGCAGTTCCGGATATTGCGCAGGCAATGCAGGTGCCGGTGGCCACATGGATGTCTGTGATGAGCCAGAGCAGCACGAACAGTGCCATCATGGTCTGGTGCGTTGCAGCTGCGGCTTATGAGAGAAAGCGTTCTGCGTGCCTTGCGGGCAGATAGCAATTTTGAGTTGATGAATTTTTTTGAAGGAGGTCTTTCCGTGAAAAAACAGTCCGATCTTTCCCGGCTGATGGGTTACGCCGGGAACTACCGCTATTTCACCTATGCCTCATGGGTGCTGTCTGCCGTCAGCGCACTGGTGGCATTGGTGCCCTTTGCGTACATCTGGAAAATTCTGCGGGATGTGCTGAACGCTGCGCCGGACTATGCGCAGGCGGTGAACATCCCCCATTACGGCTGGATGGCAGTGCTGTTTGCGGTGCTGTCTTACCTCATCTACATTGCAGCACTGCTGTGCTCCCATCTGTCAGCGTTCCGGGTGGCGACCAATCTGCGGCTGGCGGTGTCGGAGCATCTGGCGGTGCTGCCGTTGGGCTTTGCCGAGAACTTCGGCAGCGGCAAGCTGCGCAAGATCATCCACGAGAGCACGGGAGCCGCCGAGACCTATCTTGCCCACCAGCTGCCCGACCAGTACAACGCCATCGCCACCCCGGTGGGGCTGCTGGTGCTGTTGCTGGCGTTCGACTGGCGGCTGGGGCTGCTGAGCCTTGCGCCGGTGGTGCTGGCGTTTCTCATCATGGCGACCATGACCGGTAAGCGGATGGCCGAAAAAATGCGGCAGTACGGCAACGCATTGGAATCCATGTCCAACGAGGCGGTGGAGTACGTCCGGGGCATCCCGGTGGTCAAGACCTTCGGGCAGTCGGTGTTTTCCTTCAAAAAGTTCAAGGCCACCATTGACGAATACGAAAAGTGGGTCATTTCCTACACCAAAGACCTGCGCCTGCCCATGATGTTCTACACTGCCGCAGTCAACGGCGTGTTCGCCTTTCTGATCGCGGGCGGGCTGCTGTTTACGGCTCACGGCGTCACCCCGGAATTTCTGCTGAATCTGCTGTTCTATATCATCATCACCCCGGTGATTTCCCTGACCTTGACCCGCATGATGTACATGAGCGAGAGCAAGATGGTGGTAGCGGATGCGCTGGCACGCATCGACTCGGTGCTGGAGGCAGCGCCCATGCAGGTGCAGGCTGTTCCGCAGCATCCACAGGATGCTTCTGTTGCGCTGCGGGATGTGCATTTCAGCTACGACGGCAAAACCGAGGTCATCAAGGGCGTTTCTCTGGAGATTCAGCCGGGGCAGACGGTGGCTTTTGTGGGCCCCTCCGGCGGCGGAAAATCCACGCTGGCAAACCTTGTCTGCCGGTTCTTTGATGTGCAGAGCGGCAGCGTCCGGGTGGGCGGAGCCGATGTGCGGGCTATCCCCAAGGAAGAGCTGATGGACACCATTTCCTTTGTGTTCCAGAACAGCCGCCTACTCAAGGGCAGCATTCTGGATAACGTCCGTCTGGGCAGACCGCAGGCCACCGAAGCCGAGGTGCTGGCGGCGCTGAAAGCTGCACAGTGCATGGATATCGTGGAAAAGTTCCCGGCGGGCATCCATACGGTCATCGGCACCAATGGTGTGTATCTGTCCGGCGGCGAGCAGCAGCGCATCGCCATTGCCCGCGCCATGCTGAAAAATGCGCCCATCCTGATCCTGGACGAGGCTACCGCCTTTGCCGACCCGGACAATGAAGCAAAGGTGCAGGCCGCTTTTGCCCAGCTTGCCAAAGGCAAAACGGTGCTGATGATCGCACACCGCCTGTCCACCGTAGCCAACGCTGATTGCATCTATGTGGTGCAGGACGGGCGTATCACCGAATCTGGCACAAAGGACGCGTTATGTGCGCAGAACGGCCTGTTTGCCCGGATGTGGCAGGGTTATCAGGCATCGGTGCAGTGGAAGGTCGCAAAGGAGGGGTAAGAAATGATCGAAAAAATTCAACACGCCACGGCCAGCTCCCCGGAGGGCGCAAAGGGGCTGGTAAAGGGCGTTATGGCCTGTGCGTTCCAGAACATGGCGTTCATGCTGCCCACCGGGCTGCTGTATCTCTTGGTAAAAGATCTGCTGGCAGGCTCCACGAGCGGGAGAGCTGCCTTTTACCTGTTAGGGTGCGTGACCTGCTTTGCACTGATCTTGCTGACCACATGGTTCCAGTATAACGGCACCTATTTTACTACCTATAAAGAGAGCGGCACCCGCCGCCTGACCCTTGCGGAGCGGCTGCGCAAGCTGCCCCTGTCCTTTTTTGGCAAGCGGGATCTTGCCGACCTGACCAGCACCATTATGGCGGACTGCGAGGTGCTGGAAAAAGACTGCTCTCACTTCATCCCCGGTCTGTTCGGTTCCCTCATCTCCACGGTGCTCATTGCCCTGAGCCTGTTTACCTTTGACGGACGGATGGCGCTGGCGGCATTGTGGGTCATCCCGGTATCTGTTGCCATTGTGGTGGGCAGCTACCGGGTGCAGGACAGGGTACAGGCCAAGACCATGGCGGCGAAAATGGCCTGTGCGGACGGCATTCAGGAGTACATCGAGACTCTCCGGGACCTGAAAGCCAACAATGCGGAGCAGCGGTATTTGGCCGGCCTTTCCGACAAAATTCGGGCAGTGGAAAAGCAGTCCATTGTGGCAGAACTGGAAACAGCGCTGTTCGTGTCCTCTGCGGGTATGGTGCTCAAGCTGGGCATTGCCTCGGTGGCGCTCACCGGCTCGGTGCTGCTGGTGCAGGGCAGTATCGACGTGCTGACTCTGTTTCTGTTCCTGATGGCGGCCTCCCGGATGTACGACCCCATGCAGGGCGCGTTGCAGAATCTGGCGGCGGTCATCGCCATGCGCACCAATGTGGGACGGATGAATGAGATCTTGGACGCTCCCCTGCAGACCGGCAGCGAGCAGCTGACCAATCAGGGCTGCGATATCGTGTTCGACCATGTGGGCTTTGCCTATAACTCCGGCGAGACGGTGCTGCGGGACGTTTCCTTTACTGCAAAGCAGGGGGAGGTCACGGCACTGGTAGGCCCCTCCGGCGGCGGTAAAACTACCGTTTCCCGGCTGGCGGCACGGTTCTGGGATTACCAGAAAGGACACATCACCGTAGGCGGCATGGAGGTTTCCCGAATCGACCCGGAAAAGCTCATGAGCCTGTATTCCATCGTGTTTCAGGATGTGACCTTGTTTGACAACACGATACTGGAAAACATTCGTCTGGGGCGCAAAGGTGCCACCGACGAGGAGGTTCTGGCAGCAGCAAAGCTGGCAAACTGCGAGGAATTTGCCGAAAAGCTGCCGGACAAGTGGAACACCAACATCGGCGAGAACGGCTGCGCCCTTTCCGGTGGCGAGCGTCAGCGCATTTCCATCGCCCGCGCCTTCCTGAAGGATGCGCCCATCATCCTGCTGGACGAGGCCACCGCCAGCCTGGACGTGGAAAACGAAACTGCCATTCAGGAGGCTCTATCCCGGCTGATAAAAAATAAAACCGTCCTCATCATCGCCCACCGGATGCGCACCGTAGCCGGTGCGGATCAGGTGGTAGTGCTGTCGGGCGGCATCGTGGCCGAGCAGGGCAGCCCGGCAGAGCTGTACGCCCGGAAGGGATTGTATACCCACATGGTGGATCTGCAGTCGGCAAGCCAGAACTGGACGATCTGAGAATGAGGGCGGCTTTTATTTGAAAAAAGTCTTGCATTCGGTTAAAAACTGTGGTATATCCATTATACGAAACATTGCTTTGAAGGAACGTTCCACCGTTCAATGATGTATAAATGGAGGTGCCCGCCATGACCGCCGTGATCTACGCCCGCTATTCCAGCGATAATCAGCGCGAAGAATCCATTGAAGGCCAGATTCGGGAATGTACGGCTTATGCCGAGAAAAACGGCATCACCGTGGTCAAGCACTATATCGACCGCGCCATCTCTGCCAAGACAGACAACCGCCCGGAGTTCCAGCAGATGATTAAGGACAGCGACAAGAAGCTGTTTGATATTGTACTGGTCTGGAAACTTGACCGCTTTGCCCGAAACCGTTATGACAGTGCCCGGTATAAGACCCAGTTGAAGAAGAACGGTGTCAAGCTCATGTCGGCTACCGAGGTCATTTCGGATGGGCCGGAAGGTATCATTCTGGAATCCGTCCTTGAGGGCTATGCGGAGTACTACTCGGCTGACCTGTCCGAAAAGGTCATTCGTGGCATGACAGAAAATGCCCTGAAAGGAAAGTTCTCCGGCGGTGCTATCCCTTTCGGCTACACCATCAACGCAGACCGCCGCTTTGAAATCGACCCACTCACAGCTCCCTTTGTAGCTGAAGCTTTCCAGCGGTACAATGACGGACAGACGATGCGGGAGATTCGGGATTGGCTCAATGAAAAGGGCATCAAGAATAAGCGCGGTGGGCCAATGACTTTCAATGTCATCCAGCACATGCTGAGCAACCGCCGATATATCGGCGAGTTGAAGTACCGGGACGTCCTGATTCCCGATGCGATTCCACCTATCGTGTCCGTAGAGCTTTTCAACGATGTACAGGAGAAGATGTTGAAAAACAAGAAAGCCCCTGCCCGTAGAAAGGCAGAGGACGACTATCTGCTCACCACCAAGTTGTTCTGCGGCTACTGTGGGGCGTTGATGTTTGGAGAGAGCGGCACGAGCCGGACGGGCGAAGTCCACCGCTATTATAAATGTGCTACTGCCAAAAAGCACAAGGGCTGCAAGAAAAAGACCGTCCGCAAACAGTGGCTGGAAGATCTGGTGGTCAACCAGACCATGCAGCTTGTCAAGGATGATGCCGCCATGGAATCCATCATTGCCAAGGTGATGGATCTGCAAAACAAGGAGAATACCAACCTTCCCCTTTACGAGAAGCAGCTCCGGGATGCGGAATCGGGTATCCAGAATATGCTGAATGCGATTCAGGCCGGTATCCTGACCAGTTCCACCAAGGAGCGGCTAGAGCAGCTGGAAGAAACCAAGCGTGAGCTTGAAGCCCGCATTGCGGAAGAAAAGCTGGCGAAGCCCAAGGTCACGGAGGAGTTCATTCGCTTTTGGTTGCTGCGGTTCCGTAAGCTGGATATGAGCCTGAAAGACCAGCGACAGGCGTTGGTGGATACCTTCATCAATTCGATTTACCTGTATGATGATAAGGTTTTGATAACCTTCAATTATAAAGAAGGCACACAGACCGTGACCTTTGGAGAAACGGTAGAAGTTGCATCCGAGGGAAATGGTTCGGATTTGGATTGCATTCCTGCACTCTTGAACGACAGCTTTCAAAAAGGCTGTCGTTTTTCTTTTACCCGTAGTCCTTTTGAAAACTTTCTACCAGCGGATAAGAGGACTTGAACAGCAGCTTTTACAGAGAAAGGACCCCCATGCAGATAAACGACCTCTTCGGCGCAGCAGCCGCCTTTGAAACCGTACGGATGCCGGGCGGCACGGAAGCGGCCATTCCAACAGAACACGCCGCAGTTATCTATGTAAATGAACAGCCGGCCTTCCGGGTGGTATGCACCCCCCAGCTGCTGCCGCAGCTGGCGCTGGGGCGGCTGCTGACCGAAGGATGGATCGCCTCCGCAGAGGAAGTGGAACAAATTTCCGTCTGCGCGGAAGGCTTGAAAGTCAACATCTACCTGAACCACCCGCTGACGGCCCGCCGCGCGGCGGCACAGGAAGTTTCCAGCTGCTGCACCGACAATGTCGCGCTGGGCAGTCCGGTGGAAGTGCAGCCGCTGCGCACGGTGCCGCATCTGGACGTACAGCCGGAGTGGGTGGATGCCCTCGCCGCCGCCATGAGCGCGGGCCTTCCGCTTTATCAGGCCACCCATGCAGTCCACAGCTGCTTTGTGCTGCACGAGGGCCGCATCCTCTGTGCCTGCGAGGACATCGGACGCCACAATGCGCTGGACAAGGCCGTGGGCAGCGTGCTTCTGGCCGGTGTTCCCCTCAGCGAATGCGTGCTCTACACCAGCGGCCGCGTACCGATGGATATGGTGCGCAAAGCCATCCGGGCTGGCGTTCCGGCACTGGTCAGCAAGACCATGCCCACCGTCCAGTCGCTGGAGCTGGCCGCAGAATACGGCCTGCAATTCGTGTGCGGCCGGAAACACCCCTTAACTTTGAAGGAACGTACAAAATAAAAGTTACAAAACAAAGAACGCTTACGGTTCGCGTTGACTTACTTCCGGCCCGAGTGATAATATATTAACGAAACGAAGAGACCGCTCCGCTTGTTGCAGCAGGCAGAGCGGTCATTTTCGTGTTTGGGAGTTTTCCCAGACGACCAAAAAACAGGCAGGTGATAACATGAAGCAGGCAACCAACCCGTTTGCGCCCGTTTCGCTGTGGCGCAAGCGGCTGCCGGGCTATGCGGCCATGGGCGCTGCAACAGTCGCAATGGCGGTAGGTCTTATCGCAATGCAGCACGCGCGCACCACGGTTGCAGGTACCCTGCTGCAAGTGTCGGAGGCAGATGCAGCCGCCTACGGCATCAGCGCAGTGTACCAGCTCGACAACGGCAGCTATCGCGTGGAAGGCTCTCAGAAGGGCTTCCAGAGCGATGTGCAGGCTGCCGTGACCCTTGACGCCGAGGGCAATGTTTCCGCTGTCGAGATCCTCTCGCAGGCAGAGACGGACAGCCTCGGCGGTCAGTGTGTCAACCCGGAGTTCACGTCCCAGTATCAGGGCGCAGCTCCATTTACGCTGGCAGGCAAAAGCTATACTGTGACCGACCCCCTTACCGGTGCCGCCTATGCCGCTGCCGGTGCGGCGGAGGAGCAGCCCGCTGCTGCGGAGGATTTTGACCCCGCGCAGTGGAATGTGTCCGACACCTCTCCCGAGGCCGAGGCCACCCGCAGGATGTACGCAGCAGGTCTGACCCTCTCGGCACTGAACGGCGAGCCGCTGGCCGACGAGCTGATCCCTCCGATGGATACCAGCGCCGAGGCTGTGGCACGCCGCAAGCTCTACGCCGCCGGTCTGAGCAAGAGTGCGCAGGACGGTGAGGAGCAGGCTCTGCCCTATGCGGACTGGTCCGCAGAAAAGCAGGCCGCTTATCAGCTGGCACAGGCCGAACTGACCACCGGGCAGACCAGTGCCGGCGCTGTCAGCGCAGACCTGACTGAGGTGGACGCCCTTTCCGGCGCGACCATCACCTCGACCGCCGTCACCAACATCGTCAACAACTCGTATTTCTATGTAACTGAGGTGCTCCGCGCAGAGTGACCTCAACGGAGGAATGGAACCTATGGCAAAAACTGATTTTCTGACGGCTGACATGACCCGCCGTCAATTTATGAAGATCTCGGGCAAGAGCCTTGCAGGGCTCACCCTCTCCGCATCCATGCTGTCCCTCTTCGGCTGCTCGCAGAAGCAGGTGGACAGCGGCGCAGTGGCTACCTGGGCGCTGCCCCAGGGCCTGCTGGTGGTCAACGCCGACCTGTGTACCGGCTGCCAGCGCTGCGAGATCAACTGCACGCTGACCAACGATGGTGTGTGCTCCTCTTACATCAGCCGCGTAAAGATCCAGCGCCGTCTGAATCTGGACGGTGCCGGCAACGGCCTGCTGTCCGGCAACGACAACTGCTTTGTCTACTTCCCGGATACCTGCCGCCAGTGCGAGGACCCCGCCTGCGGCAACGCCTGCCCCCAGAAGGCCATTACGACCAACGAGCAGGGCATCCGTGTGGTGGACACCGACAAGTGCATCGGCTGCGGCGCCTGCCACGAGGCCTGCCCCTGGCATATGCCCACCGTCAACCCCGAGACCGGCAAGTCGTCCAAGTGCATCGCCTGCGGTGCCTGCGTGGCAGGCTGCCCGTCCGGCGCTCTGTCCATCGTGGACTGGGATGCCGTCACCAGCGCAGCACAGGCTGCCTACATGGACCTGTAAGGAGGAGGAACAACAATGGCTGAAAGTTATGGCTGGGCAGGCAAGATCCTGCGCGTTGACCTGACCACTGGCGAGATCACCACGCAGGATGACGCAAAATACCATAAATATATCGGCGGTATGGGCATGGCCTACCGCATCATGTATGAGGAAGCTCCCATGGACCTCGACCCCTACGACGAGAAGGCACAGGTCATCTTCGGCGTCGGCCCCCTGACCGGTGCCGGCGTGCCCTGCTCCGGCCGCATGAACGTCACCTTCCGCTCCACCTGGTCCAAGGGCAGCTCCATCATCGACGCCCACATGGGCGGCCACATCGGCCCCATGCTGAAGTATGCGGGCTGGGACGGCATCGTCATCACCGGCATCTCCGCAAAGCCCGTCTACCTGCGCATCGAGGACGACGAGGTCTCCCTCGAGGACGCTTCTGACATCTGGGGCAAGGGTACGTTCGCGTCCAACAAGTGGATGGTGGAGCAGAATGGCCGTGAGTTCGAGACCGCTTCCATCGGCCCTGCCGGTGAGAATCTGGTGGACTACTCCACCCTGAACACCAGCTTTGGCAACTCCGGCGGCGCCGGTCTGGGCGCTGCCATGGGCAACAAGAAGCTGAAGGGCCTGGCCATCCGCGGCACCGGCAGCGTCAAGGTGGCCGACCCCAAGAAGGTGCTGGAGCTGTCCAACTACATGATGGGCAACCTCATCGGCGGCAACAACAACCACAACGTCCCCGCACAGCCCCAGAGCTGGGCAGAGTACAGCGCCACCTCCGGCAAGAACCGCTGGTCCGGCGCACCGGGCCGTATGTGGAAAAAGGCTCCCGGCGGCCCCGTGGATACCGGCGAGCAGCCCTACAACGACATCAATAAGATCGCGCTGCGCTGCTTCAAGGGTTACTTCGACTTCGGCGCACCGGCTGCGGAGTACACCGTGAAGAACGGCGGCTGCTCCTCCTGCCCCATCCGCTGCTACACCGAGTATGATGTGGACCCGCTGGCCGATTACGACCTGCCCACCCACAACTCCAACACCTGTATGCCCGTGCTGTACGGCACCCGCGTCTACCCGGACGGCGTCCACGACTTCAAGTACGAGGGCGACGGCACCATGGTCATCAACCTGGCATGGTCTCACGCCGTCGATGACATGGGCCTGTGGGACAACTACGGCAACCTGAACCGTGACCTGCTTTGGATCCTGCGGATGCCCCGTGAGGAGGCCACCAAGTACATCAGCGAGGAAGAGTACGACTCTCTGCCCTGGGCATGGGAAAAGGCCGGTGACCCCCGCTGGGAGGTGGAGCTCATCCGCCGCATGGCTTACGGCGAGGGCGACCTGTCCGTCATCGCAAAGGGTACGCTGGCCATGATGGAAAAGTTCGGCCTGCCCAAGAGCTGGCTGGACCGCACCGACGGTGCCACCAACTCCAACCTGATGTACAACGGCTTCCCCAACCATCACGGCCCCGCAGAGGCATGGCAGGTTGGCATGCTGTACAATCTGGTGTATAATAGAGACTGCATGATCCACGAGATCGTCTGCGAGACCGGTTCCGGCGCTCCTTACGACGTGACCAAAAAGGTCATGGAGGACTTCTTCGGCGAGGGCTGCTACGACAAGGCCAAGGCCTACACGCCCATCAACGAAAACAAGGCAAAGCTGGCCGCTTACTGCGTCAACGATAAGAACTTCCACGACTCTGCCACCCTCTGCAACTGGATGTGGCCCATGACCCAGTCTCCCTCCAAGGAGCGGGCCTACCACGGCGATCTGGACCTGCAGGCAGATTTCATGACCGCCGTCACCGGCGAGACCTACACCCAGGCCGGTCTGCAGGAGGCAGGCGAGCGCATCACCCAGATGCTGCGCGCCATGACCGCCATCAGCTTCCAGAAGAACTGCGGCAGCGCAAACCTCCGTCAGGAGCACGACGCCATCTGCGACTGGGTCTTCGACAAGGAACCCGACTTCAAGGCATTCGAGGAAGGCACCACCAAGCTGGACCGCGCCGACATGGAGAAGGCAAAAGACCTGTTCTATGACATCTTCGGCTGGGACAAGACCACCGGTGTGCCTACCCGCGAGACGCTGGAGAAGTTCGACCTCGGCGACATGGCCGACGATCTGGAAGCACGCGGCATCTACGACCAGACTCCCGCCGGAGAGACTGCTGCCAGCGAGGCCGCAGCCCAGTAATTAAGAAGCCGTTTTCATAAGCATTGCACACCGCCCGAACGGTCTTTTTGCCCGCATACGGCGTTGCTTTTCCTTGCAATCCGTCAGGATTGCTGCGGAAAATCGCCTTGTCTGCGGGCAAAAATCCTCGCCGTTCGATGCACTCTGCTTACAAAAACAACTTCACAGAAACGAGAGGAACTATCATGCTGTTTGGCAGACGCAAACCCGGTTATACCACCACGGTGGACGCCGCCTCCGACCCTGAGCAGGTCATCCTCGACCTGCAGAAGGCAGAGATGGCCGCGAAAAAGAAGCCGAAGGCCGAGGTCTTTGACATCGACGCGGCCAGCGAGACTGCCCGCCGCCTGAAGGAAACGGGCAGTATGTTCGACGGCAGCGCCGCAAAGCTCGGCGAGGACGTCATTGCCGCTGTGCAGAAGGAGACGGATGCTCTGGCCGCAAAGCAGGCCGAGGCACAGCCCGCTCTCGAAGAGACGGCTGCACCGCACGCCGCCGAAAAGCCCCAGCTGCTGGATTTTCTGGCCGCTGCACCGGAGGCAGAGGGCGACCCCTACGCCGACCAGCCCACCGTCACCGCGCCGGAGCTGCCCAAGCTTACCCCGGCACAGGAGCTGGCGGGTTACATCCGCTCCCGCTCGGCGGCGGCGCTGGTCACATCCCACGCCCTGCTGGTGAGTGAGGTGGAAAACGCCGATGAACTCCTGGCCCAGATGCCGGAAGACCCCCAGTGCGCAGACATTGTGTCCCGCGCCGGCGCAAAGGATGCCTACTACTACTCCAGCGCCAACATGAGCGACAACTACGCCATGATCGCGCAGCTCATCGAGGACAAGGACCTCTGCGCCATGGTGGCCGAGATGGTGCGATTCAACGCCCGCGTCTACCCCAGCGCCACCCCGCTGCAGTACTTCCGCCGCTCGCCCTACGATCTGACACAGGAAGCCATCGAGCAGACGTGGCAGTCCATGCAGGGCAAGCCGGAGTACGCCGACATCGAGGAGCTGATCAACAACCAGAACGAGCGGTTCCTCTTCTCCACCCAGCACCTCACCCGCCGCTACGCAAAAGCCATCAGCGACGTGGACGAGTGGACCGACTAAAGCATCCCACACAATCAAATAGGGTATATGAGCTTCTTTGAGCAAAGGTGTCTAAACCGTCGGGCATGACATCGCGCCGCAATGCTAAGGGCTATATAAGCCGGCATTCAAGGGTGGAGGGGAAAACCCCGCCGCCTTCCCGCAGAAGAAACGCTGCAATTTGAAAAAAAGAACTCCTCCCATCCACACAGGGGCTTTCCATGCTCTGCCGCCACTGCAAGGGCGGCAGGGAGCGGAGAGCAGCCATCGGCATGGCAGTCTGCAAGCTGCCCTTTGCCGGAATGTGCGGATATTCTGCGGAGGCGTTTTGATTTTCCATCAAGACGTCTCCGCTTCTTTTTTAACCTGCCTTTTTATATGAATCCCCGCTGCGCCCCGCCTGAGCCATAGCAGGCCGGGTATGGCCGGGCATTTGGAGGATTTTTTATGAAACAGCCTTTCTGCGCGCCCTCTGAGGCGCTGCGCCGCGTGCTGGATGCCGCTGCGGCTCTGCCGAGGCCGGAGACGGAGATTGTCCCGCTGGACGAAGCGGACGGCCGCATTGCCGCCGGGACGCTTTCGGCCCGGATGGACCAGCCGCCCTTTGACCGCAGCCCCTTCGACGGCTACGCCCTGCACAGCGCCGACGCCGCCGGTGCCAGCCGCGAAACACCCGTCACCCTGCCCGTGACCATGAAGCTCTACGCCGGAGATGCCCCCGCTTCGCCCCTGCCTGTGGGCTGTGCGGCCCGCATCATGACCGGCGCACCCCTGCCCGAGGGCGCAGATTGTGTGCTGATGCAGGAGCTGACCGACAGCGGCGAAGAGACGGTACAGCTCTATGCCGCCATGAAGCCCCAGCAGAACGTGGTATTCCGGGGCGGAGACATCGCCGCCGGTGCTGTCATCGCCGAAGCCGGTACGGTACTCTCCCCCGCCCATCTCGGCGTGCTGGCCGGGCAGGGATACGCTGAAGTCCCCGTTTACAAGACGCTGACCGTGGGCGTTCTGGCCACAGGAAGCGAGCTTTTAGCTCCGGGCGAGGCCTGGACGCCCGGCAAAATTTACGACGCCAACGGCGTCCAGAACGCCGCCCGCCTGCGGCAGCTGGGCTTTGCGGTAAAACGTCGGCACTGCTCCGACGACCCGGAGGAGATCGCCCATGAGATGCGGGAACTGCTGGCGGAGTGCGATGCCGTCATCACCAGCGGCGGCGTCTCGGTGGGGCAGAAAGACTATCTGCCCGCTGTGCTGGAACATCTGAATGCGGACATCCTCTTTGCGGGCGTGGCCCAGAAGCCCGGAAGCCCCATGCTGGCCGGGAAAGTGGGCGGCAAGCTGGTGTTCTGTCTCTCCGGCAACCCCTTTGCCGCCGCCGCTACGCTGGAACAATATGCCGTCCCGGCTCTTTTGCGGGCGGCGGGGCGCTGTGAGGAAAGCTGCCTTCTTCCCCGCACCACCCGTACCCTGACCACGGGCTTCTCGAAGTCCAGCAAGGGGAACCGCTATCTGCGGGCAAAGGCCATGGGCGGCAGCGTGACCATCCCCGGCGAGGGCAACGCCGAAGCCCACTCGTCCGGCAGCCTTTCTGCCATGATCGGCTGCAACTGTCTCGTTGAACTGCCTGCGGGCAGCGGCCCGGTGACTCCGGGCGAAGAAGTGGAGGTGCTCAGTTTTGTACAGTGAACAGAAAGAGGCTCTGGCCCAGGAGATCGAACTCAAGCGCCCGGCGGTGCTGGCCGTCAGCGGCCTGCACAACAGCGGCAAGACGACGCTGCTGGAAAAGCTTCTGCCTGCCCTGCGCAGCCGGGGGCTGAAAGTGGGCATTATCAAGCACGACGGCCATGATTTCACTCCCGATGTCCCCGGCACCGACAGCTACCGCCTGCGGGAAGCGGGGGCCGAGGGGGTGGCGGTCTACTCCGGCCAGCGCTATCTGCTGACCGAGATGTTCCGCCTGACGGAGCAGGACTTGCTGGCGCTCTTCGAGCGCCACGGCTATGATCTGGTGCTGCTGGAAGGCTTCAAGGACAGCGGCTGGCCGAAAATCGAAGTTGTCCGCAAAGAAATTTCGGACACACCGGTGTCTTTCCAGCCGCTGGCTGTGGTGGGAGACATTCCGGGGGCAGATTTTGGATTGGAAGATGCGCAGGCTCTGGCCGACTGGCTCGTTGCCCAGATGCCGGGCCTGTAAGGAGAAGACAGATATGAAACTGATTCGTACCGAAGACGCGGCAGGCCAGGTGCTCTGCCACGACATTACCCAAATCATTCCCGGCGAGTTCAAGGGCGCACGTTTCCGCAAGGGCCATATCATCCAGCCCGAGGACATCCCCGTGCTGCTCTCCATCGGCAAAGAAAACCTCTATGTCTGGGAGAAAAAGCCCGGCATCCTCCACGAGGACGAAGCCGCCGCGCTGCTGTACAAGGCCGCTGCGGGCAAGAACATCCACGGCACTGAGCCGAAAGAGGGAAAAATCGAGCTCATCGCCGACTGCGACGGCCTGCTGAAAATCAACCGCGAAGCCCTGCTGGCCGTGAACCGCACGCCCCAGATGATGATTGCCACCATCCACGGCGACCTGCCCGTGAAAAAGGGCCAGAAACTGGCCGGTACCCGCATCATCCCGCTGGTCATCGAACAGGAGAAGATGGACGCCATGCAGGCTGCCGCAGGCAGTGAGCCTATCCTGAACGTGCTGCCCATGCAGGCCAAGAAGTTTGCCGTCATCACCACCGGCAGCGAGGTGTTCAAGGGCCGCATCGAGGATAAGTTCACCCCTATCCTCGTGGGCAAGCTGGCCGAGTACGGCTGTGAGATGACCTTCCACAAGGTCTGCGACGACGACCCGTCGGGCATCACCGCCGCCATTCTGGAAGCGAAAGAGGCGGGCTGTGAGCTCATCTTCACCACCGGCGGCATGAGCGTGGACCCCGACGACCGCACCCCGCTGGCCATCAGGAACACCGGCGCGGACATCGTCACCTACGGCGCACCGGTGCTGCCGGGTGCCATGTTCCTCGTGAGCTATCTGGACGGTGTGCCAGTCTGTGGCCTGCCCGGCTGCGTCATGTACGCCAAGCGCACCATCTTTGACCTGCTGCTGCCCCGTCTGCTGGCCGACGATGCCATCACCGCCGAGGATATTGCCCGTCTGGGCGAGGGCGGCCTGTGCCTTGGCTGCGCCGAGTGCCACTGGCCCAACTGCGGATTTGGGCATTGCTGAGAGGTTTCATTCTATGACTGACAACAAATTGACCCACTTTGATGCCTCCGGCAACGCCGTGATGGTGGATGTGAGCGAGAAGACCGTCACCTTCCGGGAGGCCACCGCCCACGGCATCATCACCATGAACGCCGAGGCATTCGCCGCCGTGGAGAGCGGCACCGTGAAGAAAGGTGATGTACTGGGCGTGGCCCGCATTGCCGGCATCATGGCCACCAAGCGCACCAGCGAGCTCATCCCGCTGTGCCATCCGCTGCCGCTGACGAAAGTGAGCGTGGACTTCAGGCTTCTGCCCGAGCGGCAGGCTGTGGAGGCGCTCTGCACCGTCAAGACGGCGGGCGTCACCGGCGTGGAGATGGAGGCCCTGACGGGCGTTTCCACCGCCCTGCTCACCATCTACGATATGTGTAAGGCCGTCGATAAGGGCATGGAGCTGGGCGAGATCCATCTCGTCGAGAAGACTGGCGGCAAGAGCGGCCACTACATCCGGGCGGAGGGCGGCTATGTTTGATTCTGCCCAGCGCAATATCCACTATCTGCGCCTGTCCGTCACCGATCTGTGCAACCTGCGCTGCCGCTACTGTATGCCCGACGGCGTGGAAAAGCTGGAACGGGAAGCCGTGCTCACCTACGAAGAGTTCCTGCGTCTGGCGGCCCTGTTTGCCCGGTGCGGCGTCGATACCGTCCGCGTCACCGGCGGAGAGCCGCTGGTGCGCAAGGGCGTAGACCAGCTGGTGGCGGGCCTGAAATCCATCCCCGGCATCCGCAAAGTCACCATGACCACAAACGGCATCCTGCTGGCGCAGCAGTTGCCCGCCCTGCTGGCGGCCGGCCTTGACAGCGTGAACATCAGCCTCGACACTCTGCGCCCCGAAGTGTTCCAAAGCATCACGGCCCGGGACGAGTTCGAGCACGTCATGGAGGGCATCCGCGCCGCACTGGACAGCGGCATCCCTGTCAAACTGAACTGTGTGCCGCAGGTGGGCGTGAACGAGGGTGAATTGGAAGACCTGGCCGCCCTCGCCGAGAGCCGCCCGTTACAGGTGCGGTTCATCGAGATGATGCCCATCGGCTACGGCGCGGCCATGCCCTGCATCTCGGGGCCGGAGCTGCGGGAGCGGTTTGCCCGCCGCTGGCCGGAGTTTTCGCCCCTGCCCGCCGCCCAGAGCGCCGGGTTCGGCGATGGGCCTGCCGTCTACTACACCGTCCCGGGCTGGAAGGGTGATGTGGGCTTCATTGCGGCAGTCCATGGCAAGTTCTGTTCTTCCTGCAACCGGGTGCGGCTGACCAGTCAGGGCTTTCTGCGCCCCTGCCTTGCCAGCGAGACGGGCTGCGACCTGCGCACCCTGCTGCGCGGCGGCGCAGCCGACGAGGAGCTTTTACAGGCCATCCGGGAGACGATCTGGTCGAAACCTCGGGAACATCATTTCGGAGACAATTCCATGCCCGCCACCCGCGGGATGTACCGTATCGGAGGATAAATTACTATGGGAAAAATTCTGGCGATTTGCACCAGCCCCAAGCGCGGCACCGTCAAGACCGAGGTGCCAAGTGCTGTCCTGACCCCGGAATGGGGCATCGTGAGCGACGCCCACGGCGGAAACTGGCACCGGCAGGTGAGCCTGCTCAGCGCCGAAAAAATCGAGGCGTTCCGCAAGAAGATCTGGGTGGACTATGGTGCCTTTGGCGAAAACCTCGTCATCGAGGGCTTCGACTTCCGCAACCTGCCCGTCACCAGCCGCTTCGCTATCGGCGACGTGGTGCTGGAGATGACCCAGATCGGCAAGGAGTGCCACAACGACTGCGTCATCAAGCAGCAGACCGGCGAGTGCATCATGCCCCGGGAGGGCGTGTTTGCCCGGGTGCTGAAGGGCGGCGAGATACACGTGGGCGACGAAGTGACCCTTCTGCCCCCGCCGGAAAATCCGCCGCTGCGCGCTGCGGTCATCACCCTTTCGGACAAGGGCAGCCGGGGCGAGCGGGAGGATAAGAGCGGCCCCCTCATCGTGGAGATGCTCACCGCCGCAGGCTATGTGGTGGAAGAGACGATGCTCCTGCCCGACGAGGCCAAGGCGCTGAAAGCACAGCTCATCCGTCTGGCCGATGGCCGTCAGGTGAATCTTATCCTGACCACCGGCGGCACCGGCTTCTCGCCCCGGGATATTACCCCCGAGGCCACCTATGCCGTGGCCGACCGCAACGCCCCCGGCATCGCCGAGGCCATGCGGTACCACAGCCTTTCCATCACCCCCCGCGGGATGCTGAGCCGCGCCGCCAGTGTATTGCGCGGCAAGACGCTCATCGTCAACCTGCCGGGCAGCCCGAAAGCCGTGAAGGAGAACCTCGAGTACATCCTGCCCAGCCTCGAGCACGGCGTCCGCATCGCCGCCGGTCTGGACGGCGAGTGCGCCCGCAAATAACATTGATAGAAGGAGAAAATTCATGAAAACCAATTTCATTTCCCGCCGTAACTTTCTGGCTGTGGCCGGTGCCGCCGGTGCTGCCGCTGTTCTGACCGCCTGCGGCGGCTCTGCTTCCAGCACTGCCTCTTCCGCAGCTGCTTCCTCTGAGGCCGCTTCTTCCGAGGCTGTCGGCGAGAGCGTCGAGCTCATCGTCTTCGCCGCTGCATCCCTGACCGAGACCCTGAACGCCATCGCCCAAGACTACTCTGCCGAGAACCCGGGCGTCACCTTCCGCTTCAACTTTGATTCCTCCGGTACTCTCAAGACCCAGATCCAGGAGGGCGCTGACTGCGACCTCTTCATCTCTGCCGGTCAGAAGCAGATGAACCAGCTGGACATCACCGCTTCTGCCGACGTAAACACCGACGGTCTGGACTTCGTGGACCCCTCCACCCGCGTGGACCTGCTGGAAAACAAGGTCGTCCTCTGTGTGCCCGAGGGCAGCGACAAGGGCATCGACAGCTTTGATGCTCTGGCCGAGCACCTGAAGGCTCAGGACATTCTGTTCTGCATGGGCAACAGCGATGTGCCTGTGGGCCAGTACACCCAGAAGATCCTGGCCTACTATGACCTCGACGAAGAGGCTCTGGCTGCTGCCGGTGTCATCACCTACGGCTCCAACGTCAAGGAAGTCACCACCCAGATCAGCGAGGGCAGTGTGGACGCCGGTGTCGTCTACTGCACCGACGCTTACAGCGCCGGTCTGACCCCCGTGGACGAGGCCACCGCCGAGATGTGCGGTCAGGTCATCTACCCCGCCGCTGTGCTGAAGGCTGCCCCCAACGCCGAGGCCGCCAAGGAGTTCCTGGCCTATCTGCAGACTGACCGTGCCGCCACCGTGTTCGAGGGCGTGGGCTTCACGGCGATGTAAAAGGTTAAAATCATGGATTGGTATCCCTTATGGAACAGCCTGCGCATCGCGCTCATCAGCTGCGCAGCAGTGTTCTTCCTCGGCATTTTTGCCGCTTATTATATCGCAAAGCTGCCCCGCACCGTCAAGGGCGTGCTGGACGTAGTGCTCACCCTGCCCATGGTGCTGCCGCCCACGGTGGTGGGCTATTTTCTGCTGCTGCTCTTCGGCGCAAAGCGACCGCTGGGCATCTTCTTCATGGGGCATTTCGGCGTCAAGCTGGTCATGAACTGGTACAGCGCCATCTTTGCGTCCATCGTAGTGGCCTTCCCGCTGATGTACCGAACGGCCCGGGGCGCCTTCGAGAGCTTTGACGAGACGCTGGCGTGGTCGGCCCAGACACTGGGACAGTCCAATGCGTGGATATTCTGGCGGGTGCGGATGCCCTGCTGCCGTCAGGGCATTCTGGCCGGTACGGTGCTGGTCTTTGCCCGGGCCTTGGGCGAGTACGGTGCTACCAGCATGATAGCGGGCTACACCCCGGGCAAGACGGCCACCATCGCCACCACCGTCTACCAGCTCTGGCGCACCAACGATGAGGCCGGTGCCATGCGGTGGGTGCTGGTGGACATCGTCATCTCTGCTGTGGTGCTGCTGGCTGTGAACCTCTTGGAGAAAAAGCAGAAAGCAGGTGGCCGCGCATGAGCCTGGAAGTACATATCGAGAAAAAGCTGAACGGCTTCACCCTCCGCTCCGACTTCACCGCCGGGAACACTGCCACGGCCATTCTGGGCGCGTCGGGCTGCGGCAAAAGCATGACACTGCGCTGCATCGCGGGCATCGTGAAGCCCGACAAGGGCCGCATCGTGCTGGACGGGCGGGTGCTGTTCGACAGCGAGCAGCACATCGACCTGCCGCCCCAGCAGCGGGGCGTGGGCCTGCTCTTCCAGAACTACGCCCTCTTCCCGAATATGACCGTGGAGCAGAACATCCTCTGCGGCCTGAAAGCCGAAAGGGACAAAGCCGCCCGCAAGGCCCGCTGCGCCGGGATGCTGCGGGCCTTGCGGCTGGAAGAACTGGCCAGCCGCCGCCCGGCAGAGCTTTCCGGCGGACAGCAGCAGCGCACCGCGCTGGCCCGTATTCTGGTGGGCAAGCCGAAGATTTTGATGCTGGATGAGCCGTTCAGCGCACTGGACAGCTACCTCCGCGAGGAGGTGGAGGGCGAAGTGGGCAGCCTGCTGGCGGGTTTCGCCGGCACAGCCCTGCTTGTCACCCACAACCGGGACGAAGCTTACCGCCTGTGCCGGGACATGATCGTCATGGACGGCGGGCAGGTGCTCCGCACCGGCACCACGAAAGAGGTCTTTGCCGACCCGGGCAGCACCGCTGCGGCCCGGCTGACCGGCTGCAAGAACATCCTGCCCTGCACCCGGGTGGACGCCCACAGCGTCCGCCTCGCAGGCTCTGAGAGTCTGCTGCACCTCGCCGCTGAGGTGCCGAAGGGCTGCACCGCCGTGGGCATCCGCGCCCACGACTTCGCCCCCTGCGCCCCGGGCGCAGAGAATGCCCTGCCGGTGGAGCTGCTCTCGGCCAGCGAAAATCCCTTCGACTGGAACCTCATCTTCCAGCTGCCGGACGGCACCACCCGTCTGTGGTGGAAGGTGAGCAAGACGACCCTCTCCGTGGCCGAGCCCGACGCCCCGGCCTGCCTCTCCGCCCTGCCGGAGCGCATCATGGCGCTGGTGGATCATAAGTAAACGCCAAAAGAGCCGTGCAGATGCACCGGCTCTTGCTCTGTTTTTATGACTCGCCGAAGAATTTCTTGGCAATATCGGCACTCTGCTTGGCATCCTTGGCGTACCAGTCCGCGCCGATCTTCTCGGCGTACTCGGGCGTCAGGACAGCGCCGCCCACCATCACCTTGCAGTCGAGCTTTGCCGCATGGAGGGCCGCGATAGTCTCCTCCATGCTCTTGAGGGTGGTGGTCATCAGGGCCGAGAGCCCCACGAGGTGGACATCCTTCTCCCGGACAGTGTCCACCACCATCTCCACCGGCACATCGCGGCCAAGGTCGATGACCTCGAAGCCGTAGTTCTCGAGGATGACGCGGACGATGTTCTTGCCGATGTCGTGGACATCGCCCTTGACGGTCGCGAGGACGATGCGGCCCTTGCTGGCCCCGGCCCCGCCCCGCTTGGCGATGGCAGTCTTTATCTCTTCAAAGGCGGCCTGTGCGGCGCTGGCGGCCTGTAACAGCTGGGGCAGGAAGAGCTTGCCTTTCTCGTACTTTTCACCCACGACATCCAGCGCCGGGATGAGGGCCTCGTCTACCAGCGTCAGGGGCTCGTTTTCGTCCAGCAGGGTGTGGGTGCGGGCGGCGGCTTCACCCTTGAGGCCCTTTTCCACCGCCTGCATCAGCGCAGCAAAAGGGCCGCTGTGAGCTGCATCCGCCTCCGCCGGGGTGTTTGACGTCTGAGACGCCTGGGCCGTCTGGGCCTGCTTCAACGCGGCGCTGGCAGGGACTTTATCGGCATAGCGGGCGATGTAGGCCATGCTCTGCTTATCGCGGTTGGTGAGGACGTTGTAGGAGTAGACCGCCGCCATCATCTCTTCGCTGGAAGGATTCATGATGGCGAGGTCGAGGCCCGCGTACATGGCCATGGTGAGGAAGGTGGTGTTCAGGTAGGGGCGGCAGGGCAGGCCGAAGCTGATGTTGGACACGCCGAGGATGGTGCGGACGCCCAGCTCCGTCTTGCAGCGGGCCAGCGCCTCCACGGTGGCCAGAACGTCCTGCTGCTGGGCGCTGGCGGTGAGGGTCAGGCAGTCGATATAAATATCTTCCCGGGGGATGCCGTGGGCCAGCGCCGCATCCACCACCCGCTTTGCGATCTCAAACCGGGCGTCGGCGCTGGGCTGGATGCCCCGCTCGTCGATGGCAAGGCCGACGACGGCCGCGCCGTACTTTTTGCAGAGGGGCAGGACACGCTCCAGCACTTCGGTCTCGCCGTTCACCGAGTTGACGATGGGCTTGCCGTTGTAGACCCGCAGACCCCGCTCGAGGGCGTCTGCGTGGGAGGAATCCAGCTGCAAGGGCAGGCTGACGACACTTTGTAAAGCCTTCACCACCTGCTCCATGACGGCGGGCTCGTCCACGCCGGGCGCGCCCACGTTGACGTCCAGCACCTGCGCTCCGGCCTCGGACTGGCTGACGGCCTGCTCGAGGATGTAGTTCATATCGCCCTCGCGCAGGGCCTGCTGGAACCGCTTTTTGCCGGTGGGGTTGATGCGCTCGCCCACCACGGTGATGCCGTCCACGGTGACGAAGTCCATCGGCGAGCAGAGCACCGAGGGCATGGCGTGGGCGGGGCGGCCCGGCTTGCAGTCGGCGAAGACGCCGTTCAGCAGCTTGATGAAATCGGGGGTGGTGCCGCAGCAGCCGCCCGCCGCAAAGAGCTTCAAATCGCGGTAGGGCTTCATCTCCATGGCAAAGAGCTGGGGCGTGATGTCGTAGCCGCTGCCGTCGGCGCGGGGCAGGCCCGCATTCGGCTTGACAAAGACCGGGAAATCGCCGGGCAGAGCCTCGGCCAGCCGCTTCGCCATGGGGAAAATTTCTTTCGGGCCGAGGGAGCAGTTGATGCCCACGGCGTTGGCCCCGAGGCCCCGGGCCGTGACGGCGAAGCTCTCGACGGTGCAGCCGGTGAAGGTGCGCCCGCCTGCCTCAAAGCTCATGCTGGCGAGGATGGGCAGGTCACAGTTCTCTTTCGCGGCCAGCAGGGCAGCTTTCAGCTCATACAGGTCGGTGAAGGTCTCAAAGAAGACGAGATTGGCCCCGGCGGCGACACCCGCCCGGACGATGCGGCCATACTCGGCCACGGCGTCTTCAAAGGCCAGCGTGCCGTTGGGCTCCAGCAGTTCGCCCAGCGGGCCGACGTCCAGCGCGGCCAGTGCGCCGTAGGGGGCGCAGGCCCGCTTGCAGTTGGCGATGCCCGCCGCAATGATCTCTTCCAGCGTGTATTCGCTGCCCGCCAGCTTATGGGCCGACGCGCCGAAGGTGTTGGCATTGATGATGCGGCTGCCTGCGGCGGCGTACCGGCTGTGGATGCTCTCGATGAGCTGTGGGTCGGTGATGTTTAGTTCCTCAGGCCGTGCGCCCAGTTTCAGGCCCGCCGCCTGCAGCATAGTACCCATGCCGCCGTCGAGGAGGATGGTATTCGGCTGGATAAACAGTTCATTCGCTTGCACAGGTCTTGCCCCTCTTTCTATATTCGCACCGCGTGTTCAGCACGCAGTGTCCGCACCCGGCAAGGCGTCCTTTCACCGGATGGTCGCTCAGGCCCAGCAGAGCGGTCACGCTCTTGCGGGGCGTCATCAGGTCATTTTCGGTCACGCAGAGCCCGGCCCGGCGGGCAGTGTCCAGTGCCGCCGCCACCAGCGGCTGCACCCCGATGGGCCAATCGCCGTAGCCCGGCGAGAAACGGCCCGTGAGGTACTTGTCCTGCTCTGCGGCCCACTGCCGCAGCTCGGCCTCGGCGGCGTCCGCAGCCTGTTCGGCCAGCACAGAGCCGATGGCGTCCGACGCCACACCGGCGGCGATGTCGCCCACACCGGCCCGGCGTATCTGTCCGTCCACACCGGGGCCGACTGTCACGGCCAGAAGCACGGCCTCACTGCACCCTTCCAGATGCCGGAAGATGTCCTCCCCCTTCAAAATACCGGCCTGCGTGAGGCTCTCCACGTCGGCCTCGAGCCAGACGGCCCGGGGCGTGGCGGCGGCGAGAAGGGGCGCAGCGCACTTTTTCAGAAGGGTGAGGGTAGCGCTGTCAGCCTCGCCCCGCGCGCCGAAATACCGCGCGGCCTGCCGGATGTCGATGGACTCCGGTTTTGCTAAATTCAGGGGTCTGCTGGGGCCGATGGGCATTTTCCGCCGCCTCCTTCTTTTGAATAAAGTATGATAAGTATACCGCACCAGTAGGCTAAAATCAACACAAAAGCCCCTCCCTCAGCATTTTTGCCGGGGGAGGGGCCTATTATATGATCTTCCCTTGCAGCCCCTTGATAGGGGCTGTGGCACGGCGTCAGCCGTGACGGAGAGGTTTATCAGCGGATGTCCCTGACCGACACCGCCTGTTACTTCAAAAACTTGTGGACAGCGCGGGCGACGATGCCGCCCAGGATGCCGGAGACAAGGAACTCGGCCACGCCCTGCACGCCGACCAGCAGGACGACGAACATCAGGGGGTTGGCTGCGCCCTTGACGGACACGAGGTTCTGGACGTAATCGCAGCCGTAGAAGGCCAGCACGATGTAGCCCATGAAGAACAGGGTGTTGAGGGCCGGGGCGCACATGGCGCTGACGATGTAGCTCCAGGTGCCGGGCTTATCGAAATTCTTGACAGCGTTGAAGATAAGGCCGGTACACAGGCCCATCAGCACACGCATACCCACACAGAGGATGAAGGTGTTGACGGGGCTGACCTGGAACAGCGCACCAGTCATGGCGGAAGCGCCGGTGACAGCGTCATAGAAGCTCACGGCGCCGAACACGCCGCCGAGGATAGCGCCTGCGGCGGGACCCATGGTGATGGCACCCACGGCGATCGGCAGGGTCAAAAAGCTCATGTAAAGCGGGCCTACAGGGACACTGCCCAGGCCGACGGCCTTCATGACCAGCTCAATGGCGACCAGCAGTGCCAGCCGGGTGAGGGTGCGAATGTCATTCTTTTTCATAATTCAGTTTTCCTCCTTGCTGCCGTTCCGCCCTAAATTGTCGGATACGGCGCAAACCTGCCCGTGAAATACGCGGGGTCTTTTGTAGAATACAGTCTGAAATATACGGGATGTTTTGTCAGGGAACTCCCGGGGATAGCATTATAAATCAGTAGTGAAGCGGATGCCCGCATCGCGGCGGGCCGTTTCCAGCACACGGCTGACGGCCACCGAGGTGTCCAGCATCCGGCTGCAAAGCTCCATATCCTCGCTCTCGATGGCACGGGCAAAGGCGTGGAACTCCGCCGCCTGCCGGGGACGGCCTGCGCTGAGGTTGAAGTGCTCTTCCTTGCCCTTATAGGGGTGGAAGGTGACGCCGCCGCAGAAGTTGGCGGTGGATTTCTGGAGCAGATACCCCTTGGTACCCTGAATGATGTACCGGGCCGGGGAACTGCTGTCCTTGGCATTGATGCTCACGGCCTTGAAGCTGCGATACTCCATCGTCAGCACGCCGCTGGTGTCGATGCCCCGGGTGACATTGGCCGCATAGTGGACCTTGTTGGGCGAACCGAAGAGGCCCACCACATAGCTGACATTGTAGACGCCTAGGTCCATCAGCGCGCCGCCGGCGCAGGCCGGGTCAAAGGACGGCCAGACCTTGCCGGCGCAGAAATCATGATACCGGCTGGAATACTGGCTGAAATTACACTGCACCATCGTGACGGCGCCTACCTTGGGCAGCACCTCACGGATCTTGGCGTAGTTGTCCTGATACTGCGTGGTGACAGCCTCGAAGAGGAAGAGCTTTTTGCTCCGGGCCAGCTCGGCCAGCTCTTCGGCCAGCGCCGCCGTGGGGGCCATCGGCTTTTCGACGATGACGTGGCGGCCCGCTTCCAGAGCGGCACGGGTATATTTTACGTGCAGGATATTCGGTACGGCGATATACACAACGTCCACCCAGCTCAGCAGTTCGTCGTAGCTGGTGGTGTGGCGCGGCACACCATACTGGTCGCAGAGGGCCTGTGCTGCACCGGCGCTCCGCTCTGTGCTGCAAAGAGCCTCGACCTTGAAGGGGCTTTCCGGCCCGGTGAGCCAGGGCAGGAACTCCCGGACGATCATGCCTGCGCCGAGAATGCCTAATTTCATCATAAGGTCTCTCCTTTCAGGGCTCAGCCCGCTTTGGCCTCATCGTCCCGGCGGGGACGGCGGTTATTACGGCGGCGGGAGCTGCTGCCGTTGTTGTAAGGGCGTCTGCCTGCCGGGCGGGGACGGCGGCGCTCACCGTCGCTGCGCGGCTCGTGGTGACGCTCATGCTGCGGCGCATTGAGCTGGTAAAGGAGAGCCAGCCCCTTCAGCAACAGCTCGGGGTCATAGGTGAGCGGGTGACGGCAGAGCGGGATGACATACTTTGCCAAACCGCCTGTGACCACCAGCGTGGCCGGACGGCCCAGTTCTTCCTCGATGCGCTGAGTGATGCCGTCCAGCAGGACAGCCGTCCCCAGCACAGAGCCGGAGAGCATACACTTCTCGGTATCGACGCCGATCGCGCTTTTGGGCGAAGAAAGATGTACCTGCGGCAGCTGGGCGCACCGCTCCCCCAGCGCCCGCAGACCGGTGGAAAGTCCGGGGCAGATGACGCCGCCCCGGAAGACCTTATTCTCATCTACCACGTTGAACGTGGTGGCGGTGCCGAGGTCTACCGTGACCACCGGCAGGGGGAAATTCGCCGCCGCGTAGGCCGCATCCACAAGGCGGTCTTTGCCGACGGCGTGGGGGTCAGGCACCCCCATCGTGAGGCCGGTGCGGATGTCGGGCGAGACGATGACCGGCTTTTTGCCGGTGTAGTGGCGGGCGCACTCGGCCAGCGCCCCCGTGATCTGGGGGACGACGCTGGTAAGGACAGCGCCCTCGAAGCGGATGGGCTTTTCCGGGTGTCTCCGATGAGAGAACACCTTTTCCATCTCGGCACGGTACTCCGCCGCTGTGCGGGTGCGCACCGTGTCCATGTGGGCCACAAAGCATACACGTCCGTCCCGGATGCCCCCGAGGGCGACGGTGGTGTTGCCTATGTCAATGGCTAAAATCATAATTCAGTTCCTCGCAGGGTCGAATCTCTCCGTCATCGCTGTGCGATGCCGCCTCTCCTACCGAGGGGAGGCCTTGGCATATCGTAAAGCCCCATCTCTTCGCCAGAGGCTCCCCTACCAGGGGAGCTGGCGCGAAGCGCCTGAGAGGTTGTATGGAGACGGGCCTGCCCGTGAGCCGCAGGCTTGACAGAGAGCTTTTTTGTATAAGTCAAGCTGTATTTTACCGCATTTTGAGCCAAGATACAACCCCCATCAAAGATTTTGTTGTGCTCTGGGCCGTTTTGCATTATACTGTAGTTATATTATCCCTATTTATAGGAGGTATTTTGGATGGATCTGAAGGGAAAATGCGTCCTTCTGGGCGTCAGCGGCGGCATTGCCGCCTATAAAATGGCCAATGTGGCCAGCGCACTGCGCAAGCTGGGGGCCGACGTGGAGGTCATCATGACCAGAAACGCCACCCAGTTCATCACCCCTATCACGTTCGAGACCCTGACAGGCCACAAGTGCATGGTGGACACCTTCGACCGGGATTTCAAGTTCGAAGTCACCCATATCTCGCTGGCAAAGAAGGCCGACGTCATCCTCGTGGCCCCGGCCACCGCCAACGTCATTGCCAAGATGGCTCACGGCATCGCCGACGATATGCTTACCACCGTCGTTCTCGCGGCCAAGTGTCCCAAGCTCGTCTCCCCTGCCATGAACACCGGGATGCTGGAGAACCCCATCACCCAGGACAACATCGCCACACTGGAAAAGTACGGCTTCACGGTCATCCCCTCCGAGAGCGGCGTACTGGCCTGCAAGGACGTGGGCAGCGGACGCCTGCCGAAAGAGGATGTCCTGCTGGACTACATCTTCCGCGCCATCGCAAAGCCGAAGGACCTCGCCGGTCTGCGCATTGCCGTCACGGCCGGCCCCACTCAGGAGCCGCTGGACCCTGTGCGCTACCTGACCAACCACTCCACCGGCAAGATGGGCTATGCCGTGGCCCGTGCCGCCGCGATGCGCGGTGCCGAAGTCACCCTCATCCACGGCCCGACGGCCCTGCAGCCGGTGCGGTTCACCGAGGATGTCCCCATCACGACAGCCCAGCAGATGTACGAGGCCGTGACCAGCCGCTTCGACGAGATGGACGTTCTGGTCATGGCCGCTGCCGTGGCCGATTACCGCCCCGCCGCTGTGGCCGACGACAAGATAAAGAAGAAGGACGGCGACCTCTCCATCGCCGTGGAGCGGACGCCCGACATCCTCGGCACCATCGGCCCCAAGAAGAAGGGCCAGTTCCTCTGCGGCTTCTCGATGGAGACGCGGGACATGCTGGCCAACTCCTCGGCCAAGCTCGAGAAAAAGAACCTCGACATGGTGGTGGCCAACAATCTGAAGGTAGCCGGTGCCGGGTTTGGTGTGGATACCAATGTTGTCACCTTCATCACGCCGGACGGCGCCCGCGAGCTGCCCCTGATGAGCAAGGATGATGTGGCGGACGCCATTCTGGATGAGATTTTAGCACGAAAGAGTAAGTGATCGTGCTGAAAGAAGTTCTGTTCTTCTGTCGAAAAATATGATATAATCGAATCGCCGTCCTTACCACTCCATTCCGTTTGGAAGGGAGGTGATTCCGAATGAACAGTATTTTCTCATTTATGCTGTCTGTCGCAGCAGGTGTGGTTGCAAACTACATCTACAAGTGGCTTGGCAGATGGTTCAACAAGGACTGTAAGCACTAAATAATAAGACCCCTTCCCGGAGCTAGCACCTCCGAGAAGGGGTCTTATTATTTGCGATTCCAAATGAACAGCATTTGATTTTCTCGTTTATAAGTATACGCAGTTTTCTAAAAAAGTCAAGCGCCTCGCAGAAAATTTACAATGCTGTAAATATTACTGTACCACGCAAAAAGTGCTCTGCCGGCCGGCAGAGCACTTTTCCGTTATACAGAGATTTACTTGGTGCCGTAGATACGGTCGCCTGCGTCACCCAGGCCGGGGACGATGTAGCCGTTCTCGTTCAGATGGTCATCCTGTGCGCCGAGGTAGATGTCCACATCGGGATGTGCCTCGTGCAGGGCCTTGATGCCTTCCGGAGCAGCGATGAGGCCGATGAACTTGATGTGCTTTGCGCCGTGCTTCTTGATCTGGGTGATGGCGTCAATGGCGCTGCCGCCGGTAGCCAGCATCGGGTCAAGCACCAGAACGTCGCGCTCAGCGATGTCCTTCGGCAGCTTGCAGAAATACTCCACGGGCTGCAGGGTCTCCTCGTCGCGGTACAGGCCGATGAAGCCGACCTTAGCGGCGGGCAGCAGGGTCAGCATACCATCCAGCATACCCATGCCGGCGCGGAGGATCGGCACCAGCGCCAGCTTGCGGCCTGCCAGCACCCTGGTCTTTGCCATGGTGATGGGAGTCTCGATCTCCACCTCTTCCAGAGGCAGGTCACGGGTAGCCTCATAGCACAGCAGAGTGGCGATCTCGCCCACGAGGTCACGGAACTCCTTGGTGCCGGTCTGCTTGTTGCGCAGAATGCTCAGTTTGTGCTGCAGCAGCGGATGCTCAACGATCATAGGGGTCATAATACACTCTCCTTATATTGTGAATAGATATTGGAATACTAAGGTTTACCGATTCTCGATCTCCATCAGCTTTGCGATGCGCTTCTCGTGGCGGCCGCCCTCGAACTCGGTGTTGAGGAAGATGTCCACCAGCTGGCAGGCGAGGCCGGGGCCGACGACGCGGCCGCCCATGCACAGAGCGTTGGCGTCGTTGTGGCGGCGGGTATACTCGCAGCTGAAGCTGTCAGAGCAGCAGCAGGCACGGATGCCCTTGACCTTGTTTGCAGCCATGCTGATGCCCACACCGGTGCCGCAGAACAGCAGCGCCTTGCTGCACTGGCCGCTCACCACGGCGTCGCAGGCAGGCAGAGCCATGTCAGGGTAGTCCACGCTGGCGGTGCTGTGGGTGCCGAAGTCGATGTACTCCAACCCCAGCTCGTCCAGATGAGCCTTAACGGCCTCTTTCAGTTCAAATCCGCCGTGGTCGGCGGCAAGTGCGATGGGTTTCGTCATTGGTGTTGATCCTTTCCCTTTGCAGTATCTTCCGGTATTTCGGTACGGGCAGCTTCTGCGGCCAGACGCTCAGCCCGCTCCCGCTCGGCCTGGCTCAGCCGGTGATAATCCGGCAGCAGAGCCTCGGGCAGAACGGCTTCGCCCCGCTGGGCCATCTGCTTTGCCACATAGGCCACCGCAGCGGCACGGCCATTGCGGAGAGCTGGCGGTACACAGAGCACGCCCGGGACATTGTCATATTTATTATAGCACAGAGCCGCGCCATCACCAACAAAAAACAGAGGCTTTTTGCAATTTTCTACAAACTCGGCCAGGTCGGCCACAGCACGGGCATCGTCGTCCATCAGACGCTCGTGGGTCTCAAGGTCGAAAGCCGCGCTGTACACCTGCGCACGGCGGGCATCCAGCGCGCAGAGCACGGTGCCGCAGCCGGTGTGGGCCGCCGCCAGCGCTTCCAGCGTGGACACCGGGGCGCAGAGCGTCTCCCGGGGGAAGGCCAGACCCTTCACCGCCGCCAGCCCGATGCGCAGGCCGGTAAAGCTGCCGGGGCCGGCGTTGACGCCGTAGAGGTCGATGTCCCTGCAGCCCATGCCGCAGAGTTTGAGACAGTTGTCGATGAGGGGCATTAGGGTCTCGCTGTGGGTCATGCCCGCGTCGAGATAGCACTCGTAGAGCAGGCGGTCGTCCTGCAGAAGGGCCACGCCCACGGTCTTGCCCGCCGTATCCACGGCTAAGATGTTCATACTTCCACCCCCTCGATGGTGATGCGGCGGGTGGTGTCGTCCACCCTCTCGATGTTGATGCGGATGGGGTCTTCCAGCGCCAGCAGGTCGGCGAAGTTCTCGCTCCACTCTGCCGCCACCACAGCGCCCTCATCCAGATAGTCGTAGAACCCTGCCGCGCACAAATCGTTCTCCGTGGAGATGCGGTACAGATCAAAGTGCGCGAAAGGCCGCGGCCCACGGTAATAGTTCACGATGGCAAACGTCGGACTGCTGACCGGGTCGGTGCAGCCAAGGCCCCTGGCAATGCCTTCGCAGAAGGCCGTCTTGCCCGCGCCAAGCCCGCCGGTAAAGGCGATGAGCGCCCCGGGCGCAAGATGCTGCGCCACCTGCGCCCCCAGCGCCACCGTCTCCTCGCGGGAGTGGGTGATAAATTCAGACATGGGTATCCCACCTCATATGCGTTTCTATAAAAAAGGGACGGCAGAGTCCTGCCGTCCTGTTCTGCCGTCCCTTAGTATAAACTATTTCTGTCAAAAGTGCAACGCTCAGGCCGCGCTTTCAAGCACATCGGCCAGCATATCTTCCGCGACCTCCGCGCGTTCCTCGAGCGAGAAGTTTTCCGGCACATTCAGCCGGGCGTTCTCGTCGCCGTAGAGCACCAGACACGCTGCTGCAGCGTGGGGGCGGCGTCCGCCCTGCTCCGTATACCAGATGATGTCGTTCTCGCCGTAGGTATCCTTCGCGTGGGCCAGCGCCCTGCCGATGGTCTGTCCCATCGCAAGATGGTTGACGGTATCCCAGAGCATACTGCGGGAGTAGACCGTGTAGACATTGTTCACATAGCCCAGCACAGTCCGTGCGCCGCCCGCCAGCAGCGCTTCGGCCATCGACTCATCCACGCTGTTCGTGACGCCCAGGAACTCACAGGTCTCGGAGTAGATGATGGTATTGCTGAGCTGGCCCGAGCGGTACGCATTGCGGAAGAAATCCGCTGTGACGCAGTAAAGGCCGTTGAGCTTGATGATGCGGTGAGCCAGCAGGTCAAAGCCGTAGATGATGTCTTTATACAGCGTGGACGCTTCTGTCAGCAGGATGATGGGCTCGGTCCGGGTGTGCTTCCGGAACGTCCCATAGCTGTAGGTATAGTAGGCACCGTGGGCGCTCAGGATGCACAAATCGTATTTGTTCATCCGGCGCAGGTCCGACAGGGTCACCCGGGTGTTCATCGTCGTACGCAGGCCCATGCCTTCCCAGAAGCCCTGCATATAGGAATAATACGGAAAGCGGGAGCTGTTCACCGTATTATCGAAGGCATAATAAATGGCGGCACGGCCGATCGTCTCAGGCAGAGCGTTCTCCCGGTACTGCCGGGCCTCCGCAGCCTGCCGGACATCGTCGGTCAGGGGCATCTCGGCGGTGCGGGGAGTGCATGGAGCAATGTCCCTCGGGGCGCGCAGGCCGTTGTCTCCGGCGTCAAAGGTCATCTCGTCCAGCTCGTCGGGCAGAGTGAGCAGGATGCCGCCCAGCACGCCGCAGCGGTAGGTAAAGCTGACGATCCCGTTCTCCTCGTCGGTGCAGATGGAGTCCCGGCGCACCAGCCCCTTCCGGGCCAGCTCATCCAGTTCCGCAAGGGCCGCGGTGAGCCGTTCTTTCCGGGACATCTGCTCGTATTCGTCGCTGCCGGTCAGGGCCGTCACAGCGGCGTCCGCCTGCTGCATCTCGGCGGCATCGTCCGTGGTGAGGGTGGACTTTGCCGTATCCTGCACCTCGCCCGCTCCGTCTGCCGCCCATGCGGCGGGAGCCAGCACAGCCGTCAGCACCAGTACCAGTGCGCAGACCGCGCACAAAATTCGATGGCGTTGTTCCTTCATGTAAAAACTGTTCCTCCAAGAACGCCGGGGACCGGCCATTTACCGCCCCGGTACGTTTCATTTTAGAGGGCATATCGGCCTTTGTCAAGCGTTCTTCGCCGATTTTGCAAAGCTGTCACAACCGGCCATCTTGCGCGCCTCTCTCCCCTGCTGTATAATAAGGTATATTGGGGGATCATGCCCGGCTGTGAGGCGGGGTTTCGAGGAAGCTGTTTTCGTAAGCGGAGTGCAATGCTTAGAAAACGGCTTCCCAAGGATACAGAAAGGTGGTGCTTTTTTGGAAAGCATTCAGCGATATTGGAAACGGACAGACAAGATGTACCTGCTGCTCTGCCTGTTCAGCAGCGCGATGGCGGTACTGGCGCTGTCGTCGTGGGCGGCGAAGCAGGGCAGCGGCTTTGCCGTGGATGAGCTCACCGGCCAGCTCACCGGCATCGGCGACTACCGCCGGGCCGTGGTGCAGGCGGGCGCAGCGGCCATCGGCATCCTGGTGGCCATCCTTCTGTCCAACATCGACTACCGCAGCCTCGTCAATGTCTGGCCCGTCCATGTGGTGCTCACATGGGGCCTCGTGCTGCCCACGCTGGTCATCCGCAATGTGACCATCGGCCCGCTGACCATCGGCTACAACGCGGGCGACACCGACAACTATTCCTGGTACAAACTGGGCGGCTTCACCTTCCAGCCTACCGAGCTGGCAAAGATAAGCTTCATCCTCACCTTCGCCATGCATCTGAACAATGTCCGCAGCCGCCTCAACGAGCCGAAAGAGCTGGGCAAGCTGCTGCTCCATCTCTTCGTGCCGATCGGCATCATCCACATCCAGGGTGATGACGGTACGGCCATCATCTACGGCATCATCGGCTGCTGTATGCTCTTTGCCGCCGGGCTGAGCTGGAAGTATATCATCGGGGCCTTCGCTGCCCTCGCAGCGGCGGCAGCGGCGGCCTTCGCCTTCTTCAGCGACAAGATCGGCAAGGGCTACCAGTGGTACCGCATCCTTGCGGTCATCGACCCCAACAACGAGACGGGCTGGGCGCCCAGCGAGACGGTCTGGAAGAACATCATCTACCAGCAGCAGCGGGGCGAGATCGCCATCGGCTCGGGCGGCATCTTCGGCAACGGCTTCTTCGGTGGCCGCTACTACAGCGTCCCCAACGCCCACAATGACTTCATCTTCAGCTGGATCGGCAACGCGGCGGGCTTCGTGGGCTGCTGCGTGGTGCTGGGCGTGCTGCTGGCCATCATCATCAAGACCTTCGCCACCGGAGCGTGCAGCGAGGATATGCTGGGCTCCTTCATCTGCGCCGGCATCGGCGGCGCGTTCATGGCCCAGATATTCGTCAATGTCGGCATGAACCTCCGCCTCCTGCCGGTCATCGGCGTCACCCTGCCCTTCTACTCGGCGGGCGGCAGCTCGGTGCTCATGCTGTATATCTGCGTGGGGCTGGTGCTGTCGGTGTATATGCACAATACGAAAAAACTGTTTGGTTAAGTCTCTCTCAGAACAGGCGCTGTCGTTCAGCGCCTGTTTTTGTTTTCCGGCCAAATCTCCAAAAGTCTTGTAACACGACAGAAGTCGTGATAGAATATTCAGGTATTTTATCTATATTCTTTTGACTTTTTCAGGAGGTCCCATGAAGCATCATTCTCTCTCCAAAGTCCTCAAGCGCCTTGCCTGCGTGCTGGCGGCGCTGGTCATCGCGCTGGCCGTTGCCGTGTTCGCCCTCTGGCACAACGAGCTGGCCACCCTCTCGTCCCTCAAAAAGCTCTCCGACCGCGACGAAGCCCACCGCGACGGTGCAGTTTACCAGCTCAACGTCTCGGGCGGCTACTATTTCGACGATTTCCTGGCCCAGGGCGGCGCATCCACTGACCCTGAGCTCATCTCCTTCATCACCCAGAGCATCACCAAGGGCATCATCCCCATGAACATCAAGACCAGCACCATCGCCTGCTCGGCCTTTACCGCAGACACCCAGAGCGGCGACCGGGTCTTTGGCCGCAACTATGACTTCTCGGCCACCAACACCGCCATCGTCTACACGAACCCCGGTAAGGGTCGTCACGCCTCCTACTCCACCATCGACCTGAGCTTCCTCGGCCTCGACAAGGACAAGGACGTAGAGAGCCTCGGCCAGAAAATCCTGACCCTCGCGGCCCCCTATGTGCCGCTGGACGGCGTCAATGACGCCGGTGTGGCCTGCGGCATCTTCATGTCCTATCAGGGCGAGGGCAAAGGCACCCCCACCGACACCCAGACCGACAAGCCCGACCTCACCTCCACCACCCTGCTCCGGCTCATCCTCGACTACGCCGACTCGGTGGAGGACGCCGTGGCGCTGGCTGAACAGTACGACCTTCACGACTCGGCAAGCAGCTGCTTCCACTACATGGTGGCCGACTCCACCGGCCGCAGCGCCGTCCTCGAGTGGGTAGGTGCTGATGCCGACCACGACGCCGACGGCTCTCAGCGTCAGCTGAACGTCCTCTGGAACGACACCGACGCCCTCTCCGATTCCTCCGACTGGCAGGTGGTGACCAACTTTATCAAGGTGCCCGGCTACTACGACGGCACTACCGTCGAGATGAAGGGCCTTGACCGCTACGAGCACCTTGCGGCTGCCCTGCGCCAGACCAACGGCGTCGTGGCTGACAAGAACGCTGCCATGGACCTGCTGGCTTCGGTGGGCCGCCGCACCTGGAACAACGACGACTCCAACACCAACACCATCCACAGCGTGGTCTACGATTTGACCGATCGGTCTGTTCTCTGGGTAGGCAATGAGCACTACGGCGAGGATGGATATACATTTGAGTTTCAGCTTGGGGCGTAAAATGTAATTTTCCTGCGGTAAGCTTGACTTTTTTGAATTTCGCATATACTGAAAGCGGAAATGCAAAGATTCCATTTGGACTCACCAAAAAGAACAGGAGCTGCGTCCCGAAAGGATGCAGCTCCTGTTTCTTTATATTATTTTACTTCAGCACTGCGCCGAGGTTTGCGCTGGTGACCATACGGGCGTAGCGGCTCAGCCAGCCGGTCTTGATGTTGGGCTCGGGAGCGACATACTTTGCCTTGCGCTGGGCCAGCACCTCGTCGGGCACTTCCAGCGTGATGCTGGCGTTGGGGATGTCGATGTGGATGGTATCGCCTTCCTCAACAAGGCCAATGGGGCCGCCGGAAGCAGCCTCCGGACTGACGTGGCCAATGGCAGCGCCGCGGGAAGCGCCGGAGAAGCGGCCATCGGTGATGAGGGCCACGGTCTTGTCCAGCTTCATGCCGGCCAGAGCGGAGGTGGGGTTGAGCATCTCACGCATACCGGGGCCTCCCTTGGGGCCTTCGTAGCGGATGACCACCACGTCGCCCGGGACGATCTTGCCCGCATAGATGGCGGCGATGGCCGTTTCCTCGCTGTTGAAGACGCGGGCCGGGCCGGAGTGCTCCTGCATCTCGGGGGCCACGGCGCTGCGCTTGACGACGCAGCCATCGGGGGCGATGTTGCCCCACAAAATCTGCAGACCACCGGTCTGAGAATAGGGATCATCGATAGGACGGATGGCCTTGTCGTTCAGGATGTGAGCGCCCTTGATGTTCTCGCCGAGGGTCTTGCCGGTGACGGTGGGGACATCGAGGTCCAGCAGGCCCTTCTTGGCCAGCTCTGCCTGCACGGCGGGGATGCCGCCGGCGGCGTAGAGGTCGGGCATGTGGGTGGGGCCTGCGGGGGCCAGATGGCAGAGATTCGGGGTCTTGGCGCTTATCTCATTGAAAAGCTTCAGGTCAATCGGCACACCGGCCTCGTAGGCGATGGCCAGCAGGTGCAGAACGGTATTGGTGGAGCAGCCCAGCGCCATATCGCAGGTCAGCGCATTGCGGATGGAGCGCTCGTTGATGATCTGGCGGGCGGTGATCCCCTTCTTCACCATATCCATGACGGCCATACCGGCGTGCTTTGCCAGCAGCAGGCGCTTGGAGTAGACGGCGGGGATGGTGCCGTTGCCGGGCAGTGCGATGCCGATGGCCTCGCACAGGCAGTTCATGCTGTTGGCGGTGTACATACCGGAGCAGCTGCCGCAGCTGGGGCAGCAGTTGCAGGTGCAGTCTTCCAGCTGCTCGTCGGTGATCATACCGGCCTTATAAGCGCCCACGGCCTCAAACATCTTGGAAAGGCTGACTTCCTCGCCGCCGTAGGTGCCGGCCAGCATGGGGCCGCCGGAGCAGACCACGGCAGGCACATCCATGCGGACAGCGGCCATGACCATGCCGGGAACGATCTTATCGCAGTTAGGCACCAGCACCAGACCGTCCAGCTGATGAGCCATCAGCATGGTCTCCACGCTGTCGCAGATGAGCTCGCGGGAAGCAAGGCTGTACTTCATGCCCACATGGCCCATGGCGATGCCGTCGCAGACGCCGATGGCCGGGATGAGGATGGGGGTGCCGCCTGCCATCTGGACGCCTGCCTTGACGGCGTCGGCGATCTTATCCAGATTCATGTGGCCGGGGACAATCTCACTGTAGGCACTCACCACACCGATGAGGGGGCGGTCCAGCTCTTCCGGGGTGTAGCCCAGGGCGTAAAACAGGCTTCGGTTGGGCGCGCGCTCCGAGCCTTTGGTCACATTGTCACTTCTCATAGTCTATCCTCTCTTTTGACAAAAGAGTGCCAGCCCGGCTCAAACACCGGTGCTGGCACCTTGGTAAAATCAGACTCTTACTTCTTCAGCCAGCTCATCATGCTGCGCAGCTCTGCGCCCACCTTCTCAATGGGGTGCTCGGCCTCCATGCGGCGCTGAGCGAGGAAGTGGACCTTGCGGCCACCGTTGGGGCTCATCTCGGTCAGGAACTCGGAAGCGAAGGTGCCGTCCTGGATCTCGGTCAGGACCTTCTTCATCTCCTTGCGGGTCTCAGCGGTGATGAGACGCTTGCCGGTGCGGTAGTCGCCGTACTCAGCGGTGTTGGAGATGGAGTAACGCATCTTGGAGAAGCCGCCCTCGTTGATGAGGTCAACGATGAGCTTCATCTCGTGGCAAGTCTCGAAGTAGGCCATCTCGGGCTCGTAGCCAGCCTCGACCAGAGTGTCGAAACCAGCGTGGATGAGCTCGCAGACGCCGCCGCACAGGACAGCCTGCTCGCCGAACAGGTCGGTCTCGGTCTCCTCCTTGAAGGTGGTCTCGAGGATGCCGGCACGGCCGGCACCGATGCCGGAAGCGTATGCCAGAGCGATGTCCTTAGCCTTGCCGGTGAAGTCCTGCTCGACACAGATCAGAGAGGGGCAGCCCTCACCCTCGGTGTACAGACGGCGGACGATGTGGCCGGGACCCTTGGGAGCGATCATGATAACGTCAACATTCTTGGGGGCGGTGATGGTCTTGAAGTGGATGTTGAAGCCGTGTGCGAAAGCCAGAGCCTTGCCCTCGGTCATGTAGGGAGCGACCTGCTTGTTGTAGATGTCAGCGCACAGCTCATCGGGGACCAGCATCATGACGACGTCGCCGGCCTTGGCAGCCTCCTCGACCTCCATGACCTTGAAGTTGGGATGAGTTGCAGCGAACTCAGAAGCCTTTTCCCAGTGAGCAGAACCCTTGCGCAGGCCGACGACGACATTGACGCCGCTCTCAGCGAGGTTCTCGGAATGTGCGTGGCCCTGGCTGCCGAAGCCGATGACAGCGACGGTCTTGCCGTCCAGCACGCCGAGGTTGCAGTCGGAATCGTAGTATTTCTTGATCGCCATGGTAGTTGTTCTCCTTTTGTTTTTTTACTTATTTCAGTATAAGATGAATGATAAGCATCGTATATTTTTCGCTCACTGGGGAGCGGAAAAGTAAATTAGCGGCACCGTGTGCCGGGCAGCGGGAACTGTGCCTCTCTTACCTCCTGCGCGGGCTTCTGCATATGCTGATGCATCCCGCCGCGCTCGAGGGCAGTGACGCCGGTGCGGCACTGCTCCAGGATCTGATAGTCCGACATGAGCTTCAAGAAGGCGTCGATTTTTTCGGGACGGCCCGTCAGCTCAAAGACCATGCTGTCGGGCGACAGGTCGATGATCTTTGCCTTGTAGATACCGGCGATCTCCCTCAGCTCTGCGCGGTTGGTAACATTTGCCATCACCTTGAGCAGGAGCAGCTCCCGCTCGAGAGCGGTGGACTCGTTGAGTACGAAGACCTGACGGGTGACTTCCAGACGCTCGGTCTGGAGGATGAGCTGCTGGAGCTCCTTTTCGGTACCCGAGACAGAAACGGTGATGCGGCTGACTGTGGGGTCGTTGGTGGCTGAAACGGTCAGGCTGTCGATATTGAAGCCTCTGCGGCAGAACAGGTTGGACACCCGGGCCAGAACGCCGCTCTGGTTGTCCACCAGCAGGCTGATGACCCTGCGCTGATTGGATTCCATGTCGCTGTGTCCTCCTTATTTCATGATGATGTCGTTGATGTCGCCGCCGCCGGGGATCATGGGCAGGACCTTTTCGTCCTTGTCGATCATGCATTCGATCCAGGTGGGGCCTTTCTGCTTCAGAGCGTCGGCGAATGCCTCCTGGAACTGGGCCAGGTTCTCGCAGTGGTAGCCCTTGAGGCCGAAGCCCTCGGCCAGCTTGACGAAGTTGGTCTTGCGGTGGGGGTCGGTCTGGGAGAAGCGCTTGCCATAGAAAGCGGTCTGCCACTGGCGCACCATGCCAAGCACCTGATTGTTGAAGATGACTGTGATGATGGGCAGCTCGTAGCTGACAGCAGTGCAGGCTTCGTTAAGGTTCATGTGGAAGGAGCCGTCGCCGGTGAACATGACCACCCGCTGGTCGCGGCCCAGCGCCATCTGTGCGCCGATGGCTGCGCCGTAGCCGAAGCCCATGGTGCCGAGGCCGCCGCTGGTGATGAAGCCGCGGCTCTTGGCGTGGCGGATGTACTGTGCCGCCCACATCTGGTGCTGGCCCACATCGGTGACGTAGACCGCCTCGGGGCCGCACTGGTTGCAGACCTCGCCGATGACCTGATGGGGCATCAGGCGGGAGGCGTCGGATACCGGGTGGTAATCCTGTGCCTGCCACTCGTGGATCATCTTTATCCAGTCGGGATGCTTCTTGTCCTCGATCATCGGGAGCATGGCGTTCAACACATAGGCGGCGTCACCCACGATGGCAAGGTCAACATCCACGTTCTTGCCCAGCTCGCTGGCGTCGATGTCGATCTGGATGATGGTCGCATTCTTGGCGAAAGTCTTGGGGTTCAGGGCCACGCGGTCGGAGAAGCGGGCACCCACCGCAATAAGGACATCGCAGTCGGCCACCGCCCGGTTCGAGGTGTAGCAGCCGTGCATACCCACCATGCCGATGTTCATCGGGTCGCCGTAAGGCACGACGCCTGCGGCCATCAGGGTATAGGTGGCCGGGATCTCAGCCTTTTTCAGAAGGTCACGCAGGGGCTGGCAGCTGGCCGCCGAGCGGACGCCGCCGCCGAAGTAGACCAGCGGGCGCTGTGCGCCGTTGATGATCTCTGCCGCCCACTTGACCTGCTCTTCGTTGAAGGTGGTCACGGTGCGGATGGGCTCCGGCTTTTTCGGGGTGAACTCACACACCGCAGCGGTGACATCCTTCGGGATGTCCACCAGCACCGGGCCTTTGCGGCCGCTCTGGGCGATGCGGAAAGCCGCACGCATGGTGTCGGCCAGGTCTTCGACCCGGCGCACCGTGAAGTTGTGCTTGGTGATGGGCATCGTGATGCCCTCGATGTAGGCTTCCTGGAAGCCGTCCTTGCCCAGGCCCTCCGTGGCCACATTGCCGGTGAAGGCCACCATCGGCACAGAGTCCATATAGGCGGTGGCGATGCCGGTGACGAGGTTCGTTGCGCCCGGGCCGCTGGTGGCCAGCACCACGCCGGTGCGGCCCGTTGCACGGGCGTAGCCGTCCGCCGCGTGGGATGCGCCCTGCTCGTGGGCGGTCAGCACATGGGTGATGCGGTCGGCGTTTTTGTACAGCTCGTCGTAGAGGTTCAGCACTGCGCCGCCGGGGTAGCCGAAGAGGGTGTCCACCCCCTGCTCACAGAGCACCTCCACAAAGATTTGAGAACCGTTCAACTGCATGGTGAGTTTCTCCTGTTTCCGTTTCCATTTTCCACTTTATACACTTTTTCCCAAACACTCTCAGAAGCAGTACCTGATACCTGATAAACAAAAGGTCTCTGTCTCCTTATCCAAGAGACAAAGACCTGGAATCAATCCAAAACTCTCTGCGGTACCACTCTCGTTGACGCTTTCCGCGCCCTCTCACGGGCTTCCAACAAAGCCCTGCGCTCTAACGGCCGCCACCGGCTCTGCTTAGCAGACGTCCCATATATCGTCCTTCAGCAGGCTGCTCCGGGAGGATTCCGCGCCGGGCCGCCTGCTGCCTTGCATCGTCCGGCAGCTCTCTGAAAAGCGGGTATCCTGCGTTACTTTTTCCCATCTGTGCATTTGTTGGGTCAATTATACTATAAATCGGGCCGTTGTCAATCGACGATTTGTAACGTGAATCATGGCAAACATGAAGATAATTAAACACCATCTTGCGCAGGGCCTTACATCGCTGTATACTTTGGGAGTACGCGCTTAATTTTTAACCTCTCCGTCACGCCTGCGGTTCATGGGCAGGCCCGTCTTCGTACAACCTCTCAGTCTGCTTCGCAGCCAGCTCCCCTTGTAGGGGAGCCTCTGGCGAAGAGATGAAGTTTTCCGCCATGCCAAGGCCTCCCCTCGATAGGGGAGGTGGCACGCCGTCAGGCGTGACGGAGGGGTTTTCCAAAAAAGAGTATAAAGGAACAAGATTATGAACCTCACAGAATGGAACGCCCGGCTCCACGGGCTGGTCATCTTCCGCGCCCTGCTGGACGATGACGTCATTGCAAAATTTGTTGACCTCACCGACCGGATGGCCGCTGCCCCCCAGAGCACGGGAGCTGTGTGCGACGCGGCTGCTTCTTTCGAAGCAGCCCTCTTCGAGCACACCACCAATTTCGGCGAATACCTTTCCGCTGCCGTCCTCGAAGCCGAGACGGTCTGTGTCCGGCAGGCAGCTGTCAGCGAAGTGCCGCCCGTCTTGCAGACTGCACTGGACAATGAGCTGGACTTCTTGCAGCAGCTGTGCAGCCTGACGCTGGACGAGCTTCTGGACGCCGCCGGTGCCGCCGACAAGCTGCCTTTCCTGCCCCGGTGGGAGACGAAGGCCATCGACCTCCACGCCGCCTACGCCCAGCGGATGAGCGAGGTGGGCAAAAAGGGCTACGGAATGTTCGCCAAGCACCACGTCTTCACGGTCGAGAACGGCCAGCTGGTGCCGGTGCGCTACCCCGACCCCCAGCGCCTCGACGAGCTGCCGGGCTACGAGCAGGAGCGGGAGAAGGTCATCGCCAACACCCGCGCCCTGCTGGCCGGGATGCCTGCCAACAATGTCCTGCTCTACGGCGACGCCGGTACGGGCAAGTCCAGCACCGTCAAGGCCATCGCCAACGAGTTCGCCGCCGACGGCCTGCGCCTCGTGGAAGTCAAGAAGAACCAGCTCTATCAGATCCCCGATTTGATGGACAAGCTGGCTGCGAACCCACTGAAGTTCATCCTCTTCATCGACGATTTGAGCTTCACGGCCAACGACGACAACTTTGCGGCCCTGAAAGCCATCCTCGAGGGCAGCGTGGGCGGCAGAGCCCGGAACATCGCCGTTTACGCTACCTCCAACCGCCGCCACCTCATCAAGGAGACCCTCTCCGACCGCACCGGCGACGACATCCACGAGGCCGACACCCGTCAGGAGCTGATGAGCCTTTCGGCCCGGTTCGGCCTCACCGTCACCTTCCAGCGGCCTGAGAAAGCCCGCTTCGAGGTCATCCTCACCGAGCTGGCCAAACAGCACGGCATCGAGATGCCCCACGACGAGCTGCTGACCAAGGCCGAAGCCTTCGCCATCCGTGCCGGAGGCCGCAGCCCCCGCGTCGCCAAGCAGTTCATCGAGCAGTGTGCCGCAGGCGTGCAGAAGTAAATAATAGGAACGATTCAAATCTTCGAGAGTTCCCTCATGGAATCCCTCCGGAGGCATTCTCTTCGGATGCCCCGGACCACAGCGCCGGGATCCTGCAAAAAATGCGAGAGTTCATACCGCGCAAAAGCGCGGTCTTCGTCTGAAACGAAAATTTTTCCCTCCGCAAAGCTCACGGTGAAGCCCCGGAATTCAAATGCAAGACCGTTGTCCGGTTCGTTGATGGTGTCGCCCCAGACAGCCCGCTTCAGGGCCGAACAAAGGCGGTATTCCTCTTCCGTGCGGAGCCAGAGTTCCGGCGTCTGGACACTGTGCTCCAGCAGGAACAGGTTGGTAAAATCCCTTACAAAGCCCGTTTCTTTGGCCTCGATGGGCCGATTCAGCTGCTTCCATTCCCGGATGTCGAAGCGGTAATAAAAATTTCCTTCCGTCCCTCTCCGGGGGCTGACCTCTGTGATAGCGCTCCGGCGGACGGCGCTGCATTTCGTGACTTCGCCGTAGTACCGGACACCTGCCTGTGCGCCGAACACATACTGCGACTGGTAAAGGGCCACATAGCGGATAGGAAAATCACTGTCTTGCAGGCGCTCTGCCGGGATGTAATAAAAGCAGTGCTTCCGGCAAATCTCCAGCTGCTGCGGGCTGCGCATAGTACCCACCAGTACATCCCGCACGGCCCAGTCCACTGCTTTCAGCTTCGCTTCCAGTTTCTCCATCTCGCCCGCCCCCTGCTGTGCTTTATTTTATTGTACCGTCTTTTCTGCCGGGAGGCAAGATGCAGATAAACAAAAAAATCCGTTGTCATATGACAACGGATTTTTGAGTGGAGAATTAGGGACTCGAACCCCAGACCCCCTGCGTGTGATGCATGACGACTTTTTGATTTTTATGACGTCAATTCGTTAAACAGGCTCAATTTGCTACAGATCTGCTACAAACGGCATTTTTTCGACTTGCATCAGTAACCTGTTTTTTATATTCTCATTGGCCAAACTTTCAACTCCTATACTCTCCCCTCGCCAAAAAAGTCTCAAATGTTTTGTGTGGTTTGATGATAGTATTTTCAGTTGACGTATGATACACTGAATTTTAAGGAGTTATTCAGTTGTACTGTGACTACTTATCTAAGCATTTTTACGGACACCAAATCTTGCATACAAAAATGCGAAATCTGCTTTGAAATGGGTATTTGCTTATGTTTAAAATCAACAATCTGGCAAATCAGACAAGTCACATCGTCACCGAACAGAAGGGTATCTTCTCCATTGTTGAGCACAATGTCGATTTCTCCGTAGCGCCTTGCAATGCAATGGAAGAATACTATATGAGCCAGATGAATGTCAAACGGAAACAGGCCATTGCCAATCTCAACGGAAAAGTGGGGCTTGTTCTCCAAGCGGGCGCAATGCAGTACATTGTTGGCAACGTGCAAGCAACCACCGGATTGAAGGGTGTTGGCGACTTCTTAGGCAAAATGGTAAAAAGTTCCGTCACAAAAGAAAGCGCAATCAAGCCGGAGTACGTCGGAACGGGTGTGCTCGTGACCGAACCCACCTATAAATATCTTCTAACCGAAAATGTCGCTGACTGGACAGACGGTCTTGTAATGGAAGACGGCATGTTCCTGGCCTGTGAATCCACTGTCAAGCACGAGATTCAAGCACGCTCCTCGCTTTCTTCTGCAGCACTCGGAAATGAAGGGCTCTTCAATCTACGGCTTGCTGGCAATGGTGTATGTGTACTGGAAAGCAATGTTCCCCGTTCGGAAATCGTAGAAATCGACCTTCAAGACGACGTTTTAAAAATTGATGGCAGCTTTGCGATTTGCTGGTCCGGCAGTCTCAGCTTTACGGTTGAACGTTCCGGAAAAACCTTGCTTGGTTCTGCCGCATCCGGTGAGGGTCTGGTAAATGTTTATAAGGGAACTGGCAAAGTATGGCTTGCTCCATTAACGCCTTCTCAATCACTGGTTAGCGCAACGCATGCAAAAAATGCAAAGTAATTGACCACCTGTTCTTATCGCTTTCACTGTTTTACTTCTTTACAGCATCATCTTTGCAAAAAGCTCTTGGCCTTTAATATAGAGGCCAAGAGCTTTTTGCTTGCCGCTGAACTTCTGCTTCAAAGGCCGTGTTCAGCTTAATTTTCAATCATCTACACTTTGCGTTTCAGATAATTCTTCCCAGTCTTCTGGATTTCCGCATCTACGGAGATACTCATGCCCGCCATCGACTGCACACGATCCGCAAGAACAAAATTTGAAATCATGCACAGAGCAGCTTTCAATAACGTCCCTGCACTTTTTACACCGGATCATATTTCTCACTATTTTCATCATGCACGTCACCCGCAGTCAATTATCGGCGCTCACATCATTTTTTGAGCCGCAAATAATATTTTTCAAGGCTCTTATCGCAGACATCCACAATATGCAGCCAATCTTCCCGTGTGAGCTTGCGGAAGATGATCGGGTTCACCTCGATGGTCTCCACGTCCTTGCAGCGCATCAGGAATCGCATATCCTCAAAGCGCTTGAAGGGATTGGAGAGGATGTTCTTCTCCACATCCTTCCGGGTATAGCCACCCTTCTGATAAATGCTGGTGGATTTCTCTGCGATCATCCCGTGCGCCTTGCGGTCCTCGTAGAAGTCGATGAAGTAGCCCACCACGTCCGGCAGAGCGACTCTGCCGCTGGTGTCCATATACTCATAGATTGCTTTGAGCAGCACTGGCTTGTAGAAGTAGCTCATGTCCATCGTTTCAATAAACTTCATGAACTTGTCCGCCATATTCTGCGGCGTAATGAGATCCCAGCCATACTGTTTCGCAATGTTGCGGATGCTTTCCTCCCGGAAATAGTGGAACATCCGCTTATCACCAAAGGGAATCGAAAGGTCCGGTTTGACTTTTCCGTCCTTGATGTAGCGCTCCACCGTCTCGGACTGCACATCCACCATCCGGACGAACTCGATCTGCGAGATCATATCCTTGACGCTGTTCTGCCAGTTGAAAAGGTCAATGATCTCATAGTCCGACACATCGATTGGCACATCCAGCCATGCCTCCGGCTTTTCACCCTGAAACAGCATATCCTGATCCAGCTTGCGCTTGTTCTCCGGTGCCAACACATACGCCATGGGCTGATATTTTGCAATTTCGGCTGCATGGTCTACGCTGGCACAAAAGATCACGGTCTTTTTGCCGTTGACGTACTTTAAATATGTATCAACGATCAACTGATTCCGTTCCGGGATAAACAGCTTGCTTTCCAGATCCTGCGAATTGTATTTGATGCCGTTGATCCGCACATCGGTCAGGTCGATGTTGGTCTTGACCCGGATGCAGCGAATCGGCACCAGAATACCACGCTCTACAGCAGTTTTGAGATTCATTTTGTGGGCAACGTTCTGGAACAGTTCCAGCATATCTTCGCCATCGCTGCGTTCCGGGGTAGCGGTCAAACCCAAAATAAACTTCGGGTGGAAGTAGGTGAAAATCTTCTGGTAGGTGTTGGCTGCCGCATGGTGACATTCGTCCACGATCAGGTAGTCAAAATCTGTAGGCGAGAACTTTTCCAGATCCTTGGAGATGCTCTGTACCATTGCAAAAATGACCGTTTGGGTCATATCCTTCTGGCTTCCGGTGTACTCTCCCAAAGTCGCTTCCGGCCAGACCTTAGCAAAGGTCTCTTTTGCCTGAGATGCCAACTTCAGGGCGTTGACCAGAAACAGCGTACGTCCGCCCATTGCCTTGGCATCCGTTGCTGCCGTGATGGTTTTTCCTACGCCGGTTGCATGGTACAACAACGCAATGGTCTTGCCGTCCTCTCGCATTTTCTGCAGGTTCTCGGTAGCCTCCTGCTGGTAATCCCGAAGCTCGATGGTCTGCCCCATCTGAACCGGCAGGTCCGCTTCAAACGCCTTGAACATGGGGCTGGTGCCCAGAAGCGTAATCAGCTCGTCTTTGACCTTTTCCGGTTGCTTTTCCAGCTGGCTGTAGATCCAACGGTATACTTTCCAGTTGTCATAGATCAGGCTGTTCTGTTTCAGGAGGTCATCAGCGTATTTGTTTTCGGACACCTTGCTAGGGTTGTGGTAGGTCTCACCGTCAATCTCGATTGCAATTTTGGATTCAGGAGATTCCAGCGCAAAGTCGATATAGCGATGCCGTCCATAGATGTCCACGCAGGGGTACTGGACCTGCAAATTTTCGGTTTTCTCAGGCCCAAAAGCCTCACAGAAGAGCTGCACAAACAGCTCCTCCGCACGGCTGTTGACACTGGTTGCTTTCATTGGCTCCATGATGGCCTCCTAAAACGATATTCCTCATTAAGATTTATAATTTTATTGTATCATACGCAAAAAGCTCTGTATAGTTTGTTTCTTTGGCAAGGTTTTCTGTCCTTGTTTCTTAATTCTATACCTTTATAAGAGAACTCATTGATTTTTTATTTGACTGACGTTTCCAAAAAGATAACCATAATTTTTTCCTCGAAAGACTTAACTCTACTGCATCCATGGGCTTCTACTAAGCGAAAACACTTACAGTTGGAAGTGAAAGCGGGGTTTTACCATGGAATATACCGCCAGCACCGCGCCAGCCAGCCGGCCGCTGCCACCAAGCACCGCAACGAGCTTCTGGTGGATGCCGAGAGCTTCGCCTACATCTTTGCCAGCCCTAACGGTGAGCACCAGCAGGACCCGCTGGCCAAGGTCAAGACCGCCATGTTGCTGATCCAGAAGGACAGCGAAGCACGCGGCTATGCACCCTTCATCATGCGGCCCTCTCCTCTGTTCACCCACGGGTATTTCCTGCTCAACAGCGCCGATGCCGCCGCAGTCAACCGCATCTGTACCGGTGCTGCCGCCCTGCAGGATGAGGCCGCCGGAGTCTACGACGTAGATCTTGCCCGCCTGTGGAGCAGCCGCTGGCAGAACGATTTTTCCTTTCCGCAGTTCAAGTACCTGCTGTACACCCACAGCGACAAGCTGCCGCTGAATGCCCAGCTGCACCTGACCCCCGCCATGCAGCTGACGCTGGAGTGGCATGCCAATGCGGATGCCCGTTTTTCCGTTCTGCTGCGCGCCCTGAAGGAGATCTTCTTCGAGGCTGCCCGCAGTGGCCAGTATCTCTACGATCGGGATGCCGCCGCCCGGCTGGCGCAGGCCACAGGCCTGAGCAGCACCCGTGCCACCAGTGCAGTGCGCGTAGTGCTGGCGGCTGTGCAGTCCTGGCAGCAGCATTCGTCCCGCCTGCAGCGCACCCGTGTGCTGCGCCGTGGCACCACGCAGGAAGGCGCAGAGTACAGCGTCGTGGACCCGTTCATCAGCGAGTTTTTCCACTGGCTGGAGCAGAGCTTTGCTGTTCTGCACAGCGGCGAGACCTGCCGCTATCTGCCGGTGAACGATTCTGTGCAGGGCAGCGAGCGTCTGACCCCGGCTCTGGGCGTTCTGGAAGAGCTGGACCTGCTCCACTTTGCCCTTCTGGGAGGCTCCAACAGCCGCCTGTACCTCTACGTCAACCAGACCCAGACCCTGGAGCTGGCTGACCGCGGGTTCTACCGCAACCACCTGCCGGAGCGCATTGCCCAGCGCCACACCGATGCTGTGCGGCTGATGAGCTGGCTGTTTACCAGCGGCTTTTCCAGCGAGCAGCTCTGGGACCGCATCGAGGAATACTTTCTCGGCCTGCCCATTCAGGGCTTTGACGCCCCTTCTGCCGAATCGAGGTGATCTTTATGCCTTATCTTTTCTGCTCCATCCGCGCTTCTCCGGTGTATAGTTCTTTTCTTTTGACTCAATGTGTGGTATAGTAAAACTACACCCCGCAAGGGGACGGAAACGTATCGTCAGGCTGTGCGTCAACAATCAGTGCGATTGCAATTTATCCCCGCAAGGGGACGGAAACTTCCAGAACAGCTGCGACAGTCTTAATCTCTTTCATTGCAATTTATCCCCGCAAGGGGACGGAAACCGCGGGAGTGAAATCTCCATTTCAGAACCATGCAAATTGCAATTTATCCCCGCAAGGGGACAAAAAAGCACCTCTGCCACTGGCGTTTGCCAGCAGCGGAGGTGCTTTGCTTTTTCTTATATTCTATTTTACAGGTTGGGAACTGCGCCTGCCGGAATCGTCTTTGTGACAGGCAGCGCCTTGACGCCTTGCGGGACGTTCCGCTTCAAGGGGCGGATCTCATGCAGGTAGGCGGCGATCTTTTGCAGGGTCTCTTTAATGTGCTCTGTATCCAGCGGCAGAACGCGCTCGCTCTGTAAGCCTAGGTCGCTGGCGCTGGCGTGATTGATCTGGTTGCGGTACTGCATCACGCGCTGATAGAGCAGGGCAGCCTGCTCCAGCTGCGGGCGGATGGCAGGGTCGATGACCAGCTGCCCAGAGGCAAGCACCATATCCAGATAGTCGTGCATTTCTGCATCATTTGCTACGCCGAACAGCATATTTCCTTCTGCATCGTCCCGGCTTAGGGTCAGGCGCAGGTCTGTTGTATAGGGATATTCCTTCTGCATCAAAGTCAGGCGGCAGAAATGGAAGTGGAACAGCGGGTACACCCACGGCTTGCCCTTGTTCTGCATCTGCGCTGCCAGATACTCCCAGCCTTTGGGGGTGGGCTGCACAAAAATATGCTGGCAGACATATTCCGGCATCTGCTCGCACAGCAGGGTCAGCGCCTGCTGGTACATCCCGTGGCCGGCGCACCAGCTCACCAGTGCAGGCAGCGCCTTTTCGCCGGAGGAAAGCAGCTCTGCAAACTCGGTACTGAAACGGTCTTTCAGCAGCCGGAAGAACAGGTCGGTCAGGTTCTGGCTCTTCTTGGGCGTCTTTTTCAGCGCCTGATCGATCTGGTTCAAATCGTCGTTCAATTTCTGCACCCGGCACAGCGCCAGATCTTCCGAGAACTGGTTGATACGGGTCAGCAGCGTGTGCAGCACCGGGTCTTTTTCGCCCTCGCTCCACAGATAGCGCTTCAGTTTTTGCGCGGTACCGGTGGAGAAGAACTCGTCCATGGCGGTAACAAAGTCGAACAGATCATACAGCTGGGTGCGGTCATGCGCGACAGGCTCTTCCCCGCGCAGCTCCGCATAGATCACCCGGCGGGTCTCCACTTTGCGCAGGTCCCGCATACAGCGGGCAGCGGTCACCAGCAGCATGGCAGTGTCCCGCATGCCACCGGAAAGGTCGATGGAAAGGGTGTCCCCTTCGTTGATCTTTTCCAGCAGCTGCGAGATGGCCTGAAACTGCTTTTTCTCGTCATCCATGCTGTCCGGCACTTCGATCACCACCAGCCGTTCTTCCGGGATGCCCACCCTGCGCAACGCATCGCGGAAATATTCCAGCGTGGTGCAGGTGCTGCCGTCCGGCATTTCCACCACAGCTTTTTTGCGCACCGTCTCGCTGCACAGTGCCAGAATGCAGTCCGGGGTCTCCTTTTCCTTTATCAGGTACCGCACCGCGCCCTCGTTGGTCTGGGTCTTGTAGTTCGGGTTTTTCGGGCTCATATATAAAAGTAAAACATCGCGTCCCATCTTATCCATCCTCCTGTTCCGTTTTCATCTGCACCAGTTTTTGCTGCCATGTTTTGCGCCGCTGCGACACCGCCGCCCGGCTCACACCAAGAAATTCTGCCACGGTCTTATCCTGCGCCGGGTTGCGCTCCGAGTCCAGCAGGGCGTGGAGCGCGGCGCATTCCAGCGCTTTGGGTGCATAGGGCGGCTGAACTGTAAACTCCACATACCGGTGCAGCAGCAGGATATCCCACAGACAGTTATCCTGTTCCAGCGGGCGCAGGTCATCGCAGTTTGCCAGCCGCGCGGGCGCATCCTCTGCCGGAGGCAGCGCGTCATTGTTGCGCAGAAAGCCCATCAGCACGCTGCTCCACAACGGGCCAGCTGTCTTGCCGTATTTTTCCTTCTGCTGCAGGTTCATCAGCCCTATGCCGCGGTGCAGCCATGCCAGCATTTCACTGCTCTGCTCCACCTTTTCTTCCACGCTTTTTTCTTGGGAAACCACCCGGTCACCCAGCGCCGAATCCTCTCCTCCAGTGTCGTCCAGACTGAGCACCGACTGCTTATTGCGCAGTGCTTTCCGCAGGGTCTTTACGCCGACCCCGACAATATCGGCGATCACCTGTTCTTTTTCCGGGTCACGGCAGAGCACACTCTCTGTAATTCCGTTCTTTTCCATGTACTCCAGCGCTTTTTTGATCTTGCGGTTCGTCTCGCGTCCGAAGCCCGTCACTGCCATTTCTTCCTGCTGCTGGTCGTGTGCCTGTGCATGACGGACAGCGGTGCGCAGATACATACTGAAGGTCTGCCCCGGCTTTGCTTCCCAAAAATCAAACGCATCCAGAAACGCCTTGCAGAAATCCACGCTGTTCCATGCTTCCTCTCCCCTTCCGGGAGCCTGTGCGGTCAGAAAGCATTCCGCCCAGAATGTGCGGAACCGTTCATCATTGGCATCGTGCAGCTTTTTGCGCTGTTCCGGAGGCAGCTGCAGCAGTGGCGAAGCATCAATGTCCGCCCATGTTTTCACGTCATTCATCGCTGCTCAGTCCTCCCGGTGTTCGTTCATCCAGATCAGCTGATGGAACACTTGTTCGGCGGTCTTGCTGTCACGCATGGTACCTACCAGCCCGGCAAGCTGATACAGCGCTGCCATATCGTAAAGCCGCGCGCTGAGCACCTGCCCGTTTTCCCGCTTGACCTCGCCATAATACACACCGCCTACTTCCAGCTCCGTATGGGTAGCTTCGGCGCAGGTCAATGCCGTCAACGTGACCACCGGGATGCTCTTGGAGCCGTAGGTGATACAGGCATACACCCGGGTGACCTGCGGCAGGGCATCCACCAGATCCCGGCACAGGCCGATCAGCGTTTCCGGGCGCTGATCCTCGGGCAGGTGGAGCTGGTGCACCTGATCTTCTGCAATGCCCAGCTGCGCCAGCTCTTCCAACAAGCGCTGATAATTGCGGGCGGTATCGGCATTTTCCTGCCGGATGGCCAGCAGCTGCACCGTGTCCCCGGGTTCAAGGGTATCCCGCATCACCTGCACGATGGGAAAGCAGGTGGCCGTGGGCGGGGCTGCATGATCCCGCTGGTACAGCATGGGGTCCAGCTTTCCCTGCAAAGGTACGGTGGTGATATAAGTCTTTAGCACAGGGCAACACTCCTTTTTATAAGATCCATTATCTGCATCATACCATAAAAAGGCCGCTGCTACAATGGTTTAAAAAATTTATGCGGATTTATTTTTTTACGCCTTAACTGCACCCTTGCCATGGGCTTCTGGTAGGTGAAAGGAGGTGAAAAACATGTTTGAGCTGATCTCTACTCTGGGCTGTGCCGCAGCCGGTGCCGTCGCAGGCGCCGTGAAGGGTGCCTCCATCGGCATCGCCGTGGGCGGCCCTGTCGGTGCCATTGCCGGCACCATCCCCTTCGCCATCGTTGGCGGCGTTACCGGCGCTCTGGCCGGCAACAACGTTGGCCACCGCATCGACAAGCGGTGAGCCCCGCGCCAGCACTCCCGTCCGTTTTGTGCGGACGGGAGCCTTTTTTAAAGAACCGGGAGGTACACGCTATGTTCATCAACTTTTCCAACCACCCCTACGCCCAGTGGAGCGCCGAGCAAACGGCTGCGGCACAGCGCTACGGCACGGTGGTCGATCTTGCCTTTCCCGCCATCGACCCCGCCGCCGACGAGGCCGCACTGGACTCCCTTGCCGCGGTATACGCCGACCACATCCTGCACCTTAACCCGGACGCCGTGCTTTGTCAGGGCGAGTGCACCTTTGTGTACCGGGTAGTCCAGCGTCTGGAAGCCGCGGGCATCCCCACGCTGGCCGCCTGCTCCCGCCGCAAGAGTCAGGAGACCACCTACCCGGACGGCAGCACCCTGAAGCGCAGCATTTTTGTGTTTGCCGGGTTCCGGCGATATGGCCCGATGCCCTGAAGTCAACAGTTCGGGGTGCGAACCTCCTTTTCTACCGCCTAGTTTTCCCCAATCTGGCACAGGGTTCGCACCACCAATTTCCAACTTTTTATTCGGAAATATCTTTTATTTTTGCAGTCAATGTGCTATATTTATCTTGTGATTGCAGAACACGCCTTAAAAAACGCAGGAAAAGAGTTTCTTTTTGGGGCAGTTCTGCTATTGCAGCTTATCCCCGCAAGGGGACGATAACTTGTAAGCAGTCAGCTTGCCGCTTTCGTTCACGGATTGCAGCTTATCCCCGCAAGGGGACGATAACCTTCGTCTTTGCCATAAAATCAACTCCTTCTGCGATTGCAGCTTATCCCCGCAAGGGGACGATAACCTCTGATTTTCGGTAAGTCTTTAATAACCATAATGATTGCAGCTTATCCCCGCAAGGGGACGATAACCTTGATTAAATGCGGCTTTCGCCCACTTGCACAGATTGCAGCTTATCCCCGCAAGGGGACGATAACTCCCCGGTGCAGCCCCGGCGGATGGTCGGCAGAATATTGCAGCTTATCCCCGCAAGGGGACGGAAACATTTTCATCTCTTCGCCGTTTACAATGTCAATGATTGCAATTTATCCCCGCAAGGGGACGATAACATTGGATTCGCTGGAACTGATCCAGATAATAAAATTGCAGCTTATCCCCGCAAGGGGACGATAACAAGGTCGGGTCGATGTACAGGCCGTCCGACCGCATTGCAGCTTATCCCCGCAAGGGGACGATAACAACTGGTTCACGCTGCCGCAGTAATAGGCCGGAATTGCAGCTTATCCCCGCAAGGGGGCAAAAAACTCCGCATCAAAAGATGCGGAGTTTTTCTTTTACAAAACTTAACTCTTTGGTTTCCGTGGGCTGTCCCTCTATGAACGGAACGATTGCAGCTGCTGTGATATTTTCTCTGCTGCGGCTTTTGCATAGCGACAAAATGTGTTATAATAAAGCCAATTCCAAGCATCTCTTACAAAATTGACAAACGCGTTTTCCGTTTATTGTGCAATTCTTCCACAACCCGTAAAGGAGATGGTATTTTGAACGTTCTCACCCTGCAGTCCACCTATGGCGGGCTGCTGCACGACACCGGTAAAGCGGTGTACCGTGCCGGTGGGCAGCGCGGCAGCCACAGTGAACAGGGCTACCAGTTTTTGCACGGCGTTTTGCCCGGTGCAGGCTGGGCACCGGCGCTGGACTGTGTGCGCTACCACCACTCCGCCGCGCTGCGCGGTGCAGCAAAGGCGCTGCCAGCCGATTCCCCGGCCTATATCGTTTATCTGGCAGATGATCTTTCTGCCGCCGCAGACCGCCGGGAGGTCGAAGGCGAAAGCAGTTCCTTCCGGCGGGATCTTCCGCTGGACTCGGTGTTCACCCACCTGAATGGTTCCCACCCCGGCTGGATGATGCCTGCGCAGCCGCAGGACGGCAGCCTGAAGCTGCCACGGCAGCAGCAGCCGCTTTCCGCTTCCGTCTATGCAGATGCTGTACGCAAGTTGAAGGAGTGCCTGCCGGATCTGCAGCCGCAGCCGGAGTGGATCAACTCGCTGCTGGGTCTGCTGGAAACGCAGTTCAGCTGTTTTCCGTCCAGCACCTTTACCGGCGAAAGCCCGGATGTTTCTCTGTTTGACCACGCCAAGACCACCGCAGCCATTGCGGCGTGCATCAGCGAATATGTGCAGGCAAACAACATCACCGACCTGCGCAAAGCGCTTTTTGAGCAGGAGAAGGATTTTTGTCAGAAGGACGTTTTTCTGCTTTATACCGCCGATTTTTCCCGCATCCAGAAGTTTCTTTATACCGTCCATACCGAAAACGCCCTGCGCTCCCTGCGCAGCCGGTCGTTCTTTCTGGAGCTGCTCATGGAGCACTATCTGGACGAGCTTCTGGCCGGGTGCGGCGTGTCCCGCGCCAACTTGATCTACAGCGGCGGCGGGCACTGCTATGTGCTGCTGCCCAACACTGCCGCTGTGGCCGATACCCTGACCCGGTGGAACTGGCAGTTCAACCGCTGGCTGCAACAGCAGTTCGGCACCCAGCTGTTTCTGGCCAACGCATGGACGCCCTGCTCCGGCAACGACCTGACCAATACCCCGGCTGAAAAAAGCCCCTACAAAGAGCTGTTCCGCCGGGTGAACCGTCTGCTGGAGCAGCACAAGTTCCACCGCTATACCGCAGAGGATCTGCGACAGCTGAACAGTATCGCCGCTTACCCGGATGGCCGGGAATGCAAGGTGTGCGGCACCAGTGCCAACCTGAAGGATGATCTCTGCCCTTGGTGCAAACTGTTCGTAGATCTTTCCATTAAGATCCAGAACACGCGCGTTCTGGTAGTAAGCCGTCAGCCCTCGGCTGCCGATGACTGCACGCTGCCTGCACTGGACGGCGGCAGTGAATATCTGTCCCTGACGGATCCGCTCTCTGCCCGCAAACGGCTGGCTTCCGGCGAGCCCGTCGCGCGTGTATATACCAAAAATGCACCGTTCACCGGCCTTACTTACAGCACCAACCTGTATGTTGGCGATTACGCCGCCAGCAACAGCATGGAAGAACTGGCAGAGCAGTCCGAGGGCGTGCGCCGCATTGCGGTCTGCCGCATGGATGTGGACAACCTCGGGCACGCCTTCATCTCCGGTTTTGAACAGGAAAACGAGAAAGACCCGGTCAAACGGATGCACTATGTTACCCTGTCCCGCACCTCAGCGTTCTCCCGGCAGATGTCACTGTTTTTCAAGTGCTACATCAACGGCATTCTCGAAGGGCTGCAAGTGAGCATTGTTTATGCCGGCGGTGATGATGTGTTCCTTGTGGGCTCATGGAACGATGTTCTGGAAGCAGCACAGCGCATCCAGCGTAATTTCACCGCATTCTCCTGCGGTGCACTGACCCTCAGCGCAGGCATCGGCATCTTTGATGACCATTACCCCATCCGGCTTTCCGCCGAGGAAACTGCCGCGCTGGAAGAATCCGCCAAGCATCTGCCCGGCAAAAATGCAGTGGCACTGTTCACGCCGGAGCGCAAAGCAGTCCGGGATGCAAAGGGCAATCTGCTGGTGCAGCCGGAGCAGGGACATATCTATGCGTGGGATGTATTCCGCACAAAGGTCCTGACCGAAAAGGTCGGCTGCCTGCAAAGCTTCTTCGGCAAGGATAACGCCGAGCATGGAAACGCCATGCTCTACAACCTGCTGGCACTGCTGCGGGAAGCCGAAAACGACCGCATCAACCTCGCACGGTACGCTTACCTGCTGGCGCGGCTTTCCCCAAAAAAGAATGCACCGGATTATAAACTTTACGAGCAATTCTCTCACAACATGATGGATTGGGCATTGGATGCCGTACAGCGTCACCAGCTCATCACCGCAATTTATATTTATGTCTATCAGAACAGAAAGGGTGGCGACACAGATGGCAGGATGGAATGATAATGGCCGCAGCTATGGCGGCGGTGGCTATAACAACAGCCGAAGCGGATATAGCAACAGCTACAACGGAAACCGCAGCGGTTCCGGCAGCTATAACAACCGCAGCAGCTATGGACAGCAGAAAGAGCTGCCGCCGGAGATCACGCCGAAAAAGGTGCCGGAAGATTATGTAGACGAAGCCGAGCGTATTATGCGCAGCCTCATGAGCGGCGGTAAGACCGTGACCACCAGCAAGATCCGCAACCTGTTGAGCCTTGTGACGGATATCTATAACGAGGAAAACATCCGCACCGAGGAGAAGCTTCTGCCCGAAAGCATCGTGAAGCTCAACCTGATGCGGGTCCGGGTGGCTTATGAGTGCGGGCGCGATGATACCGTAAAAAGCTTTGTGGCGCAGACGAACCTGCTGGAATACCTCAAGGGCATTTCCACCGACCGTGCGGACCTGATCCGCTTTGCACACTACATGGAAGCGCTGGTCGCTTTCCACCGCTACTTCGGCGGCAAGGAGGGGTAATCATATGTATGGAAAAATTCTGATCCGGTGCGATCTGGAAGTGCGCACCGGTATGCACATCGGCGGTTCCTCTGCCTTTTCTGCCATTGGTGCTGTGGACAGCCCGGTGGTGCGTGACCCCTATACCGGTTATCCCATCGTACCCGGCAGCAGTCTGAAAGGCAAACTGCGCACCCTGCTGGCCCGCAGCACCTGTCAGGATATTGAGAACATGCCTGCTTTCGACAAGGACGACGAGCGCATTCTGCGCCTGTTCGGTTCCTCGGAGCCGGTGCGCCGTTCCCGCCTGCAGTTTGCGGATGCCTTTTTGTCCAATGCAAAAGAGCTTTCCAATGTGGGTGTGACCGAGGTCAAGACCGAGAACGCAATTTCCCGTGCCAACTCTGTGGCCAATCCCCGCCAGATCGAACGTGTGATTGCCGGCGCAAAGTTCGGTGTCAGCATCGTTTACGATGTAACCGACCCGGCACAGGTCGAGGAAGATCTTTCTCTTCTGGCCAAAGGCATGAAGCTGCTGCAGATGGATTATCTGGGCGGCCATGGTTCCCGCGGCAGCGGCCGTGTCAGCCTGAAAAACTTTGCGCTGGAAGGCTATGGCGCGCAGGTGGATCTCAGCCACCTGAAATCCCTCTTTGATGAGGTGGATAGTTATGAACTATTTTCTGTTTAAGCTTCAGTTTGACACAGCTGTTCATTTCGGAGGAGCCGACTCTGCATTGTCACTTTATACCTCCGAAGAAACCCTGCGGGCAGATACCCTGTTTTCTGCCCTCTGCCATGAGGCCCTCGTCCAGCACGGAGAAGAATCCCTGGAACAGCTTTGTGCGCAGGTCCGGCAGGGAAAATTCCTGCTCAGCGATACAATGCCCTGGTATGGCGAAACGTTTTACCTGCCAAAGCCCATTGCCGCATCGGAATCCACTGAGGAAGTGGAAACCACCCTGCGTAAAAAGGTAAAAAAGCTAGCATGGATCCCTGTGTTGGAATTTGACCGCTACGCCAGAAGCCTGCATAAAGGTCATTTCACCCCTGACGAGCAACCGGAAAGTTTTGGCACCCACTATGAGCAGACCAAGGCAGCCGTTCCCATGCAGGGGGATACCATGCCGTATCAGGTTGGACTGTTCCGTTTTGCGCCGGACTGCGGACTGTATTTCATCTGCGGATTTACCGAAGATGGTCAGGATGAAGATCTGGAGTATTTGCTGGATTGGCTGGGCGCTACCGGCATCGGCGGTAAAGTCAGCTCTGGTTACGGAAAGTTCCATGTAGTGCAAAAGCTTTGTCTAAATACACCCTCTGACGCGCAGACCAAGTGGCTGCGCCGTGCACTTTCTGCCAACCGCGCACCCTATCTGCTGCTGACCACCAGCCTGCCGCAGGCAGATGAACTGGACAGCGCGCTGAAAGACGCCTCTTTCCAGCTCGTACGCCGCAGCGGATTTATGGCATCCGATCGTGTGGAAACTCCACTGAAGAAAAAAACGCAGTATGCCCTTTCGGCAGGTTCTGTCCTGCAAAATCGTTATCAGGGTGCTTTGTATGATGTTGGTTTGTCGGATGTGCATCCGGTATACCGCTATTCCAAGCCAATCTTTATGGGGGTGACATTATGATTCAGCAGGATCATCTGCAGATCTTTGACCTTACTCTGAATGTATGGGCACCTCTGTTTGTTGGCAACGGCAGCAGCTATACCAAAAAAGAGTACATGTACAACACCCGCAATGGCAAAGTCTCCTTTCTGGACGAGCAAAAATTTTTCAGCTTTCTAGTCGAGCACGATCTGGTGGACAAGTACGGACAGTTTATGCTTAGCGAGCAGTCCAATCTCTGGGCCTTTCTGACCAAAGACTGCGGCATTTCCGATGCAGAACTGAAAACGCTGACGCGCTATCAGATCGAGGTGGGAGATGCGCTGGATGCTGAGCACTCGCTGAAAGAGATCCATGCTTTCCAGCGTGATGCGCAGGGCCATGCCTACATTCCCGGCAGCAGCATCAAGGGTGCGCTGCGTACTGCATGGCTGCTGAGTGCGGTATTGGCTGACCGCAGCACCGGACACAGCCTTGCACAAAACCGCCGGGCCGCCTTTCCGGAAGATAAATATGTCAACCAGCTGCATCTGCGCACTCTGAAAGATGGAAGCATCGCTTCGGACGCCGTCAACAGCATTTTCCGTGGCATTCAGGTTTCCGACAGCCTCTCAATCTCGGACAACTGCATGATGCTGGCCGGAAAAACAGACTCCGCCACAGATGGCGGAACCCACAGCATCAACCTCTGCCGGGAATGCGCCGCACCGGGCACAGCCATCCGGTTCAAGCTGACCCTGGATCAGTCTGTGCTGAAGGGCCGCATTACAAAAGACTCTCTGCTGGAATCCATCCAACAGTTCGATGCATACTATCAGCAGACCTACGCTCGGCATTTTACCCTGCCGCGCGGTGCCGTCAACCTGCCGCAGCAGCCCTATCTGATCCTGGGCGGCGGCTCCGGGTTCTTTGCCAAGTCGCTAGCATATCCCTATCTGGGCGAAAAAGAAGGTTTGCGCTGGACAGCAGAGCAAATGGCGCAGATGTTCCGTAGACATAAGCATGAGCGTGATGCCGAAAATGGCATTTCCCCGCACACCATGAAATATGCTCGCTTTCGTGGTCGGCTTTATCCCTATGGACATTGCGGGGTGAGTATCTTATGATCCAGCAGATTCAACTGGTTTTATCTCCGCCCAATGATGTGCGGATTCCCCAGTCGTGGTCTTATCGTCTGTATGGCTGGCTGATGTCACAGATTTCTTCTGAATTTGGAGAGCAGATGCATCTGCAAGGGGAACACCCCATTGCGCATTTTCTATGTTTTTCGCCGGAAAAACAGTCTTTGATCTGGACGGTCAACCTGCTGAATGACGCTGCTCGACAGGTAGTTTTCCCCGTTTTGGAATCTGCAAAGGAAATCCCTCTGCATGAATTGACACTCCCGGTTTCAGAGGTCCGTACCTTTCCGGCAATCTCCGCTGAAGAGCTGATTCGTTCTGGGCGCTCCCGCAGCGAAACCCGTGCCAAAATTGCTTTTCTGTCGCCTTGCGCCTTTAAGCAGTCCGGCCGCTATACTATTTTCCCGCAGGAAACTCTGCTTTTGCAAAGTCTGATTTCGCATTGGAACGCTGCCTTTCCAGAATATGCCCTTATCGATTCTGATGCACTGCAGGCTTTACAGCAAGGGCTTCATATTGTGGATTATAATCTCCATACCACACGTTATCTGCTGAAAGAAACGCGCATTCCAGCCTTTCAAGGCAATGTGACCATCGAGGCACGCCTTGCGCCGCCGCTTCTGGAACTTTGGAACGCGTTGCTCTCTTTTGCATCCCATGGCGGAGTTGGCATCAAAACCACTCTTGGAATGGGAGGCGCTGCTACGGATTTTTATAAAAAAACACCCGTTATATAAGCCTCATTGCTATCGAGAGACTGTTGCACTGCATCAGTCTCTTTTTATTGTAGCATCATATAAATGGTTATCACGATCTCTATTATTTTTAATAAAAGCAATGCAGCTACAGTATATTTTCTGAGATCAAAAAACTTCTTTTTCAATCAGATGCGGTTTATTCTCGATCATTGAATATTCTTCTGACGGGCGCTATAATAAAAGAAAACGGCAAGGAAGTGCATCTATGCTCTACCCCGGACTGTACGAACAGGTCATCAACAACGCGCTGAACAGCGAGCTTGCGAAGATCCCGGAAGCCCGCAAGTCCACTGCGCCCATCGACACAGCGGAGGCTGCCAAGGTACTGGCGCAGTATCTGACCGACGTGGTGCAGAAGGGTCTTGAGAACGTGCAGGACAACGGCGGCGGCATCGAGGCGCAGATCCAGCTGGCAAATCAGATCGTGACCACCATCCAGAACACCACACAGGAAGCTGACTTTGCCGCGCTCGGTGTTGACCAGCGAGCAGAGCAGCTTCTTGCGCTTTTGCAGCAGAATGACCCGCGCCTTGCTACAGGAAAAAGCGCAAAGGACCTTGACCGCCCGGAGACCTCCATTGCGCAAAGCTCCCTGTTTACCGGCGCTATCCATGAGCCGCAGATGTACACGGAGCTGAAAAAGGAGATCGTTTCCGCCGACCGCATTGATATGCTGGTCTCCTTTATCAAGTGGAGCGGCTTGCGCCTCATCATGGACGAGCTGCGGCAGTTTGTGCAAAACGGCGGTGAGTTGCGCATCATCACCACCTCTTATATGGGCGCTACGGACGTAAAAGCCATCGAGGAGCTGCGCGCGCTGCCCAATACGAAGATCAAGGTCAGCTACGACACCAAACGTACCCGCCTGCACGCAAAGACCTATGTATTTTACCGGGACACCGGTTTTACTACGGCGTATGTAGGCTCCTCCAACCTGTCCAATGCGGCAATTTCCAGCGGTCTGGAATGGAACGTCAAGGTGACCCGAAAGGACCTGCCGGAGACCATCGAAAAGATCGCAGCCACCTTTGAAAGCTACTGGAACTCCAGCGAGTTTGAATATTACGATGAAGGGCAGCGGGAACGGCTGATCCGCGCCCTGAAAGCCGAAAAATACAGCGAGACCGACCACAGCGGGATCTATACCCTGGATATTTTGCCCTATTCCTACCAGCAGGAAATTCTGGACCGACTGGATGCCGAGCGCACCGTTCGGGGTTACAACCGCAACTTGGTAGTCGCCGCCACCGGCACCGGCAAAACTGTGATCTCCGCACTGGATTACAAGCGCTTCTGCAAACAGCATCCGGGGCAGCCCTGCCGTCTGCTGTTTGTGGCACACCGAGAGGAGATCCTGAAACAGAGCCTGTACACTTTCCGTGCCGTGTTGAAAGATGCCAATTTCGGCGAACTGTTGGTCGGCAATTACAAAGTGGACAGCATTGAACACCTGTTTATTTCCATCCAAACCTTCAACTCGCAGGATTTTACCGCCAAGACCGGGGCTGATTTCTACGATTATATCGTGGTGGACGAATTCCACCATGCCGCCGCGCCCACCTATCAGAAGCTGTTGGAGTATTATCAGCCACAGATTTTGTTGGGCCTGACTGCCACACCGGAGCGTATGGACGGCAAGAGCATTCTGGATTATTTCGGTGGGCGCGTTGCCGCCGAGATTCGCCTGCCGGAAGCCATTGACCGGAAACTGCTGTGCCCGTTCCAATATTTCGGCGTGACCGATACGGCCGACCTGAGCAGTCTGAAATGGCGCACCGGCGGTTATGATAAGGCCGAACTGTCCAACCTGTACACCTTCAGCGGCATGGTAGCACAGCGCCGCGCTGACCTTGTGGTGAATTCTATCCTGAAATATGTCACCGATATTGACGAGGTAAAGGGGCTTGGCTTCTGCGTTTCCATCGAGCACGCCCGGTTCATGGCGGACTATTTTAACACCCACGGCATCCCGTCCATAGCGCTGACCGGCGATTCTTCCGATGAGGAGCGCAACACCGCCAAACAGCGGCTCATTTCCGGGGGGATTCGTTTCATTTTTGTGGTGGACATTTACAACGAAGGCGTGGACATCCCGGAAGTCAACACCGTGCTGTTCCTGCGCCCCACCGAGTCGCTGACCGTGTTTTTGCAGCAGCTGGGCCGCGGCCTGCGTCTGGCTGAAAACAAGGAATGCCTGACCGTGCTGGACTTCATCGGGCAAGCAAACAAGAAGTACAATTTCGAGGAAAAGTTTACGGCCCTGCTCTCCAACACCACCCACAGCGTCAGCCGAGAGATTAAAGAGGGTTTTGTCTCTGCGCCCAAGGGCTGTTATATCCAGCTGGAAAAGATCGCCGCAAAATATGTGCTGGACAATATCAGCGCCTCCTATGACCGCACCTCCGGGCTTGTGGCGCGGGCAACTGCCTTTACCGAGGATACCGGTCTACCCCTGACACTCAGGAACTTCCTCGACTACTATCATCTTGACCCGCGTGCAATTTACAGCAAAAAGGTCTGCTTCAACCGGCTGTGCGTCCGCGCAGGGGCGGCATCCGATTTTGCAGAACCTTTGGAAGAGACCATGACCAAAGCCCTTGCACGCTTTGCAGTCGTGGATTCCCGCAGGTGGATCCGTTTTTTGCTGGAGCTTCTGCCAAAGTTGGACAACACCGACTTTGCGGCTCTATCGCCAGTAGAGAAGCGGATGCTGCAGATGTTCTATGTGACCCTCTGGGGCAAAACTGCAGAAAGCTGGGAGGATGAAGAAGTTCTCGATAACCTGTATGCTCTCTCGGACAGTCCCGTTTTGCTGGGGGAGCTGCAGGCACTTTTGCAGTATCAATATGACCGCATCGATTTTATTGACGAGCCGGTGGAGGTGGGCTTTGATTGTCCGCTGGATTTGCACTGTACTTATACCCGTGACCAGCTGCTGGTGGCGCTGGACTTTTTGAAGCCTGCCACTGTCCGCGAGGGCGTGAAGTGGCTGCCGGAAAAGCAGCTGGACGTGTTCTTTGTGACCCTGAACAAAGCGGACAAGGATTACTCCCCCACCACCATGTACAAGGATTATTCCATCAACGAGAGCCTGTTCCACTGGCAGAGCCAGAGCACCACCGCCGAAAACTCTGCCACCGGGCAGCGCTACATCCATCACCGGGCAAAGGGAAGCCGGGTGTTGCTGTTCGTGCGCGAGTTCAAGGCAGAGGCCCGTTTTGGCGGTGCAGGAGCGTATACCTATCTGGGCACGGTGAACTATGTGAAGCATGAGGGCTCCCGCCCCATGAACATCACATGGAAGCTGGACCGCCCGATTCCTGCAAAGTTCCTCAAAAAGACCAACAAATTGATCGTGGGGTAACATACTATGGACGATATGCTGGCTCGCACCATAATTGAAACTCTTGCAAAAGGTATTAATCCTTTAACCGGTTGGATTCTGTCTGAAAATGATAGTTGTGCTCAGGAAGAAATTCAAGAAGCATTAAAAATCGTATTGGAACATTGCTCCATTGAATCTACCGCTGAATATCTGAAGTCTCTTCCTCGAAACAAAAAGGCAGAGCGTTATTCTCGCGCTGGAACAGCATGGTCGCAAAAAGAAGAACGTGAATTACTGCGGCTCCACCAGCAGGGGAACAGCGTCAAACGAATTTCTTTGATTCTAAAACGTTCTACAGGAGCAATCGAATCCAAATTGAGAAAACTGGGTTGTCCGCTCTATTATGAAAAATAATTCAGGAGATTTTCATGAAAATGATTCGCGTTGTTGCAGCCGTGATCTGCGACGATATTCAGACGAAACATAAAATTTATGCCACTGCCCGCGGCTACGGCGAGTACAAGGGCGGATGGGAGTTCCCGGGCGGCAAAATCGAGCCGGGTGAAACCCCGCAGCAGGCACTGAAACGAGAGATCCGGGAAGAACTGGATACCGAGATTGCGGTAGGCAACCTTATCGACACCATTGAATACGATTATCCCGCCTTCCATCTTTCCATGGACTGTTTCTGGTGCGAAGTAGTTTCCGGCGAACTGGTGCTGAAAGAAGCTGAGGCTGCACGCTGGCTGACTAAAGAGGAGCTTGATTCTGTTCCGTGGCTTCCGGCGGACCGGATTCTTCTAGCGCAAATACGTCCTGCATTATAATTTTTTATGATAAATCCCTCTCTTTAGCTTTCTCAAATTTCCATTTTTCACCCAGATATAATAATCATGATTCAAAGCCTCTGAGTCGAAAGACTCAGGGGCTTTTTTATGTCTGGAGGTGAGCACTTTGTTATTCCGCACCATCACTATCATTATTACCATCGTATTTTAAAGCGCAGCTGCGCAGAAAGGAGACAGCCTTATGAACTTTTGGTCCGAAATCGTCAAAGAAGTTGGCACCATCTTGGTGGAAGTCCTCGTCCGCATCGCTGAAGAAATGGAAAACAGCGATTGAACAAAATACATTGAAAAGGAGATTTTATGTCGTTCCCCCTTTAAACGCCCAATATGAGGAAGTACAACCCGATTTGCATTCTTTGGAGCGTTATGACTTCTCAAAAATGCCAGATCTTCCCTGGTACCCTTAATCGCCCTTTAAGAGTCCTATATCTCAAAAAGATATGCTTATTATGAAAAGCCGCCTGTGCTTTCCATCATTTTACGAAAGGAGAGAAACATTATGGTTAATAAGCCGCAGGATTTTCTTACACTAACAGGTGCCGCACGTCGTGCACGGAGCGAAGGTTATGATATAACACACCACAGTCTCCGCAACCTCGTAGCCGCCGGTTACATAAGCCACGTACCGAACGGATCACGTATCTACATCTTTTACCCGAATTTGGTACATTTTATCCAGAAGGGGCTCACGGCTGAACAGAGCCTGGATTACCAGCTCTCCCGCACCCGTAACTGATCTAACCGTTCGCCCTCAGTATCCTCCGATGCTGAGGGCATTTTTTGAAGCAGGAGGTTCAAATCTATGTTCTGTGAAAATTGCGGTCATCAAATCTCAGATACCGCTAAATTCTGCTCTGCCTGCGGTCATCCCGTTGGCACAGCGCCATCCCCCGGTGCAGTAGCTCCACCTGCCGTTCCAGCCAAACGAGAATCGCCCCGGCTGAAAGCCTCGTCTGGCAATGGCAGCATCACGAAAATGTCCGGGACGCGCCGGAAACCATAGCTGCTCCGAATGCCGATCCCTGATCCTCACACCGGAATTACAGTCATGAAGGTTGTTGGCACCTACGTCACCCGTGAAGAAGCAGAAGCTGTCCGCGTCGAAATGATGAAGCGTCCGGCCACACCCTATCAGGACTCCACCCTTCAGGACCGCTTCCGGATGTTCAAAGAGTCCCGTGAATATAAGGGCCGGTCCGATAAGGCTCGCGAGCTCTATGACATTGCGTGGAAATATCTCCGTCCGCTGTGGCACTTCAAACTTGCCGCCCTCTATGCGCAAGACTTCCAAAACATCCTTGATAAGATGGACGATAACGGACTGTCTCAAAGTATGTTGGAAAAAGAGCGTACTCTTATCAGTAAGCTGTATCGCACAGCCATTGGCTGGCGTGTCGTGGATGCCAACCTTGCATCTGTCCTGAAAGTCGAAGGGCGCAAATCTCCGGAACGCGAGATTTTCACGGACGAACAGGTGACGCTGATCCTGAGCCAAAAGAACACGCCCACCGGGCAGATGGTAATTGCTCTTCTGGCCTGCGGAGTGCGTATCTATGAGCTGTTGCACTTCAAACACGAAGATTTTCATCGCACGGAATCCGGTGCTTATCTGATCGGCGGCTGCAAGACCGAAGCCGGACGCAACCGCATCATTCCCATTCTCGACTTTGGCATCCCGGTTTTTGAACATGCGTATGCCACCTCTGTGGAAAACGGTCCGCTCTTTCCCAATGGAAAAGGCGATTTCTGGAACGAAAAGAACTGGCGTAACCGCAAGTTCTATCCTTTCCTGGAGGAAATTGTCATCCAGCCGAATCCTTACGACGAAAATGGTAAGCGCAAGCCGGAGTTTACCGGGAAGCTCGCCACCTATACGCCCTACACCACCCGCCATACCTACGCCAGCCTTTGTGACCGCGCAGGCGTCAACAAGGATATCCTGAAACGCGCTGTCGGGCACACGCCCAAATCCCCAACGCTGGATGAAGTCTATCTCCATCCGAAAGCGACCCAGATGATCGAAGCCTTTGATAAGGCCAATCAGCTGGTCAATGATGAAGTTCTGACTCTGCCAGAAGAATAACCCCTACATACCAGAAAAACCGTCAACGCATGAGAGAAATCTCTCACGTTTGACGGTTTTCTTTTTTACCCTAAAAGTACTCTTGCTCTGCGCTGTACCTCTTTTTCGATCATCTTCAAGCGATTTGGCGGCAGATTATAACGTGTCGCTCTGCGGTCAAAATGGAAATCCAGCAGCTTATGGAACATTGCACGGTGACGAGGTTTCATTGCGCTCTTTGCAGCTGCAAAGAAATCATCGTATGCAAGCGGAAGCAGTGTGCGGACATATTCATCAAATGCTTTCTGGTTGTCCCAAAGATCCGTTCCGCCCAGACTGAACAGCGAGTTTCCGTGGTCAAACAGCGGTGCGGGTGCCGCAATCGTGTTGGTCTTATTATCCACCAACACACCAAAATTTCCATAGTGGCGGTCTGTATTGCAGATGATTGCATCAAAAACCAGCATATCTTCCAGCGCGTCCACAAAGTTCTGACCGAACGTCTGATAATACGCAAAAATCGCTTTTATTCCACCTTTGGACACAAGCTGTCCGATGGGAATATAAGAATACTCTTTGCTGGTGAACAGCTCACACTTGGAACAAAGCGTCTTTTTCAGATCTTTTGTCAAGGTGTATCGAATCGCATTCACGCCCATCACCTGCGCCACTTGATAAGCGTACAATTCCGAGAACGGCTCAAACCCCAGATTGCTGAACCCTGACGTGCCACCTTTATAAAGATAGATTTTTCCGTTTTGCCTGCGCCAGCATTTTGGCAGCATCCCGTTGGTCGAGAACTCCGGGCAGGACGCAAGCGAAGTTCGTATGCTGCTGCCATATCCTGTAAAGGCAATTGCTGCCAGCACCTGACTGAATCGGTTATCGTAAAGATTTACTTTTTCAAAGGTGTCACCAGAACCCTCTGCATCTACCCAAAAGCAGTCATTGAGTGAAAGTCCCTTGCAGACGGTGATAATTCCCAGCGGACGATTCAAAGAAAGCCCCACCTTAGAGAGCAGAGCATCTACATACGCTCGGTTCTTCGGAATTGTGCGATGCCGCAGCCAGCGTTCTACACCATCTTCTGATACAGTCAGGTTCAAAGGTAAAAAGGAACGGTTTTCTTCGTAGACTTTTATAATATGGAGGTCAGTATCTGCACTGTCCATGTTTGCTTCAAAGGTAAGCAGCGGCAAATCAAAATGCCTAATGGTGTAGCGCACAGCGATTTCTCCTTTCATCCATGATCTTTTCCTTTATTATACGGCATCAGAATCCGAATGAAAAGCATCCTCGTCATTCTGCACAAAATTCGAGGATAAAATTTTATGCCAAAAAATCCGCAAAAATCGGGTTTACGGAGTCATTTTGCCGATCCTCCCCGAATTTTGCTACAGATCTGCTACAAACTTGCTACAAACGACTGAAAAGGGGGCCTCCTACACGTTTCATTATCAATATGCAAAAGTGAATCCGTTTCACTTTTGCATATCAAAAATCACGCAGGTACAAGAAAAAGCCGCTTACCTTTTCAGGTAAACGGCCTTACGTTTGGTGGAGAATTAGGGACTCGAACCCCAGACCCCCTGCGTGTGATGCAGGTGCTCTAACCAGCTGAGCTAATCCTCCAAATCGGAACACGCTTATTATATCACTGCGCGAGGCCAAATGCAAGCCCAAATTTTCGTTTTTCGAAAAAAGTTTGAGCCGGCAGCGCTTTCCGGTTGCTCTCCGGGGGCAAATGGTGTATACTGGGGTTGGAATTCTTTCGAAAGAGAGGTCTTTTTTATGATAACTGCACGCGGTATCATCACCTTGCTGGTGCTGGCTGTCCTGTTTGCACTGGCGGTGGTGTGGATCTCCCGGCAGGGCGGCTGGAAAGGCGAGGGCTGCGGAGGCAACTGCTCTTCCTGCCACCAGCATTGCGACACCCCCGAGAAGAAACACTGAGCACACGAATGCCCCCTGACCGTCCGGTCAGGGGGCATTTTTGCGTCACAGCTCACCGTAGTGGGCGGCAAAGACCGCGATAGTGCTCAACAGGTCATCGTGGGCCTTCTGATAAGTGCTGTAACTGATGTTCAGTTTATCCATCACCTCTTCCCGCCTCCGCCTTTCCATGTAGCGCAGCTGCAGGATGCTGCCCCGCAGGCCCGGGTCTGCCTCGCGGTAATACTCCTCGGCCAGCTGGATGGCCCGCTTCCAGCCCCAGTTGCAGGGGCCGTAGACCCAGTTTTTCTGCCCGTAGCGGCTGAGGGCCTCTTTCGTCTTCTGGCGCTGTTCCTGTGTCATGGCTTCCATCACCTTTTTCCCTCAGCCCGCCGGGCCAAAAAAGCAGCGGTCGCGCTGCTCGACGGTCATCCCCAGCATCTTCGAGAGTTTTTCGGCCTCACTCACCTTGAATTCACTCTCATTTTCCAGCTTGCAGCGGAGGGTGTTGTTGGTGATGCCCAGAACATGGGCCACATGGCCCAGTTTCATGCCCTGGCTGCGGATGCAGTCGCGGATCATCATGGTATCGGTCATAGGCGTTTCTCCTTTCAGTTTTGCGTTCAACGCGTTCCATACAATCATTGGTTGTATTATATCTTTCAGTTGATTATTTGTCAACATTGTTTGCAAAATAATCCCTAAAAAGTTGATTTATAGTAAATTTTTTGCTATACTGTCCTCAGAACACCGAAAATCGTGCAAACCGCAGAGAAAGCGAGGCCCTATATGTCCGATACCGATCTATCCAGCCGCATCCGGCAGCGCCGGGAGCAGTTGGGCCTGTCGCAGGAAGAGCTGGCCGCCCGGATGGGCTACCGCTCCAAATCCTCCATCACCAAGCTGGAAAAGGGCATCAACGACCTGCCCCGGGCCAAGCTCGAGGAACTGGCCGCCGCTCTGGACACCACACCCGCGTGGCTCATGGGCCTCGTGGACCTGCCCTGCCCTCCGCCGGGTTTCGAGCCTCTGCCTGAGATGGTGCGGGTGCCTCTCGTAGGCTCCATCGCCTGCGGCACCCCCATCACTGCTGAGCAGAACATCGAGTGCTACATCGGCGTCCCCGCCGCGTGGCACGCCGACTTCGCCCTCACCTGCCATGGCAACAGCATGGCCCCCACCATCTGTGACGGCGACATTGTCTGCATCCGCCGCCAGCCCGAGGTGGAGCAGGGCGAGATCGCCGCTGTCCGCATCGGCGAGGAAGCCACCCTCAAGCACTTCCACCGCCAGGGCGAGACCGTCATGCTGCTGGCCGACAACACCGCCGTCTGCCCGCCCATGGTATTCGCAGGCCCCCAGCTGGAAGAAATTCAAATCGAGGGCCGTGCCGTGGGCTTCTGCCGTGGCTTATAATAAGGAGGAGTCCCCATGTCTGCACCCGAAGAAATGACCCTCAAGGTCATCGCCCATATCCGCACCGCCTTCCCCACCAAGTTCGGCATCCCGCGCCAGAGCGGGCTGGTGGACAGCCTGCGGGGCGAGGTCATTTTTACCCCCGAATACCGCAATGCCGACGCCGTGCGCGGCCTCGAAGATTTCAGCCACATCTGGCTGGTGTGGCAGTTTTCCGGCGCGGTGCGGGACAACTGGTCCCCCACCGTCCGGCCGCCCCGCCTCGGCGGCAACACCCGGATGGGCGTATTTGCCACCCGCTCGCCCTTCCGGCCCAATCCGCTGGGACTGTCCAGCGTCCAGCTGGAAGCCATCGAGCACCGGCCTGACGTCGGCCCCGTCCTCATCGTGCGGGGCGCCGACCTGATGGACGGCACCCCCATCTACGACATCAAGCCCTACATCCCCTACGCCGACTGCCACCCGGACGCCGCCGCAGGCTTCACAGCACAGACCCAGTTCCACCACCTGACCATGGTCTGCGACGCCGGCCTCTGGGCCAGAGTGCCTGCCGTCCAGCAGGCTGCTCTGCAGGGTGTGCTGGAAAACGACCCCCGCCCCTCCTACCAGCACGACCCGGAGCGGGTCTACGGCATGGAGTTTGGCGGGCTGGAAGTCCACTTCAAAGTGGACGGCGAGGTCCTGACCGTCACCGGCATCGACTGCCGCTGACGCCGGAGGGACAGTTATGGAACTCCGAAATATCAACACCTTCCTTCATATCGCCGAGCTGCACAGCTTTTCCAGCGCTGCGCGGGAGCTGGGCTACTCTCAGTCGGCGGTATCGGCCCAGATCTCCCAGCTGGAAACAGAGCTGGGTACGCCTCTCTTTGACCGGGTGGGCAAGACCGTCCGCCTCACCGACGCGGGCCAGACTTTCCAGAGCTATGCCCGCACTCTTCTCATCACGGCCCAGCAGGCCAAGGCCGCGCTGGTGCCTGCCCGGGCCGTCAGCGGCACCCTGCGGGTGGCACTGGCCGATTCCGTATGCAGCACCTTCCTGCCCGACCTGCTGCAGCAGTTCCACGCCCTCTGCCCACAGGTGGAGCTGGTGCTCCGCACCGCCACCGCCGACGAGATGCTGCGGCTGCTGAGCGCGAACCAGATCGACCTGGCCTACACCCTCGACCAGCCTCTGCTCCTGCCCAGCCTGACGCTGGCCGTCAATGTTCCGGAGCCGGTCTGCTTTGTGGCCCCCGCCGGGCATCCGCTGGCCGACAAGGCCGAAGTGCCGCTGGATGTTCTGGCTCAACAGGAATTTCTTCTCACAGAGCGGGGCATGAGCTACCGTGACGCCCTCGACCAGCGCCTCGCCGCCCGCGGGCTGTCTATCCATCCCTACATCGAGCTGGGCAGCGCCTCGCTGCTCTGCCAGATGGTGGAGCGCGGGATGGGGTTCTCCTTCCTGCCCGAGTACATCGTCCGTCCTGCCCTCTCCGCCGGGCGTATCGCCCGCCTCAATGTCCCCGACTGCACTGTCACCATGCACCGGCAGCTGTTCTATCACAAGGACAAATGGCTCACGCCCCAGATGAAAGCCTTTATTGAGCTGGTAAATCAATAAGCAAAAGCCCCGCACCACATCGAACGATGCAGTGCGGGGCTTCCTCTTTGTATTTTCGGTTCAGCTCAGCCGGTTCATCCGGACCGCCACATAGGGGTCCGGAAGCTTGAGTTCCTCGGCCAGGTCCTCTTCAGTGTCGTACTTGTCTGCCGCAAGGCCCACGAAAACGCTGCAGCTGTCGAAGCGTCCATCTGGCGAGAGCGCCGTTATCTTTGCCTCGCCGTCGGCGACGGCAGTCACGACACCAGAAGCGTCCACAGTAGCGACGCCGGGATTACTGCTGACCCATGTGATGGGTACATTCACGCCGTCTTCCACAGCGACAGACGCTGTGAGTGCCTCTTTGCTGCCCACCGTGCGGAGCAGCAGGTCGCGCTTATTCAGAGTCACCTTGCCGACATCGCTGTTGACGGTAACGGCGCAGCGCAGCGCCTGACCGTTGGTGGCCAGCGCCGTGACGGTGGTGGTACCGGGCTTCTGGGCCGTGACAAGCCCCTCCGGATCCACCGTTGCCACCTCGGGGTTGCTGCTCATCCACTGGTAGGCATAGACAAAGGAGCCGCTCGTGTTGATGAGCTGCAGTTTCTGGCTGGGGTGGGCGTTGTTGTACTGGATAACGAGGTTGAGGGTGGTGTGGTCGAGGGCAGGCTTTTTGCTGGCCGCATTGCCGCTCTCCTTGCGGACAGTCACCTTGCAGGCAGCGCACTCGCCCCGGTCAGTGATGGCGGTGATCGTCGCCTCACCGGCGCTGCGGCCGGTGACACGGCCATCGCCGTCCACGGAAGCCACGGTGGGGTTGCTGCTCATCCAGACGATGAAGTAGTAGTCGCTCTGCCCGCCGGTGTAAAGATAGGCTTTGGGGCGGGGGTCGTCTGCCGTGATCTCCAGCTCCATCTCGTTCACTTCCAGCTCAAAGTTCGCCGATGCTCCCAGCAATGCGGGGGCCGCCTGTGCAGCAGGAGCTGCCAGAAGCAGCCCGCTCAGCACAACCGCCGCTGCCAGCCGTGTGATCTTATTCATAGGGTAGCACTTCCCTCCTTTGGATAAGGTTTATCGCAATGTGCTCTGCACAAGATCCCTCTCACTATTAGTTTATTGTACACGCACCCAAAAGAAGGGTCAAGTTCTTCGCCAGAAGTGTCACAATTTCGCGCACCTTTTCGTGAAAGGCACTAAAACACCCCCGCCAAATTTATACAAATCGTGCAGACTGTATTTCACCAGACAGCAAAAGAGCCGCCGCACTTTATACAGGTGCGGCGGCTCTCATCGGACGGAATATCTGAAAAAACTCAGTAATTTTTGGCCTTCAGCTCAAAGTAGCTCTGGGGATGTGCGCAGACCGGGCACTTGAGGGGAGCAGACTTGCCGATATGGGTGTAGCCGCAGTTCCGGCAGACCCACACCTGCTGTTCCTCACGGGCAAAGACCTTGCCCTCCTTGAGATTGGCGGCAAGGGCGCGGTAGCGTGCCTCGTGCTCCTTTTCGATCTGGCCCACCATCGTGAAGAGAGCGGCCAGCTGGGTGAAGCCCTCCTCCTTGGCCTCAGCTGCCATGCGGGGGTACATATCAGTCCACTCTTCGTTCTCGCCGCTGGCTGCCATCTCGAGGCAGGTCAGGGTGTCGGGGATGGAGCCGCCGCAGAGGGCCTTGAACCACAGCTTGGCGTGTTCCTTCTCGTTGCCGGCGGTCTCTTCGAAGATAGCGGCCAGCTGCTCGTAGCCTTCCTTCTTTGCGACGCTTGCAAAGTAGGTGTACTTGTTGCGGGCCATGCTCTCGCCTGCAAAAGCTTCCATCAGGTTCTTCTCGGTCTTGGTTCCCTTGAGTTCCATAATCTGTTCTCCTCTCAGATAGTCTGACACTGCCAGTATGGGCTGTGTCCGGTTTGGTTTATTCTACGCACAGCCCGCTTTGTTCGGTACCGGGTGTGCGATAGGTCTTCCTTGTCTCTGAGGGTATTATACCAGAATTTCGGGTAGAAATCAAGAATAGTTCCTATTTATTTTGAGAATATTTCTTATTTATTTTTTCAACTATGCTGCTTGAGTGCGCACACGGCGATGCTGAGAGCGCTCCATGCCGCCTGATACATCAGCACCGCAGCCACGCTCAGCATCCCCACGCTGCCCGCATAGGTCAGCAGGACGGCGATGGCCACCGAGAACCACACCGACACCAGCTGCACCGTGGTAGCGGTCGTCTCGGCGTTCTGGGCCTGCTCTGCGGCCCGCAGACCGCCGGTCAGGCTGGCAAAGCCGTTGGTGCAAAGGATGCAGCAGCCTTCAGAGCCGGTGTCTTCGGCGGTGGCAGCGCCCAGTGCGGCACACTGCTCCTGGTCCAGCAGGACGACCATGCCCTCGGGCAGATGGTAGGCGTCGGTGATGTGTCGTGCGGTCAGGGTGGGGTCCTGGCAGGACACCAGCAGCTGGATATTCTCTTTTTGCAGCTGTTCCAGACCGCGGGCGGCGTTCCGTCCGCCCACATAGTGGAGCACGAACATGGCATGCAGACTGCCGGACACGGCCAGATAGAGGATCTGCAGCTCGCCGTTCTTGGAATGCTTGGCCTCATATTCCTCGTCGGGCATGGGAACTTCTTCTTTTTCCATGTACGCACGGGTGCCGATGAGGATGCGGTTGTTGTCGCACCATGCAGAGAAGCCGAGGCCGCGATGGACTTCCAGGTCCTTGACCGGGTAGAGGATGTCGGTGCGGTCCTCGATAATCTGGCGGAACAGGCCGCTCAGGGTGTTGCAGCACTTGCTCAGGACGCTGGCCGAATAGAGGATGGCCCGGTCGATGCGTCCGCCCTTGAAGATGCGGATGTCCTCGAGCATGGCGCTGTCCGGGGTGAACAGCTCATCGGCGTCAGCCTGAACGGTATCCACACCGCCCAGTTCCTCGATAGCCGCCCAGCCGGGGATCACCGCACCCGAGGCAGCGGCAGTCTGCTGCAGCCGCAGGGATGCAAAACCTGCGATAAGGGTGGAGGACAGAGGCGAACCCATGCAGAGCACAGCGGTCAGCGCCGCAGCGCCGCCGTTGAGGCCGCCGCCAAAGACGCAGAAGACCAGACCGGCCAACACAGCCGCACCCAGCAGGATGTAATTCGTCTTACGGGCGCGGCGCTCACAGGCGCGGGGGCCGAAGCCCTGCTCCACCATCGCGTCGTCCCACTCAGCGGGTCGGCTGAGCAGTACCCAGGGGTCTTTTTCGTCCATGTCCTTGGAGAGGATGCGGATAAGGTCTTTGTCCTTGGCGCGGAACGCACCGCGATGCTCCGGACCGGCCTGCGCCAGTTTGAAGCCGCCCTGGACCGAGGCCAGAAGGACACGGTCGCCCAGCAGTGCAAGGAACAGCCCCAGCGCCGCAATGCCGGACAGAAGGGTGAAGCTGGACGCCTGATAGTTCTGCGCGTTCAGCAGGGCCACAGCGGCCTGCAAAAGCGCAGCGCAGGCTGCCATCGCGGGCATGGTCTCCATGCTGGGGCGTTCGCCCCGCAGCCCCTTCAGGCCGTCCCTCACGACGGGCCAGCCCACAGCCAGCGCCAGCGCCAGGAAGAGCAGATTGGCGGCATAGAAGGCCGCCGGGGCAGTTACGGGGTCAAGGCCGCCCAACGGGCCGACAAGGCCCTCCGCGGCGAGGCCGAAGTGAAGCAGCACCAGTGCAAGGATGCCGCCCAGCGCACAGCGCAATGTAAGGGCCGCGCCCATCTGGTGCAGCCGTTCCCCCACCTGTTCCGGCGTCTCGGGCGTTTTTTCCTCTTCGACAGGCGCTTCCTCGACGGGTGCAGCCTCCGGAGCAGCCGGTGCAGTACCGGCCTCTTCGGCCGGCTGTGCAGGCGCTTCCTCCTTCGGCGGCTCCACCGGAGCCACCTCGTCGCCGTCGTTCAGGAACATGAGCGGCAGGCTCATGCTGTCGTCATTGTCCGGCGGCGTCGCGCGGGCCGGGGCGGCGGGCGCTTTCTCGTCGTCTCCCTTGCCGAAGAACTGCATCGCCGGGGCCGCATGGGGCTTCGACGCCTTATCTTCTGCAAACACCATCGCGGGCATCGGCACGGCAGGCTTCTCCGGCGCTGCATCCGGCTCTTTTTCTGCGTCCGGTTTCGCTGCAATGACCGGGACTGCCGGGGTGCTCTTTTCCGGTTTTGCGGGCTTCACCGGCTGGGGAGGCTCTTCCTCCTGCGGCGGAAGCTTTGCACCAAACAGCATGGCTTTGAGCGCCTGCATCTCCCGGTCCTCGTACTGCTCCTGCGGGGTGCGCGGCTCGTACTGGACCGCCTTTTTCCGGGATGCAGCCTGCTTTTCTGCCGGCTTTTTCTCCGGCTTGGGAGCAGGCGGCTCCGGCGCTTTGACGGGTTCTGCGGGCTTTTGGGGCTTCTCCGGCTCAGGCTGGGGGGCGCTGACCGGCTCGGCTGGCTTCGGCTGCTCGGGCTTCGGCTCTGCAACTTTCTCTTCCAGCGTCAGGACCAACTCCAGGTCGGAGGGTTCCTCCGGCTCTTCGCCGCCCAACTGTATCTCGCCGGTACGACTCTCTTCGGGTGTGCCGCTTTCCTGCTGTTCGGCCTTTTCACGGCGGAACAGCCGGCCCAGCAGGCTCTTGGACTTTTCTTCATTCTCATCGTCCCTCCGGGTCATCTCCTCCGGGACCTGGGCTACACTGGTGGTAAAAAAGGTGCGGAATTTTTCTTCGCGGGCGTCGAGCTCTTCCTGCGTCATTTCCTTCCGCTCGTCATCCTTTGGCATCCTGATCTTCCCTCCCTTGTTTCGTTCGGCACGGGCCAGCTCAGCCCTGTGCGGCGCGCTGGCTCTGGATCTCATACAGGATGATGCCTGCGGCCACCGAGACATTGAAGCTGTCCACACCGGTACCCTGTGCGGTCATATCGAGGCTCACAACACCGTCGCAGAGCTTCTTGACCAGCTGCGACACACCGCTGCCCTCGCTGCCCAGCACCAGCGCAATGGGGCCGGTGAGGTTGTTCTTGCGCAGGGACACGCCGTCCATGTCGGCGCAGTAGACGAAAACACCCTGCTCCTTGAGGCGGCGGATGGTCTCGCCGATGTTGGCCACACGGGCCACGGGCAGACGCTCAGCCGCACCGGCGCTGGACTTGATGACGGTGGGGGTCACGGATGCGCCGCCCCGCTTGGGGATGACGATGCCGTGAGCGCCGCACAGCAGAGCCGAGCGCATAACAGCGCCCAGATTGTGGGGGTCTTCGATGCCGTCGCTCAGCACGAGGAAGGGCGGTTCGCCCTTCTCTTTGGCAGCGGCCAGCAGGTCCTCCACCGTTGCGTATTCGATCTCACTGGCAAAGGCAGCCACGCCCTGATGGCTTTCGGTGCCAGTCATGAGGCGCAGCTTGTTGGGGTGTACCCGCTTGACGGTGGCACCGGCTTCCTTCGCCATTGCGGTATAGTAAGCGGCCACAGCCGGGGCCATGCCCTCGGCCAGCAGCACCGTATCCACGCCGGAGCCGCTCTTCAGCAGCTCTGTGACCGGGTTCTTGCCGTAGACGAGGCTCTCGTTCCGGGGCTGGTCGTCAGCCTTTTCGCGGCGGGGACGGCGGGGCATATTGCGTTCTTCCATGAAGTTCTCCTTCCGTTTCTATCGCAGGACGCCAAAGCCCTTCCGGCCCGGCGTCATCGTATCGCTTCAAACGAGTTTTCAGGGCCGCAGCGCTGTAAAGCTGCATTTTGCGGCAGGCACTGACGCATTTCAGACGTACAGCGCTTATAACTCATCTTGAAGTATAACATAAGCGGCAGGGGTTTGCCATAGAATTGCGCTTTTTCTTCCCGTGAAATTTCTGTGCCGCCCGCCCGGGCAGCGCCTCATGGGAGAAGTGTTGCCTTTTGCGCGCCGGTTATCCGTCTTTTTGCCTGTGGTAAAAGTTTTCCACATTCAGACTGCTTTACCATCCGTATACCCGCCCTGTTTTTTCCACAAGTTGAAAACCCTGTGGAGAAAGTTCAAAACTCAAGTGTTCAAGCCTGTTTTCCGGGTGGAATTCCACACTTTCCACAAGGTTTTCCACAATCTTATCTCGACAGGCTCAGAGCCCTGCATACATTTTGTAATTTTCAAGTCAGAATTATGACAAAATTTTGAAGCAGAGCGGCACTTGTTTTGCCTTTTTATCCAACATCATTTTGACGAATGTGGATCCCTGTTGAAAATCGTCTGCTTTGGTGCCTCCGCCGCCGGTCTGGCCGGATGTTGTCGAAGCCTGTATAAAATGTTGCATCCCACTTATTTCTCTGTCTTTCGAGCACACTGCTGGCCAAGAAAGCTTCGGTTTGGTTATAAAAACTCTCCAGTGGATTGATTTTACCCGCTGTTTGGGGTATACTTAGGGTGCAACTTCGTTAAACCATGCACAAAGCGGTGTGTGGGTACGAACAGACCCCGATAATTTTTGGAGGTAATAATAATGTTGGTAAATGCAACCGAAATGCTCATCAAAGCTCGTGACGGCCACTACGGTGTGCCTCAGTTCAACATCAACAACCTGGAGTGGACCAAGGCTGTTCTGACCGCCTGCGAGGAGATGAAGAGTCCTGTCATCCTGGGTGTCTCCGAGGGTGCCGGCAAGTACATGACCGGCTTCAAGACCGTCGCTGCTATGGTCGATGCAATGGTCGATTCCATGGGCATCACCGTCCCGGTCGCTCTGCATCTGGATCACGGCACCTACGAGGGCTGCAAGGCCTGCGTTGAGGCCGGTTTCTCCTCCATCATGTTCGACGGCAGTCACTACTCCATCGAGGAGAATGTGGAGAAGACCAAGGAGCTGGTCGCTCTGGCACACTCTAAGGGCATGAGCATCGAGGCTGAGGTCGGCTCCATCGGCGGTGTCGAGGACGGCGTCGTGGGTAATGGCGAGATCGCTGACCCTGCAGAGTGCGCAAAGATCACTGATCTGGGCATCGACTTCCTGGCCGCCGGCATCGGCAACATCCACGGCGTCTACCCCGCCAACTGGAAGGGTCTGGACTTCGAGGCTCTGGACCGCATCCACAAGGCTACCAATAACATTCCTCTGGTCCTGCACGGCGGCACCGGCATCCCTGACGACATGATCGCAAAGGCCATCAGCCTGGGCGTCTCCAAGATCAACATCAACACCGAGTGCCAGCTGGTCTTCGCTGAGGCTACCCGCAAGTATATCGAGGCTGGCAAGGATCAGCAGGGCAAGGGCTTCGACCCCCGCAAGCTGCTGGCTCCCGGCTCTCAGGCCATCATCGACAAGTGCAAGGAAAAGATCGAGCTGTTCGGCTGCGCCGGCAAGGGCTAAGCCAGCGCTACCCTTCTGAACAATACTCCACCTGATAGAAAGAGCGACCCCGCTGTGTTGAGCTCAGCACAGCGGGGTCGCTTTTGTTTTATCTTTTTATTGAGGGGCCTCTGCTATGCATCGCACCGAAATACTCTCCGGCTCCTGCATCGTCTCTGCTTCTTTTACTGCTTTCTGAAAGAGCGGAAGCATCTTCGCCATCTCAAAGCCATTCTCTGTTTTTGCATACTCCGGTGCCATCGTGATGCGGTACTCCGCCTTTGCCTTGCTCCACTGTCGGACCAAAAAGTGTTCCGGGATCACATCCAGCCATTTCCCTGTCTCTCCAAACTGGGAAACCGCGTCGATCTGGAGCCGGAACAGATTTTTGGCAAAATATGCGCTCCATTCCATTTCTTTCTGAGCCACTTCATGCAGGTCCTGCACCGTCTCATCCGCCCGGCAGAACGTCACAAACCCTGCCTGCGCCATCCTCTCTCTGGCTTCCAGCAAAGAGAGAACGCTGCCCGTTTCATCGACCAGATAGCCGTTGGTCGTGGGGTCGAGCATACACCATTTTCCCAGAGTCCTGTCAAAAATCTCTGTCACGACATGACAGTCGCTGTCAAAGGGCGAATAGGGCAGCATTCTCACTCTCCGGGCGTAGATTCCCAGTGCCAGACAGCATTCCTCCAGTATCTTGGATTTGTTCAGACAATTGATCCCATGCTCCGGCTGCTCCAGACTGTATTCCAGCAGCGCCAGCCCATTGCACGGAACGCTGTTATCGTACCACGCACTGTGTGTCAGTTTCGGGGCAAGATACTTCAACAGCCGCACACTGTGCTCCAGCTCTGTCCCGTTTCCGGCAATTTCATTGAGATGATATTTTTCTTTCAGCTCTGCATACTCCGGGCAGTCAAAACGATATTCTACCTGTGCCTGCTTTCCGAGTTGAAAGCTCTGGTTATTGCAGAGTATCCCCCGATAAATATCATAAAGTGTTTTATTTTCCTCATTTCCCATCATGCGCTTCTCCTTTCTGATTTTATCCATTATAACAATTTCAGACAGTAATCACAATCCGCAGACACAACAAAAAACGCTCCAAGATTTCTCTTAGAGCGTTTTGATCAAGTCGGCGGCTACCTATT